>CADBOJ010000094.1 GCA_902796305.1 uncultured bacterium | reverse complement strand
CTTCAAAGGAGGTGAATAAGATGCCCGAAGTAAGAGTTCGTGAAAATGAAAATATAGAATCTGCTCTTAAAAGATTTAAGAAAAAATCCAAAAAGCAGGTATATTATCTGAAATAAAACGCAGAGAAAGATATGAAAAACCGTCAGTAAAAAGAAAAAGAAAATCTGAAGCTGCAAGAAAAAGAAAAGTATAGATAATTAAAAAACGGGTAAATTTTAATTTACCCGTTTTTTAATTTTTATCGTAACTGTTTAGCGTACTTACTTTTTCATACCCTTAACAAAGAAAATCAAAGGTATAATAACCAAACATGCAACGGCGCAAAGTTCAAACGCATCTCTGAATGCTCCCATATTGGCTTGAAGAAGCATTTGTTTATAAAGCATAGCTCCTGCTGTATTAGATGCTGTAACATGGTCGGTCATTCCTTGAAACATGGCAGTATAAGCATTAAATCTTTCAATAAAATTGTCGTTTGTCATTGTAAGGTTTTTAACAAGCGCTGTTTGATGAATTTGTGCATGGCGTGATATAACTGTTGTCATAATTGAAGTTCCGACAGCCCCGCCTAAATTTTTAAGAAGATTTTGAACACCTGAAGCATTTGTCATCTGCTCATTAGTAAGCGTCATTGTAGATAGAGTAATAATCGGAATCATAGACATAGACATACCTATTCCCATAATAAAATTTGGAATAGCGATACTTATGGGCGAAATTTCCAAGTTTAGACTGCAAAGCATAAACCCTGCTATACTTAAAAGCGCCAGCCCCATTGTTACAAGGAGTTTGTTATTCATTTTGCTTCCGATTGTTCCCATAAATATTACACAGGCAAGCGCTCCGATACCCCTCGGCATCATTGATAACCCTGACAAATAGGCGTCGTACTTCATTAGTCCTTGTAAAAATTGAGGCAATATGGCTAATGATGCCAGCAATACTCCATGCATAACTATCTGCATTAAAGTTCCGAACGAAAAATTCAAATCCTTAAATACATTAAGATTAACAAGAGCATCTTTTTTCTTTGCTTGAATTACAAAAAATGTAATCGCAAACACTACCGCAAAAAAAGTCATCCAGCAAACCCACGACGAGCCAAACCAATCGGCATCATTACCTTTATCGAGCACTATCTGCATACAGGTCAGCCAGCCGATAAGCATAATAAAACCGCTGAAATCGATTTTAACATTCTTTTGTCTTCTTGCATAAGGCGGGTCTTCAATACATTCTTTTGCCAAAAATACAGCTATAATACCTATTGGAATGTTAATAAAATATATAAAAGGCCACGACCAGTTTATTGTAATCCATCCGCCGAGGACAGGCCCGATAATAGGGGCGATTACAACAACAAGTCCGAACATTGCCATTGATTGTGCTCTTTTTTCAACGGGGAAAAGTTCAAGCATTATGGACTGCGCCAACGGTAATACCGCTCCGCCTCCAATCCCCTGAAATATTCTTGTTATAACCATAGCAGGGAGAGAATTAGCTATTCCGCATAAAAAAGAAGAAACCGTAAAAATAATAATGCTTAAAATGAAAAAGTTTTTTCTTCCCGTAAGTTTACAGAAAAAATCAACAGACGGAATGATTATACCCGAAGCTATTAAATAGCTTGTTAAAATCCATGTGCTTTCCTGTCTTGATACGCTAAAGCTTCCCGCCATATAAGGAAGTGCAACATTTGCGATTGTTTCATCAAGGACAAACATAAATGCTGCAACCATTAAAGGTATACAAGTTATCCACGGATTTTTAGAAGGTTTCCAATTTTCCGCCGTATCAAAAGACATTATTTAACCCTTACTTTTGGTACAACGCTCATACCTGAAACAATATTGTATTTGTCTTTATCTATTTCTTCATCAAAAACTATTTTAACGGGAATCCTTTGAACTATTTTAACAAATGAGCCCACGGCATTTTCGGGAGGGAACAAGCTTGATTTTGCGCCCGATGCCCTTTGAATGGAATCGATTTTACCTTTAAATTTTTTGTTGGGGTAAGCATCAATTTTTATTGTTACGGGTTGTCCCGGATGCATTTGACCTACCTGATTTTCTTTAAAGTTGGCTACAATCCATATTTTATCGGGAACGATTGCAAATAGAGGGCTTCCTGCTGATACATAACTTCCTTTTTCAATTCTTCTGTTTGTAACAATACCCGTATTCGGAGCGATAACATTTGTATATTCAAGATTAAGTTTCGCCTGTTTCATTGCAGCTTCCAGTGATTTTAAATCGGCATCGGCAACATTTCTTCCGTTTGAAAAAATATTTTCTCTTGCTTTTGTTTGCGAAGCTTCTGCATTATTATAAGTGTTTTGAGCCTTATCGAGAGTTTGCTTTGAAACAGCGCCCTCCTGATACAGAATCGAGTATCTTTCAAGGTCTGTTTTAGCAAGGTTAATTTGAGAATCCGCAGCTTTTAAATTAGCTTTTGCATTCTTTTGATTAAGCAGAGCTCTTCTGTAATTTGCTCTTGCCTGTTCGTATTTTGCAAGATACATATCATCTTCTATTTTTGCTACAACTTCTCCCTCCTTAACCGGCATATTGTCTTTAATATAGCTTTCTTTAATATGTCCCGACACCTTTGGCGTAACCTGAATTATATCGGCTTCAACGTAAGCATCGTCCGTTGATTGAAATTTAGAGTTGTAAATAAAAAATAAGCTGACCAGTACCGCTATTAATGCAATTGCTCCAATTATAGCGAATCTTTTTTTGATTATAATTTTGTTATTTTTATTGTCATCTGCTTCGGTCATTGTTTTCTCCTGATTTTATATTTTTGATTTTAATGTTTTTTCTACTACGCGTTTGAAGTTTTTAAGAGTTTGAATAGTATCCTCTGTTACTTTTGAAGATACTTCATCTTCGATTTTTTTAACTAACGGACATAAGGCCTCGTTTACTGTATTGTGCATATTTTTGCCTTTTTTTGTCGGGGTTAGTATTTTAACCGGACGGTTATTTTTTGTTTCCAAATTAACTTTTATAAATCCTTTTTTTTCTAAAGATGATGCGATTTTTCCTGCGGATGCCCTGTCTTTTAGAATTATTCTTGCTAAATCTCTCTGACAGCAGTCTTTAGTATCAATAATTATACTTAATGCCAGATGTTCAATAGCACTGATGCCGATATCCAATTGTTTAATTAACTGTTCAAAAACAAAATGAAAATACCTTGAACAAGAATTAATTTGATAAAATAGAGAATCTTCGTACTTTATATTCATGGTCATTCCTATATTTTAATAAAATATCAAATAAATCCCCAATATGTTACATTGTAAATATGTTGCTTTTGCAACATTAATATGTTAGCATTTTAATAAAATTAATGCAAATTATATTTTGGGGAAGATATGAAAAAATTACTGGCTTTGGGATTATTAACAACATTATCATTTAATCTTGTGATGACTTGCCCTGTTTATGCCATTTTGGACAGAAATAAGCAAGAAAAAGTTTCCGTACTTGATTGTATTAATTTTGATTGGTGGAAAAAATTAGACGACGCTTATCTTGAAGAATATATAATAAAAGCCGTTAATAATAACTATGATATAAAAACAGCAGGCTTAAAACTTGAAGAAGCAAATATTAATGTTCTTGCTGCCCGTGCGGGTCAGCTTCCCGCTATGTCGATAATGGGTTCGCCGGCAGTTGTGAAAATGCCTCAAACTACAAAAAGCGAGACAAATTTTGCGCTTCCTGTTATAGCAAGCTGGGAAGCTGATATATTTGGAAAAAATTGGGATAAAACAAAATCAGCCAAAAAACTTTATAATGCCGCAGAATTTCAAACTCGTGTATCGGACATAGCAATAGTTTCAATGGTAGCTGGAACTTACTACAACATTGTTAAGCTTGATAAAATAATTGAAATTCAGGATAAACTGATTTCGGACAGAGAAAACATATATAATATTATGAAATTGTCAAATCAAGAGGGGCTTGTTTCAACTTCGGATTTAATTCTTGCCGAAAAATCATATGTGCTGGCAAAAAATGAAATGCTTGAATATCAAAAATTAAGACAGAGTGCACTTAATTCGCTTGCTGTTTTAATCGGCGATAACCCCAATAACACTGAAAATTATAAAAGGATTGATGCCGATAATCTTTCGGATAATCTTGAAATTCCGAATGAAATTTCTTCGGATGTAATATTAAACCGCCCGGATTACAAAGCTCTTGAATATCAGCTTCAAGCGGCAGGAATTAACGTAAGAGTGGCAAAAAAAGAATTTTTACCAACAATTAATATTCTGGGGCTTGTAACCTTTCTTGCAACATCAGCTAACAGCTCGATGAATTGGAAAAATTCATTGTCCTTAGCAGGTGCAAGTATGGATTTACCGATATTTACGGGGTTTGTCCGCATTGCAAATCTGAAATTAAACAAAAATAAGTATGAACAGCTCTTAAATCAATATCAAAAAACAGGGCTTGTATCAATTCAGGAAATAAATGATTCATTATACAGTCTTAAATCGGACAATGAAAAATTTAAAAACAGTATAAAAGCACTTGAAATTCAGGAAAAAGATTTTAAACTTTCATCCGTTAAATACGATAAAGGAATAATTTCAAAATTAGATTTACTCCAGCAGAGAGAAAGTCTTTCATATATGCAAAAAGTCGCTCTTCAATCAAAACTTGACTGTTATATAGATAAAATAAGCCTTTATAAAACAACAGGTGCTAAAATATAATTATAAAAGTCTTTCTGCTCGTTTTATTGCCTTATCGGCATCCATAAGAATGGCATTAATTGTATCTGTTTGTTCTTTATCCAGCGGAGTTTGAGCTTTGTATTGATATGACGGGATATATGTGGCTCTGTCGGCACTGTAATCCTTTTTATTATTTTCATTATTTACTTGTGAAGGTCTTTTAGCATATCCGCCCGATATAAAGTTTTTATTTGCGGGACTTATAAGCTTGTCTTTAGGTTTTGTTTTGATTTCTTTACCGTCAAGCACATCCAAAATAAGTTTGGGATTTGCGGCAATTTCCCTTTGAAGCATAGGGTCATTTTGTATTTTTTGCAAAGCCATAGGATTTGCCGTCATTTTATCATTAAATTCCTTTTGCGTAATTCCAAGTTCGGGAATAATTTGTTTTTCAGCCTGTTCTTTTTCTTTCTTTGCTTTTTCTTCGCTTGCGTTGTACGGTTTTCCGAATATTTTATGAATAACGGCTTCAATCGGTTTTCTAAACATTGAAGAAAATACAAACATAATAAGTGCAAACCTTAGTGCTCCGCCTCCCAGTCTTAAAATCGGGTTTTTGGCACTGAGTCCCATATGGAAGAATTTGCCTAACGGTTTCAGCATTTTTGCTATAATACCATTGCCTTCAAGATTAGCTAATGAAGCCAGTCCATAAGTTGTTTTAAAAGCAAGCGGAGTTGCAATAGCTATGCTTCCCATTGTTCCTACAAAATCGTCCGCTAAAGTTGCGGCTTTTTGATCTTTCGGTGCATCCTGCATATTATTAAAAGCACCGATTGTATTTAAACAAAGCATTAAGCCTAATCTTGATTTATCATTAACAAAGTTTGAAACGGATTCGGTTGGAACGGTAATTGATTTTTGAACAAGTTTACCAGCCATGGTATCTGCAAGAGAACCGTTTACAACATTAAATTTAATTAAAGAATCGCCAAGGTTTCCTTTTATACCCGGAATCCAGTTTCCTATAAAAAAGTCTTGCAAACCTCTTTCTTTCATAACAACATTTGTTAATTCGTCAAGTTTTGCACCGTTTTTACCTATACCTTTTTTAAGATTTTGCAAAACTTTTAAGAATTCGGCGTTATTTTTGCATCCGAAGTTTTCTCTGATTGCAGCAGAAAACAGTTTGCAAAATTCTCTGTTGTCTTTTACATTTCCGAGTATTTGACCTGCAAATTCTTTTGCCTTGTCACTGCCTACCAGTTTTTCGAGTGATTTAATAATTTCCGCTTCACTCTTGCCTTTAAATGTCTTTTTTAAAACATCAACAGGGGTTAAAGAGAATATACTTACAAAACCTCGACCGTAACCACGCGTCATATCGGCTTTAGGTTTAGCAAACTTTGTTTTAAATGTTGCATATAAATCATCAAAACTTTTTGATTTTCTTAATGTGCTTATAACTTTATTTTTAGTGTTTGAAAGTTTGGTTGACAGGTTTTGATACCATTTTTGGTTTTTTAAAAATTCATCAACTTGAATTCCCCATTTTGCTGTTTTATCCGACATTTTGTTGCCCAGTACTGCAAGACCAACCGTAGTTGCAACAGTTAATGCTACGGAAATAATTAACTTTTTAGGGTCGTTAACTCCAAGATTTCTTAATGTTCTGAATATAAAATTTTCTTTTTTAATTTCTTCGGTTTGTTTTTTTGTAAATTCAGCTGTATCCTGCTGAATTTTTTTTGCATCTAAAGCGCCGAAATTCTCCCTTGATTCGAGTCTTTTCTCGATTGCGGGAGAATTTAGTTTTATATTATAATTTTGAATAGCACCACTCATATATTAATAAAACACCAATCTTCATGAATGTTGCCAATTTTTTCTAAAATATTAATTTAATTTTACAATTAAACCAATCTGTATTTTTTGTCGTATTCGTTAACGATATTAATGGTTTTAATAAGAAATCTGAAAAATTTCATAAAAGCTCTCCTTTATAAGATATCCCGTACTTATATAAAGTATTTTTTAATGATAAAAATGCAAAAATAAATCAATTTTTTAATATTTTTTTACAAAATAATTAATATTTTGTCATTCCTCTTGCAAATAAAATGTGTTTATTGTTTCATAGAATTAAGACAGTAAATAAAAAAGGAATTTATTAAAGTGGTTAAAATAAGACTTAAAAGATTAGGTTATAAGAAAAACCCCAGCTACAGAATAGTTGCTATCGACAGTCGTGCAAAAAGAGAAGGTGCACCTATTGAAGAATTAGGGTACTACAATCCTAAAACAAAAGAAATGAAGTTAAATGTTGAAAAAGCTAAGAGCAGACTTTCTCAAGGTGCTCAAGCATCGGAAACCGTTATGTATTTAATCAATAATGCAAATGCTGACGGCACATTAAATTATAAAAAATCAGAAACCAAAAAGCTTTCTAAAAAAGCTCAAGCAAAATTAGAACAAGAAAAAGCAAATACAGAATCGGCAGAAGCGGAAGCTGAAACGGAAGCATCTGCTGAGGCAAACGCATAGAGATTTAAAAGAACACTCAATGAGCCTCATTAAAAATGAGGCTCATTTTTTTATAATCTTTTTTATGATTTTTTTACTATTTATTTGTCTTTTAAAAGCAATATAGCTTATAATAATTTTATTAAGTTTAAGAGGAAAAAAAATGGCATCATCAAAAAATATAATCAAACCGGCTCAAAGAATTGAAAAACTTCCGAAATATATCTTTGCGGAACTAGCGGAAATGAAAGCGGAAGCAATAAAAAAGGGGATTGACGTTATCGATATTTCAATAGGTAATCCGGACGGAGCAACTCCCGATCCTGTTATTCGAGTTGCACTTGAGGCAATTCAAAACCCCGTTAATCATGGATATCCAAACTTTAGAGGTAAGCCGGAATTAAGAAAAGCGGTTGCCGATTGGATGAAAAAAAGATATATGGTTGATATTGACCCTGATAGTGAAGTTCAGACTCTTATAGGGGAAAAAGAAGGGCTTGCAAATATTGCAATGGCATACACAGACCCGGGGGATATTAATATAATTCCCGATCCGTATTATCCTGTTTTATGCAGAGGTACGCTTATTGCGGGCGGAGAGCCATACTTTGTAAATTTAAAAGAAGAAAACAGATTTTTAATCGACCTTAACGATATACCCGAAAATATTGCAAAAAAAGCTAAAATGTTCTTTATAAACTATCCGAACAATCCGACGGGTGCTGTTGCGCCGAAAAGCTTTTTAAGCGATGTGGTTGCATTTTGTAAAAAATACAATATTCTTCTTGTATCCGATTTGGCATACGGCGAAGTTTGTTTTTCAAATTACAGACCGTACTCTATATTTAATATAGACGGCGCTAAGGATATAGCAATAGAATTTCATTCATTTACCAAAACATTTAATATGGCAGGCTGGAGATGCGGTTTTGCCGTAGGTAAAGAAGAATTTATACAAAATCTTTATGCAATGAAATCAAACATTGATTACGGCACATCAACAATAGTTCAGGATGCTTGTATTCAAGCCCTTTCAATGCCTATAGATTATGTAAAAGGAATAATGGATAAATATGACGCAAGACGTGAAATAGTGGCTCAGGGCTTTACCGATTTAGGGTTCTACGCACCCAGAAGTGATGCTACAATGTATTTCTGGATAAAAATTCCGTCTAAATTTAAGCATTCAATGGATTTTTGCAAATATGTTCTTGAAAAAACAGGCGTGCTATTAACTCCCGGTAAGGCGTTCGGTGCAATGAGCGATGATCATTTCAGAGTTTCGCTGGTTCAGCCTATATTGAGATTAGAAGAAGTGTTTAAACGCTTCAAAGAAGCCGGAATTAAATATGAATAATAAAAAAGCCCTGTCTTAAAGATAGGGCTTTGAAAATCTTTTTGCTTGATTCTCGTGAAAGTTAGTAGTGTTAGTTAGTGTTAGGTAGTGTGTATTAATAAATTTTTAGGG
>CADBOJ010000093.1 GCA_902796305.1 uncultured bacterium | reverse complement strand
TAACAATAACCGCCTCTCCTATCGAAAAAGCCTGCTTGAATGCTTTTTTTAGTTTTTCTTTTGAATGTTTTTTCATTACTTCGCTCCGTTATATTACTTTACTTAATTTTTATGATGACAGATATTATAATCTTAAAATTATAAAACCTCCAAAAAGTCCCTAATATATTATACTTTCTTTTTGCAGAATAAAAGAAAGTATGGCATTGTATATTTTATTCCCAAAATTTTATAACTTATAACCTCCGTTTTATAGATTAAACTGATAAACCAAATCTTTATATCTTATTGTTATCGGGAATTTATCCGCATCTTCAAAAAAGAAATAAAAATATTGACCTTTTCTTGGTGATATCGATGTTGATGTTTTTACGGTATGTTTTAAAATTTGGTTTCCTTTTACTTCAAGATTGTTAAATGCCGATTTATTTGTTTCTTCCGATGCACTTTGAACCATGGATTGATTGAATTCATTATAATTGGCAGTCATACCTGTCATATTTGTAATTGTTGAAGACATATTGCCCATAGCAGACATTGAAGCGCTTTCCTGATTTTGCCATATACTAAGATAGTTATTTGAAGTAATAAACTGAATATTACCTGCGGGATTTTTAATATTTATATCCTCAACTTTAAAAACATAAGGCGTTTCATATGATAAATTTTCAACTTTAATATATAAAGCAAGTATCTCAGGAACCGGAGTTCTCGAGATACCCATTTTAACATTTACGTTTCCCGAAGTTTTTTTATAAGTATTAAAGAGAAAATCTTCGGAAGTCTTAACGGTTTCATTATTGCTTGAAACATAATCATTTCCGGTGTATGAGAGAGTAGAACACCCGCATATCAAAAAACTTAAAAATAAAAATATACTAAATGCCAAGCTCTTTTTGATTATGTTTTTCATTGTTTTTATCTTCTAGTCTAAATAAAATACTGTTACAACTTTATGTGATTCTTCCGCAAATTCAACAGCTTTATGAAGCGTATTTGATGAGTGAGAAAGGAAACAAATTAATTGCTGGCATTCGGAAATTATTTCTCTATTGCATATTCTGCTGGCATCTGCCAGTGTCATCATTGCCCTATCAGGATGTTCTATAATATTCGGAACGCCAATAAGCTGATCTTGAACATCTGATGGCTGTTGACCGATTGTTTGAGGTAAAATTATTTTCAATTTTTCGGGATTTGCTTTAAGTGCACCTCTTATAGCTGCAGCATTTGTTCCTGATGAACCGCCCGATGTAATTATTGTATTTCCTTGCATAACAAGGCTCGTTGTTAATGTTTCAATAATCTGCTGATGCGTGATTGTTAAATTTCTGGAACCTATTATTGCAATTCTTTTTGCACTTTGTCTGATTGTTGCTAATTCCTGCGCCAGTGTATCAACATCTTCTCCCTCATTTTGGCTTACTTTATCCATATCCTCAACAGGAACCATAATTGAGGGCTGATTTTGATTTTGATTTTGATCCATATTTTCTACTTATTCCTTTAAAAATTTTTGCTATATAATAATAACATATTTCTGAAATTTTGGGAATATTTTATACAATTTAGGGGAGTGAATTTACTTTATGCATACCATGCCCGAATTTTTACAGGGGTTAAACCAAGAGCAAAACGATGCGGTATTATCAAGGAATGGTTCAGTGCTTGTTCTGGCAGGAGCGGGTTCCGGCAAAACCAAAGTTTTGACTTCAAGAATAGCTTATCTTGTTCAAGAGGGAATAAGTCCGAATGAAATTCTTGCCGTTACCTTTACAAACAAAGCAGCCCGTGAAATGCAGGAAAGATTGTCTAAATATTTAGGTGAAGATATAGTTAAAAGAATGTGGGTAGGCACATTTCACAATATTTGCGGAAGAATTTTAAGAAGAGATTTAGAAAATTATAAAACAAAAGACGGGAGAAGCTGGGATAATAATTATGTAATATATGACGATACAGACACAAAAACAATAATTAAAAATGCCCTTAAAAAATTGAATATTGATGAAAAATCTTTTGAAATAAAAGCAATAAAAGCAGCCATTTCAAACGCTAAAAATAAAATGCAGGATGCTTGTGCGTATGCTACATATGCTAAAGATTATTACAGTCAAAAAGTTTCTGAAGTTTACTATGAGTATGAGCGTCAGCTCGCAAATAATAATGCCATTGATTTTGATGATATGTTAATGCTCACGGTTAATCTTTTAAAAGAAAATGAGGAAATAAAAAATAAATATTCAGCCAGATTTAAGCATATACTTGCAGATGAATTTCAAGACACAAATAAAGCGCAGTATGATTTAATTAATATGCTGTATCCGACGGACGGTTCAAAAGACAGTACAGGCTCGCTATTTGCCGTAGGGGATATTGACCAATCTATTTACAGCTGGCGAGGTGCGGATTTTAAAATAATTTTAAATTTTCAATCGGATTATAAAAATACAAAGTTAATAAAACTGGAAAAGAACTACCGTTCAACGGGAAATATTTTAAATGCCGCAAACGAAGTGATAAAAAATAATGAAGAAAGACTTGAAAAAAATCTGTATTCAACAAAAGGTGAAGGGGAAAAATTAACTGTTTACGAAGCAACGGATGATTTTAGCGAAAGCAGGTATGTTGCAAAAAAAATAGAAAATTTAAAAAGAAAATATTCCGATATTGCAATTCTATACAGAACTAATGCACAGTCACGTTCAATAGAAGAAGCAATGATGAGTTATTCCATCCCTTATAAAATGGTTGGAGGGTTAAAGTTTTATGACAGAAAAGAAATCAAAGACATTATTGCTTATTTAAAACTTATTTATAATCATAACGATTCTCAATCGCTAAAAAGAATAATAAACGAACCGAAAAGAAGCATAGGTGATACAACAATTGAAAAATTAAGCAAGTGGGCGGATGAAAATGATGTAAGTATTTACGAAGCGCTGAAACATCTTGATAAAATAGAAGACCTTAACGCAAGAACAAAAGGACTGCTTACTAATTTTTATGTAATGATGGAGGAAATTACGGGCTATCAATCAAACTATATACTATCTGAATATGTTAGTTTTGTACTTGATAAAACCGGTTATCTTACGGATTTAAGAAAAGAAGACAGTATTGAAAATCAGTCCCGTCTTGAAAATTTGCAGGAATTTATTAATGTTGTAAAAGAATTTGAACAGGATGATTTTTTAATTGACAGTGAAGACGATTTAGGTATGCTAGGTAATTTCTTATCTCAGGTTGCCCTTGTTTCGGATGTTGATGAAGTTAAAGACGAAGAAGAATCGGTTACGTTAATGACACTGCATGCGGCAAAAGGTCTTGAATTTCCCGTTGTATTTATGGTGGGTATGGAGGATGGGATATTTCCGCATGGAAGAAGTATAGCTTTCGGAGTTTCAAATTCAGAGCTTGAAGAAGAAAGAAGACTGATGTATGTCGGAATAACAAGAGCTAAAGAAAAACTGTATCTTACACATGCTAAATCACGGAAAGTTTGGGGCAACTATCAAACAAATCCGAAAAGCAGATTTTTAGACGAAATTCCAACTTCTTTAATTGAGGAAGATAATGCTCAAAAAATTACAAGTGATAAATATTCCGCAAAATCAAGCTTCTCAAGCACTGTTTCAAGAATCAAGGAAAAAAAGAACTATACAAAAAACAATGCTGATTTTGAAAAAAGTACAACATTTCCTGCTAACAATCTTCTAAGTTCAATTGCAAGGATTAAACAAAGCAGTGAAAAAGCAAAAAGTCAGGAAAATAAAGCTACAAACAAAGTAAACCTTAAGACGATAAATGTTAAAGTTGTCAAAAAAGAAAAATCAGAAGAAAATAAACAAAATTTAAACATACATGAAATGATTCAAAAGGCTAAGGAACAGGCAGGAAAAAAAGATGTTTTTCAAAGAATTGAAAGGTTGTTTCCTGTCGGCACAAGAGTTTTTCATACAAACTTCGGCATCGGAAAAATAACGGACGTTATAAAGGAAAATAATGTTTCAAGTTATGTCGTGGAGTTTACGAAATCCGGCATAAAAACACTTGATGCCAATACTTCAGGTTTAAAGACGTTTTAAATAATTAAAATTAAAAAAAATTAACAAACTATATATTTAGCGAATTCCTCTTTTTATACTATAATTAATAGAAAGAGGATATTAAATTGAGAATAATTGCAAAAAATCTTGTGAAAATTTACGGGGACAGATCTGTTGTAAATGATGTTTCTTTTGATGTTAATAAAGGAGAAGTTGTAGGTCTTTTAGGTCCTAACGGTGCCGGAAAAACCACTACGTTTTATATGGTAGTAGGGCTTGTGAGAGCCAACTCGGGTTCTGTTTTCATTGAGGATGATGATAAAAATTTAACCGAAATTACGGATCTTCCGATGAATGAAAGAGCTAATCTCGGTATAGGTTATCTTCCGCAGGAAATGTCGATTTTTAGAAAATTGAATGTTGAAGATAATTTAAAACTTGTTCTTGAAATGAACAACAAATTAAATGAAGAGCAAAAAAAAGAACTTCTTGAAAGCTTGCTTGATGAATTCGGCGTTAAAAAATTAAGAACAGCCTCTGCTGTTGCGTTGTCCGGCGGAGAAAGAAGAAGAGTAGAAATAGCAAGAGCGCTTGCAGCAACCCCTTCTTTTATACTTCTTGATGAACCTTTTACCGGAATTGACCCTATTGCAATAGGTGAGATTAAAGAAAACATTTATAAGCTTGCAAAGGAAAAGAATATAGGTATTCTGATTACAGACCATAACCCCAAGGCAACCTTATCCATTACGGACAGGGCAAATGTTATATTTGACGGAAAAATTAAAATATCCGGAAAGAGTAAAGATGTGGCGGTTGATCCTGTAGCTAAGGAATTTTATCTGGGAAAAGATTTTGTATTATAGAATTTAGAATAATTATGGAAAAAGTTAATAAAAACAAAAAATTTAATTTTTCTATTCTTGATAAATTTATTTTAAAGCAGGTTTTGGCTGCAACTCTTGTATGTCTTATATTATTTGTCATTGTTTGGATTGCACCCGAAACATTGTTTAAGATAGTAAAAAGACTTTTAACGCATGAATATGATGCGTATGATGCTTTCAGGAAATTTGTTCTTGAAATACCGAAAATATTATCTAAAGCTATTCCTGTCGGAATTTTGCTCGGGTCGATTTTCACGTTTGATAAATTATCAAAAAATTCCGAACTTGCAATTTTAAGAGGAATAGGACTTTCTTTTAGCAGAATAATGATGCCTGTTATACTTTTCGGTACTGTTCTATCGTTTTTCTGTTTTATAATTAACGATAAACTTGTTCCTGTTTCCTGCTTTAAGCTTGGAGAAAATGACAGTATGGGAAGTCATTTTGTATATATTGTTGAAAATCAGGATAAAACCCCAAAACAAAATATAATCGTTTCAAACTTTACTCAGGATATGATTATCGGGGTCACTGTCATGAATTTTTCCAAAGAAAAATATACAGATGCTACAACATTTGAAAGTATTGTTTTTTCTCAAACCGCCGAAAAGCGTAATAACTGCTGGATGTTAAAAGATGCTCTTATATATACTATCGACGAGAACGGAATTTATAAAAAAGTTGAGCACAGGGACTTATATCCGATACTTGAAGGTGAAAAGCAGGCTAATGAAGTCTATGATTTGATGGTTAATACAACAAGAAAAGAAAGAGTATTTACAAATCATCAAATTTCAAAATATACAAAACTGCTTAAAAAGGCTAACTTTTCTGATGAATACAGATATTTCAAAGCAAAATTGTACCAGAGATATCTGCATCCTCTGACCTGTATTCTTTTTGCAATAATCGGCTGTATGCTCGGTTTTTCTCCGCCGAGAAGTCAAAGACTTATCGGCTTTACAATAGCTGTCGGAATAATATTCGGATATTATATTACTCTTCCGTTTTTTGATTTACTTGCTCAAAAAGACATAATTTCACCTTTTATGGCAGCGTCATTTCCGATACTACTGTTTATCATAGTTATTTTTATACTTAAAAAAGTAAAGGATTTATAATGAAAAAAATTCTGGTATTAATGCTTATTTCTATACTGTCTTTAGGAAATATTGTATTTGCAAAAGAGAAAATTAAAACAATTAACAATAAAGCCGGTATCTATGTTTTTAAAATCAATACAAAAAAATACGGTTCTAAAATTAAGCCCTATGTAACACAAAAACTTCAAACGCCAAAAAAAGTATACGATGACAACTGTTTTGACCTTGTTGTTAATGCGGGATTTTTTGATGTAAAAACCGGAAGAAGTGTTTCTTATGTGACAATTGATAATAAACAGGTTGAAAATGTTGAAAATAACGAAACACTTATTTCAAATCTTAAAAAACAAAAGAGATTAAAACAGGTTTTATCAAGAGGCGAACTCAGAATACTTTCAAATAAAAATAATAAGTTAAAATTTGATATAGCCCGCCACGACGAACCGGTTAAAAATGGGTATACGATTAAACATTTGCTTCAGGGAGGTCCTATAATTAATCCTGCCATAGATTTAGCCGGAGAGGGGTTTGTTGTTTACTCTGACGGTGTGGTAAAACAACAAAGTGCCGATGTTTTAAAAAGAAGAGAAAGAACAGCGGTAGGATTAAAAGGTAAATATCTCTACATTGTGGTATTTACAAAAGACAACAAAGTTGATATTAATGAATTATCAGAATATATGAAAAAAGAACTGAAAATTAAAAAAGCATTGGCTTTTGACGGCGGATTATCAACGGCAGTCAATACAAAAGATGTTTCGGTGGGTTCTTTGGGCAAGTATCAAAGAAAAGTAAAATCGTTTTTAATTATTGAAAGGTAAAAAATAACATGAAATTTCCAAAACTCGGAAAAATAGATTTATGTAAAATAAAGAAATTAACGGTAATTGAAATTACGTCTTTTGCAATAGTATTTGTTGCACTTTCGGTATATTATTACCCTCATTTCTTTAATAACAAAGATATTATGGCTGCAGCCAAAATAAAAGCGGATAATGCCGTTTTTACATCAAAAGCGCTTGAAGAATTTGCATCAAATAAAAACTTAAAATCATCGGATATAGCACAAAAAGTGTCTGATGAACTCAATGTAACAACCGTAAATCCTTATAATAAAAAAGAAAAAGCATTTACTTTTGAGCAAAATTGCAAGGGTTGCAATAATGTGGAATATAATGATGAATTAAAAATGATAATACTTACAACCTATAATAAAAAAGGCGAACTTATAGCAAGAACCGTAATCAAACCGCCATCTTTTGTTACATATAATAAAGAAGATGATGAAAAATAAAAAATACCGTTTTTGATTTTTAATTGTAACAAAATGTATATTTTCTAAAAATCACGCAATTTTTCTTTTGAAAATAACTTTATTAATAAGTAAGGTTAGTGTTAAAAGGTTGATATGGGCATAGAAAAATTCTATGACTGCCTGTTATATGACGGTGATTATATAACAGACAAGGGGTCTATAAATTCATCAAACAAACAAGATTTCATCAAAAACAAAAACTATTCCACTCCTTTTGAAGATGAGCTTGCTTTAAAACATCCTTTGAAATTTATTTCAATGTATGTTAATCCCGGTGTGGTTTCAAATTCTCTTATAAATAATCCGAATATTAAAGAGATACTACTTTCAAACAAATTAAAGCTTCAGTATAATATTGATAATGTAAATTCTATTATTATGTCCCACCTTATTCCGACGGCAAAAAGAGCACAGTCGATTTATGTTAATATGGGTCATAAAAAAAGCGAAATAAATTATACAAGATTAACTCAAGCAGCTCTATTGCATGATATAGGAAAAGTATTTATTCCGGATGAAATATTAAATAAAAAAGGTAAATTAAATCCGAAAGAAAGAGAAATAATCGAGCTTCATAATAAATTAAGTTATGAAATACTTAAAACAACAAACTTGCATCCTCTTGTTGCAAAACTTGCATATGAACACCACGATTATGAGCATAATTTAAAGAAAAATCAGGAAAATCAGGCACTCACGATAGCGGATGTATACTGTGCTTTAAGGGAAAAAAGGGTCTATAAAAAACCCATGAATGACCTTATGGCAAAGTTTATCCTGTATGATATGGGTGCCAAAGGAAGTATTGACACCCGATATATAAGCTGTATCACTTAACATTTATTTTTATCACATTGGCGGGCGACGCATTTGTTGTTTATTATTTTTCCTATTCTTGCTACCCGAAGAAACAATCGCTTTGTCGCCCTCTTTTATTTCATTTGAAATAATCTGGGTTTTATTGTCATCACTTGCGCCCAATTCTACATCATATCTTTTTAAGCCTGTTTTGGTTAAAATCCATATGCCCTGTTTTTCGTACTTTTGGGTATTGTCCTCGGGAGTAAATTTAAGTGCTTTATTTTCAACACACATTACATCTTTTGCTTCACTTGTTATAATTGAAACATTTGCGCTCATGCCGGGAATTACAAGCCCTTCCGAATTATCAACCGAGATTATAACCGTGTACGTTACAACATTGTTTGTAGTGGTTGAAGCAAGACGAATTTGAGTAACTTTACCCTCGAAAATTCTGTCCTGATAACCATCAAGAGTATATTTTGCCGTTTGACCGACAACAATTCTTCCGATATCGGCTTCCGATACGCTTGTTTCAATTTGCATTTGTGTTAAATCTTTAGCAACTTCAAACAATGTCGGAGTATTAAAACTTGCAGCAACGGTCTGACCTACGTCAACTGCTCTTGAAATTACCGTTCCATCCACAGGAGAAGTAATTTTAGAATATCTTAAGTTGGTTAAATTATTGTTTAATGTAGCATTAGCAGCACTTACTTCCGCACGTGCAGAATCAAGTTCTGCTTTTGCTTGAAGGTAACCTGATTGAGCAAGCTCAACATCATCTCTTGAAACATAATTTTTTTCATAAAGGTGTTTATATCTTTGATAGTTATTCTTTTTATATGATAAGTTAGCGGTGGCTTTGGCTAATGATGCTTTAGCATTACTTAATTTAGCATTCGACTGGTCAACGTTAGCCTGAAATAAACTCGGGTCAAGCTCGGCAAGCAATTGCCCTTTTTTAACTACGGAATTATAATCGACATAAATTTTAGCAACGGTTCCTGAAACCTGTGTTCCGACTGCAATCGTATTAATAGGTTTTATAGTTCCCGATGCTTCAACATATTGTGTGATTGTACATTTAGTTATCGGTTTTGTTATGTATTTTGCAGTTTTCGTTTTTATGCTGACAAGCAAAATACATATTATACAAATTGCAACAATGCCGACTGCTATATATCTTTTTTTCATCTTACCCCCATTGATTTTAATAAGGTTTCTCTTGCTACGTTATATTCAAATACCGCTTCGACAAAATTAAGCTGTGAATTATTATAATTAGCCAATGCATCCTGAAGCTCAACATAGTTATTTAAACCGACAGAATATCTTCCGTCTGCAAGTTCAAAATTTTCCAGTGTTGCTTTTACTTTTGAATTTATAAGAGGTATTTCCCTTTCAAGTCTTCGCATATCAACATAATTTTTTTGAACTTCCCAGAAAATATCGCTCTTTGCAATATTGATATTGTGATATGCAATATCAAGGTAACTTTCACCCTCTTTAATTCTGTAATGAATTCCGTACGGATTAATTGAGCCTACGCCGATACTGGCACCCATCTGAAGAGGCGAATTGTGATTATGCTCTGTTTTTGTATATCCCCAGGTAACATCTCCGTTAATTGCAGGCATGTATTCTTTTTTAATTGCTCTTAGAGATTCTTCCTGAACCTGTGCAAGCATTTCATTCGATTTCAAATCCGGACGCAGGTTTAATGCCTCATCAACCGCTTCTTTTTTAGATAAAACAAGAGGTTTAAATTCGAAATTTTGAATAATATCCCTGTGTTCAATTCCGGATGATAACATAATCATGCCGTCCGGACTTGTTTTTACGGTATCAACCGCAGGCTTAACCGTCGTTATACTTTCAATTTTTTTCTTATAATCAGCTTTTAAAAAACCGAAATTTTCTGTATTTTTTACTATAAATTCCGTATCTTCTTGAAAATACATTGAGTTTTTCAGTGCAATTAAAGCCGTTTCAAGCTTATTTCTGCCCTCAACAAGCTGAATTTTTGCATCCGTCAGGTTAACTTCGGCATTAACAACATCAATTTTGGATTTTAAACCCTCATCAAACATTGCCTTTGTTCTCTCATAGTTTAATGTTTGAATTCTGACGTTTTGCTCATATATATCCAAATTGGCTAATGCCTGCAAGACTTTATAGTAATTTATTTTAACATCGTATATTACCTTTAAAACGCCGAATTCATAGTCATAATAAGCGGACATTGTATTGTATTTCGACATATTTATTTTTGCGGTAGTTCTTCCAAAATCCCATATCATCTCGGAAATTCCGACATTAAAACCCGCTGAATCACTGTTTGTACTTTGATATTTGGTGTCTATATCACTATGATTATAATTTACCCTGCCGGTTAATTTGGGAGCATAATTTGCTCTTTGCTGACCTATTCCTGATTTAGCCGCATCAACCCTTTCTTTTGATACATTCAAATTCGGATTATGATTAAGAGCATAATCAACACAATCCTCTATTGTCATAACCGATAAAGTTTCTATCGGAGGTCTTTTCCCCTGTCTTACCGGAGGTAGTTTTATTTCTTCCACTTTAGACACTTTTTTTCTGAACTTCGGAAGTTTCACAATATCATTTTGTTCATTTTGAACTTTTATTTGCTTTTGCGTCTTAGTTCTTTTAAATATATTAAAAAAGCTTTTCTTTTTTGAACTATCCTCTATTGCAAGTACGCTTTGCGAAAATATTATTGTTGCAAGCATCAAAATTGCTAATTTTTTTTTCATCCCCTAAGTTTCTCTTAATAATTTGTTACAATAAATAAAATTTTTCTATATTCCCTAGAAAGCAACGGTATCATCCACCATGAATCTGTACATTTGCACCTCATCCTGAACTTCCTTGGGCTTATTTTTTTCTCTTTCAAGCCTTGCCTGCTCTTCTTCCGTTTCAGATTTTAGCTGAACAAGAGGTTGACCCTTTTCACGATTAAAGAAATTCCATTTAAAGCCGTCAATTAAACCGTATTCCGTTTCGGTTTTATATGAGCCGAAATTGATAGCAAAAGACGGTATTTGAGCGATGATTAAAAGAGTAACAACTAATATTATTTTTTTCATACTTAAATATTATCATAGTTTAAGGTATTATAAAAGTAAATGTTTGAATTAGAGATAGAAAATGAAGATAAAGAATTAAAACAGGTCGGGCTCGAGCTGATGTTTTTGACACCCGAAAAATACTCTAATCCCGAGGGAATAACAGCAGTTGAACTTGCAAAAAGAGTCGGAATAAGCGTTGAAATTGTAAAAAAGAAATTAAAAATATTATATAACCATGAAATTATAAGATGTTCGGGAATGAACCCAAAATACTGGCAGTTTGATGAATATAAATATCAGAGGCTAGATGAAGATGATGAAATATACAGACTTCTTTGCTCTTTTGATGATGTTGACTTTGACAGGTACTTTAGCTATTGATTAAATTAAATGATGAAATAATTGTTACAACGGAAAAACTTACTTCTTCAGGGGAAGCTATTGCAAGATTGGGAGAAGAAAAGCTTGTTGTATTTATTAAAAATGCTCTCTGCAACGAAAAATTAAAAATAAAAATAATCCATATAAATAAAAGATTTTTAAAAGGCGAAATAATTGAAATAATTGAGCCGTCCAAATACCGAATTAAGCCGTTTTGTAATATTTATAACGCATGCGGAAGCTGTAACTTCCAAATGTGCGGTTATGACTATCAGATTGAACAAAAAAACATTATATTAAATGAGCTTTTTAAAGACATAACAAATAATATTAAACCGATAATTAAAAGTCCGAAAACCGCTAATTGGCGTCATAAAGTTCAATTTCCCGTTCGTGAAACAAAAGTTTCAAAAAGGGTTATAATCGGATATTTTAAAGAAAATTCACACGATATAACAGATGTTAAATTTTGCCCGCTTCAGCCGAAAATCATAAATGAAATCACCGAATTTATCAGAAAAAACTACATATACGGCTGTTATAACGAAAAAAATAAAAAAGGACTTTTAAAAAATATATTATTCAGGATTTCTAACAGCACGAATGATATTTTATTAACTTTTGTTTTAAATATTAAAGAAGAAGATTTTAAAAGTAAAATCAATAATAATTTTACGGGATTTTCAGACAAGCTTAAATCAGAGTTTAAAAATATAAAAGGAATTTTTGTTAATTTTAATAATGAAAACACAAATAAAATACTCGGGGATGTTACTTTAAAAATATCGGGCGAAGATTTTATTGAAGAAAGTTTAAAAGATAAGAAATATAAAATAGGTTCAACGAGCTTTTTTCAGGTAAATCCCGAAAGTGCGGTTAATTTATTTGATATTGTCAAAGAAAATATTAAAGAAAATTCGACAATACTTGATGCATACGGCGGGGTCGGCGCAATCGGAATTTATGTATCCGATAAAGCTAAATTAATCACTCTTGTTGAAGAAAATAAAAATGCAACATTGTGCGCAAAGGAAAATTTCAAAATAAACAATGTCAAAAGCTATGAGATATTGACAGGAGATGCTAAAGAACAATTTTTAAAATTTAAAAACGAAAATAAAAGATTTGATTATGTAATTTTAGACCCTCCGAGAAGCGGATGCGACCTGAAAAGCGGAGGATTGGATATTATATCTTCTTTAGCCCGAAACATAATTTATGTTTCCTGCAACCCTATGACATTAAAAAGAGATAGTGAATACTTGCTTGAAAACGGTTTTAATATAAAATCAATTTCAGGGGTTGACTTATTTCCGCATACGTTTCATATTGAATGTGTGGCGGTATTTGAAAGAAAATAAAAATGAAAGAATTATTTGAAAAAAGGATAGAAAATTTTAAAAATCTGGCAAGTCTTGAAAAAGAAATTTCTATTGCCGTAAATCTTATAACGTCATCTCTCAAAAGCGGAAATAAATTATTGTTTTGCGGAAACGGAGGTTCGGCATCCGATTCCAATCATCTTTCGGCTGAATTTATTTCAAAATTCAAAAAAGAAAGAAAATCACTGCCTGCAATATCATTAAGTGCGAATAATTCTATAATAACCGCAATAGGAAATGATTTTGGTTTTGAAAATGTTTTTAAAAGACAAATTGAAGGTTTGGGGCAAGAAGGGGATATACTCATTGCAATAACTACAAGCGGAAAAAGTAAAAATGTGAAAGAGGCTGTAAAAAGAGCCAAAGAACTAAATATTAAAACAATTTTACTTACCGGAAAAAATAAAACAAATCTTAAATGCGATATTGAAATTAATGTGCCGTCGGATGTTACGGCAGAAATTCAAGAAATGCATATTACGATAGGACACATTATTTGCGAAGCTGTAGAAAATAATTTTTAATTTTATGTAAAGAATTGTAAAATTTTGCGATTTTTCCTAAAGTTTCAACCCGAAACATACGTTAACCATGGAGTGGTAACAGGAAAATGGGGTGACAAACATGACTACAATTCAATTTAATCCGGGAGTTAGTATTGATAAACTCTTTAGTTCTGCAACAAGTGAGCAGATTACAAAAATTAAAGAAGCATCAGTTGACGGATTTACGGAGGACGAATTACAAGAACTTCAAAATGACGGAATTGATGTTGAATTAATTAAACAAAATTCAAAAGCTTTAGAAGAAGCAAAACAAAAATCGGAACCTGCAACACAAGAAGTTGTAGACCAAAAGATTGCCGAATTAAAAGCAAAATACACAGAAGGTATTTCAGGCAATGACCATGATTACACAAGCAACAATCCCGAGCTTGTAGCATTTAATAAGGCTGTTGGCGAAGGAATGCTTAAAGATTTAGCAGATGCAGGCTTGTCAAAATCTCAAATAGTTGACGTTATAAGTCAGGTATTCCCGTCAATAGGTATTGCAAATCAAGGTGAAAAATATGCATGCCCTAACGGTATGGATGCAGATGCTCACACAATTTACGATAATTTTGTTAAAGAGCTGGCTAAAGTAACACAGGGTGAAACCCCTGAAATGCTTGACTTAAGAGCAAAAATCGTTTCATTGAGCAACGAAATTGTAAATAATAATGCAAATTTAAAACTTCTTGAACTGAATATCGCTCTTCTTCAGGATGAAGTAGAAGCCGATATTAAAGCAGCGATTGAAGAAAGTAAAGAAATAGCAGATGACCAAAAAGAAGCTGCAAACGATGCGGTTAAGAAAAATTTATCGGCTTATTCGGGTTCAAAAGGCGAAATGAGCTATGAAGATTTCCAAAAAAATCTTTCAAGAGATTTAGACGAAGTAGCAGGAACTGCTGATTCCAAAATGGCATCCGTTATATTAAAAATCGTTAATTCCGAACGTAAAATGGCAACATTAGACAGATATTTAACTCAAATGGGCAGTTTAATGAAAAAAGGCGAAAGCTTGACGGGTGAATTAAAAGAATCACAAACAAAATTGGATTCTTTGGCAAAAACTCAAGCTGAAAATCCTGCAGATTGTCAAACAGATGCAGATTGTCAGAGAGTTGACCCTATAGGCTTTGCTTCGGAAGATAAACGCTTCGACTTCTTTGTAGATAAAGACGAAAACAGCGACATTACAAATGAAAACGAATTCTTGGGTGCAGAAAAAGGATTTGATGAAGTAAAAGCTTTAGATACCGACAATGACGGCACGGTTACTAAAGAAGAACTTGAAAAAGGCAACATAAAAGTTGTTCAAACAAATGCTGACGGAACTCAGGAAATTAAAAATGTTGCGGATGTCTTAAAAGACGGCGACAGTATTGACCTTAATTCTTATAATGAAGTAGGCGAAGATATAGGCAACGGTAACACACTTCAAGGAACATTTAATATGAATGTTGACGGTAAAACCGTTGAAGGTTATCAAACACTTGACAATGTTAAATGGCTTGATGATAACTATGAATTTACCGATGAAGTTGAAGGTAAAGGCAGATTTGCTCAAGGTGATCCGGGCGTTGTTCAAGCAGAAGACTACAGTGAAAAATTCAATATCTTCACGCAAAAACAAGAAACCCTAAGAACCGATTTAGACAGCACATATAATACTCTTCAACTCGATAAAGCGGAAATTCAATCAGAGATTGTTGAAGTTTCAAATCTTGAAGCAAAAGCTCAAGGAACAAGAATTAAGAACATCTTTGAAACCCAAAAAGCTCAAAAAGAAAAAACCGAAGCAGAAAAAGCTAAAGAAGAAGAACAGGCTGAAAAAACCAAAAAAGATGAAGAAGCTAAACAAGCAGAACAAGCTGAACAAGAAAAAAAAGAAAAAGAAGCTAAAGAAAAAGAAGAAAAAGCTAAATAATCAAATATCGGTTTAAAATATACAAAAACAGAGAGCAGATTTGCTCTCTGTTTTTGTATTATTAATTTTTTTAACAATATGAAGTGAAATAATCAAATTTTATTATTTTCATATTTTATATAAATAAAATTACATCGTAAAAAATATGAAAATCTTAAATAATTACAACATAAATCATTTTACTTATTACAAAAACAGCGCCCGCTTCTTTAAAGGGAAAAAAGAAACGATATCTCAAGCTTCCTTTGAAAATAAAATATCAAAGAATGCCGTTCGATTTGTAAAACAAATGTGCAAAGAAGCAGAAGCTATAACTGTTACGGATGCAAAAACAACCTCCGGCAATAAAGGCTGTGTCAGGCTGGAAATAAAAAATCCGAACGTCAATAAAAATTTATTTGACTATAAAAAGTACTTCATGTGTTTTTTTGGTGAAGACCATAATATCAGAGAATACTATGTATATGACAACAAAGATGAAACCGTCAGTATTACAAAAGGAGAGAGAACGATAGACTATTCAAAAGCCGATATTCAAGCTCTTTATTTTTATAAAAATTTTCCTTCTTCGATACATTCAAAACTGCGTAATAAAAAGGATATATATTCTGCGGGATTCTTAAGAAACCCCGACACGGCAATTGAAAATTTGGATAAAATATTTAAAGATAAAACCTTTACAACAGAATCCGATATTGTATTATACAGGGCGCTTGAAGATGATTTAAGTGATGAAGATAAAAAATCACTTCACATTACAGGGGGAATTTTTCAGGAAAAATCATTTTGTTCAACTTCAACACTTTTGCAGATAGCAAAGAGCTTTAAGGGGAAAAATCCTATTCTAAAAATCAATGTGCCTAAAGGTACAAAATATATTGATATAGACAAGGTGTTCAATATAAACAGAGAGCGCTGGCATGAATTTGAATTTCTTTTAAATAGAGGGGTAAGATTTCAAGTGGTTGGATTTTTGAATGATGATATTATAGAAGTCAATCTTTTATCCGACAATTAAATATATATTAAAGATATTTTTTTAATTTTCTTTGTTATACTTTGGATTTTTGCTTTGCAAAATAAATTAATTTATGTTAATATAATTTAAAAAAAATAAATATTTTGTAACGATAATAAACAATAAGTAAGGAAGAGAAATGACAAAAGATGTTCAAGGCGAATCAGGCGATTCCAAGCAAAAAATCCTTGTCGTAGACGATGAAGCAAGTATAAGAAGAATTCTTGAAACACGTCTTAAAATGGCAGGCTATTCGGTTGTTACCGCAGAAGACGGTGAAGAAGCCGTAGAACTTTTCAATAAAACAAATCCCGATTTGGTAATTCTTGATGTTATGATGCCGAAAATGGATGGTTACGGAGTAACAAGAGAAATAAGAAGAGTTTCCGATATACCGATAATTATACTTACTGCTCTTGGTGATGTATCCGAAAGAATTACTGGCTTGGAACTCGGCGCTGATGACTACGTTATAAAACCATTCAGTCCGAAAGAACTTGAAGCAAGGGTTAAAGCAGTTTTAAGAAGAACCGTAAGCAAAGATATTACAGTTCCTGTCGGAAAAACAACAAAGAACGTAATTACAACAGGTAATATCAAGATTGATACTGCAAGACGTCAGGTATACAGAAAGAATGAAAGAATTCGCCTTACGGGAATGGAATTTAGCCTTTTAGAATTACTTGTAAATAATTCAGGTACGGCATATTCAAGAAATGAAATACTTCAACATGTATGGGCTTATCCGCCGGATCATAGAATTGATACACGTGTTGTAGATGTACATATTTCAAGATTACGTTCAAAACTTGAAACAGACCCGACTAACCCTGAACTTATTCTTACCGCAAGGGGTATCGGATACATGTTTCAGCGTATAGGATAAACAAAAAGAGTTTTTAATGACCATATATTTGCAAAAAAAAATAAACCCCGATTATAAGAGAAAAATCCTCGTAATCGGGGTTTTTCACGGAGATGAACCTCAGGGAGAGTATTTTATAAATACTTACCTGAAAAAAAATAAAAAGCCTGAAAAAAATACAGTATTTTATATTCCGAGGCTTAATTTATCAAACACAAGAAAAAATAAAAACGGTGTTGATTTGAATAGAAATTTTCCGACAAAAAATTGGATTAAATCCGAAAATAATGATTATTTTGGCGGAGAAAAACCAAATAGTGAAGAGGAAACAAGTTTTCTTGTCGATTTAATCGACAATGAGAATTTTGATGCAATAATTACAATTCATTCGCCCTATAAAGTTATAAATTATGACGGTCCTGCAGAAAGTTTATCAAAAGAAATTCAAAAGTTTATAAGTTACCCTATAACAAACGATATAGGTTATCCGACTCCCGGTAGTTTCGGGACATATTGCGGAGTGGAGCGCAAAATTCCAACCGTTACCATTGAAATAGATGAAAACGAAGATATTGATATTTTAAAAGAAAAGTTTCACGGGCTTTTTGAATTCCTTGAAAATAATTGGTAATTACTCCGCAAGGTCAATTCTTTTCTTTTCTCTTAAAAGATTTTCGTATACGGTATCGGGAACAAAATTTTTGCCCATTAAAATCGTACCGTGATTAAGAGATGGTGTGTGAAAATCAGAACCGCCCGTTACTATAAGACCGTATTTTTCAGCCAGAGATGAAAAATGCTCAACGGCGGCAGGTGAGTGTTTTCTGTGATACGCTTCAATTCCTCTTAATCCGTAATTTATAAGTTCAAGAGTTAAACTGTCAGCTATATCAACATCAATCGGATGAGCAAAAACGGGTATACCGCCTGCTTCGCTTATAACTTCAACGGCATCATGCGGTGAAACAGTTTGTCTTTCAACATATACATCGGAATTATTGTTTATATACTTTGCATAAGCTTCCATAACATTACCTGTCGCACCGTAGTTTGTTATAGCTCTTGCAATATGCGGTCTTCCTATTGAACCGTTTGGCGCAACAAGCTTTTGGATATCTTCAAATTTGATTTTTAATCCTTCTTTTTTATTTAACAATTTGATAATTTTATGAGCCTGCTCAATTCTTGCTTTTTGCTGAGTATTAATCATTTCAACAAATTCAGGATTATCTTTATCCATAAAATATCCGAGTATATGGACTTCATAACCTTTATACAAAGTATTAATTTCTACACCCTGTATAATTTCAATTTTATAATTTTTTTCTTTTGCATAATCATATGCAATTTTATGAGATAGGACATTATCATGATCCGTTAAGGCAATTACGTCTAAACCGCACTCAAGAGCTGTATCAACAATTTGTTCCGGAGATAACATACCGTCAGAATAAGTTGTATGGATATGTAAATCAATTTTCACTTTCCTTTTCCTCATTATTGTCGTATTCGAAACTTATTCTCTTAATGCACTGCGGTAAATTGTTGAAAAACTCAACCTCACAAGCATTAAATACAATCGGATATGATTGTTCCACTTCAAATCTTTCGTTAATCGAGGTTAAAAGCCTTTTGTATGAACCCTCGTATTCCATGCCGATTACGCTGTTCTTGCTTCCGCAAAATCCTGCATCTGTCAAATATGCAAGTTTATTATCGATTATCATTTCGTCTGCTGTTTGGACATGTGTATGTGTTCCGATGACACAGGATGCGCCTAATTCTTTAGCATATCTTGCAAAACATTGCTTTTCTGCGGTAGCTTCTGCATGGAAATCTATAAATAAGATTTTATTATTTAATTCTTCTTTAATCTCGTTTATTAATCTTTCAAGAGAAATAAACGGACATTCAATCGGGGGCATGAAAGTTTTGCCCAGAAAATTTGCAACAATAATATTGTCAAATACACGATATCCGACTCCATTGGCACTGGGATGATAGTTATAAGGGCGAATAAGCGCATCACTTTCATTAATATATTGATAAATATCTTTTTTATCCCAAATATGATTACCGGAAGTGAAACAATTTATCCCGTAAGATAATAATTCATCATGATTTTTTCTTGTTAAGCCAAAACCATGACTTGCATTTTCGACATTTGCAATAACAAAATCATAATTACTGCAATTTTGCGAAAGAAAATTTTGTACGGCTTTTCTTCCGTTTTTCCCTACGATATCGCCTATAAATAAAATTTTAAATTTTTGTTGCATTGCACGAAATCAGCTATTTAGCAATTTCGGTAACTCTTGCTTCTCTTACAACCGTTACACGAATTTGTCCGGGGTACTCGAGTTCGTCCTCAATACGTTTTGCAATATCACGAGCCAGTTTTGCACTTGCAATATCGTCAAAGATATTAGGTTGAACTATAACCCTAACCTCTCGACCAGCCTGAACTGCAAATGTCTGCTTAATACCCTCATAGCTGTTAGCAATTTCTTCCAGCTTTTTAAGGCGTTTAATATAGATTTCAAGCGTATCACGTCTTGCCCCGGGTCTGCCTGCGGAAATGGTGTCCGCAATTTTAACCAGTGCATCCGTCAGAGTGTTGCAAGGAATGTCATCATGGTGTGCTTCAATGGCATGAACTATGAGTTCTTTTTCTCCATATCTGCGAGCCAAATCAGCACCGAGCTGAACATGTGTTCCCTCTTGTTCCTGATCAACAGCTTTACCTATATCATGTAACAATCCTGCTCTTTTTGCGGACTTAACATCCGAACCCAATTCCGCCGCAAGCATTCCTGCAATTTGACCGACTTCAATCGAGTGTTTTAAGACATTTTGTCCGTAGCTTGTTCTATAATATAAGCGTCCAAGTGTTTTTGAAAGCTCTTTGTTAAGGTTCAT
>CADBOJ010000092.1 GCA_902796305.1 uncultured bacterium | reverse complement strand
GGTGAAGTTACAACTAAAAAAATGAACAAAGATCTTGGTTTAAGCGAAAACTTCACAAGCTTAGGTTTAGGCTGGTTAGCTCGTGAAGACAAAGTAAACTTCAACAAAAAAGGTTCTTACACTAAAGTTAGCTTAAGATAGTAAGATAGATTAAAAAAATTTACTTACGGATGTACTTGTTATTGACAAGTACATCTTTTTTTTAGAGAATAGAATTGAACCGTTAAATTTATACATATAATAAACATTAGAAAAGGAAATAAAAATGGCTACACCAAAGAAAAGAACAGGAAAAGCAAGTCAGGCTACAAGAAGAGCAAATTGGAAAGGCAATATTCCTGCTACAACAATTTGTCCCAACTGCAAAACAGTTGTTTTAACTCACACGGTATGTCCTGAATGCGGTTATTATAAAAACGGCTTCGCTTCAAAAAAAGTTAAGGCTACAAATGTTGAAAAAATTCAATCCAAAGCTGAAGAAATTAAAGAAGCAGAAGTTGTAGCTGAAGCTAAAACCGAAGAAAAAACCAAAGAAAAAGCTGAACCTAAAAAAACAACAACAAGAAAACCGAGAGCTAAAAAGGCTGACGGCGAAACAAAGACAACAACAACAAGAAAACCGAGAGCTAAAAAATCGGAAGAAACCGGTAAATCTAAAGAAGAAGCATAAATAAATATTTTTTCGAGGAATTTAGTATATGACCAGAATTGCAGTTGATGCAATGGGAGGAGATTACGCTCCCGGAGAGATAGTAAAAGGTGCCGTTTGGGCGGCACATGACTATAATGTACCTATTGAACTAGTCGGCAAAACCGACGAAATACAAAAAGTACTGAATGAAATTTCAAGAAAAGGTATCCGTTCAAACAGAGGCGGATACTTTATCAAGAAATTTAAAGTTGACCTGTCAAAACTTGATATAAAAATTACTCAAGCGGACGAAGTTATTGAGATGGGAGAAGCTCCGGGAACAGCCATCAGAAAAAAAAGAAAGTCGTCAATAGTTTTGGCGGTTGATGCCGTTGCAAAGGGAAGTTCGGATGCTGTTGTAGCAGCTGGTTCAACGGGTGCAGCTATGGCAAGTTCTCTGTTTGGTCTTGGCAGACTCCCCGGGATAGAACGCCCTGCAATAGCAGTTACTCTTCCTACAATGGATGAACCTGTTATCTTGATAGATGCAGGTGCAAACAGTTCTTGCACTTCGGAAATGTTATTTCAATTCGCAACAATGGGTTCTACGTTTGTTAAAAACGTATACAACAGAAAAGACCCTAAAATCGGCATATTAAATATCGGCGAAGAAGAAGAAAAAGGCAATCAGCTTGTTAAAGATGTTCATAAATTATTAAAAGAAAACAATATCGGTCTGCATTTTATCGGAAATGTTGAGGGTAAAGAACTCTTTCAGGGTAATGTAGATGTTGTTGTTTGCGACGGGTTTGTCGGAAATGTTGCCCTTAAAACTATTGAAGGCTCATCCATGATGCTCTTTAAATTAATTAAACAGGAATTTAAAAGCGACATAATATCAATGATTGTAGGGCTTCTGGCAAAACCTTTCATGAAAAGGATATATAAAAGAGTAAACTACGAAGAATTTGGCGGAGCTTTACTTCTCGGGGTAAAAGGAATTACCGTTATATCTCACGGCAGAAGTTCATCATATGCCATAAGAAATGCCGTAAGGGTGGCAAAAGAGGCAGTTGAATCGGGTGTTAACAAAAAAATTGCCGAACTTATCAACTAAATCCGACTTAAAAGGGGAGAAAATGAAGAAATTTGCATTTATATTTCCGGGGCAAGGTTCTCAAAGCACCGGAATGGGATTAGATTTATATAATAACTTTGATATTGCAAAAGATATATATTCAAAAGCAGATGATATACTTGATAAAAAAATATCAAAGATTTGTTTTGAAGGACCTGACGAAATTTTAAAACAAACAATAAACTCGCAAAGCGCAATTGTTACAACATCCATAGCAGCTTATGAAACATTTAAAAGTGTTTGTCCGGATATAGTTCCAAGCTATACTCTCGGGCATTCTCTCGGTGAGTATTGCGCTATGTATACTGCTGAAGTTATGGATTTAAAAACAACACTTCATGCAATACAAAAAAGATCCGAACTTATGGATGCCGCTACAAGAACAACCAGCGGAACAATGGCGGCAATATTAGGCTCAAGCATTGAAATTATTAATTCCGCAATAAGCGAAGCAAGTGCCTTGGGACTTGTACAGATTGCAAATTACAATGACCCGACTCAAATAGTTATAACAGGCGAACTTAAAGCTGTTCAAAAAGCATGCGATATTATTAAAGAAAAAGGCGCAAAAAAAGTTGTTCCTCTGGCGGTTTCAGGCGGATTTCATTCTAAATTAATGAATAGCGCATCTGAAGGTTTCAAACTTTTTGCCAAAAACTTGGATTTATCGGATAGTATAATTCCTGTTATAACAAATATTGATGCCGGAATTACAACAAAAGCCGAAGATTTTAGGGAAAAAATGCCAAATCAGATTAATTCTTCCGTAATGTGGATGCAATCAATACAGAAAGTTGTTGAAAACGGAGTTAATACATTTATAGAATTTGGAAACGGCAGAATACTTGCGGGATTAAACAGAAAAATATGTCCCGAGATAAAAACTTATAATATTTCTGATTCAGCTTCGATTGAAACAGTTAAAAATGAATTAATGATAGGAGTTTAATTATGCAAGATAACAAAGTAGCACTTATTACCGGAGGTTCAAGAGGAATAGGCAAAGCAACGGCTATTAAACTGGCGCAAGCAGGTTGCGATGTAATTATCAATTATGCAGGAAATGTAGAAGCAGCAAACAAAACTGTTGAAGAAATCAAAGCAACGGGTGTCAGAGCCGAAGCTTTTAAGTTTGATGTTTCAAATAAAGAAGAAGTCGATGAAAATATAGCAAAAATAATTGAAAAATATCAAAGAATTGACGTACTTGTTAACAATGCAGGTATAACAAGAGATGATTTATTTATAAGAATGACTGATGACAAGTGGCTTGATGTCATAAACACAAACTTAAACAGTGCATTTTATGTAACCAAACCCGTTGTTAAATTGATGATGAAGCAAAGATATGGTTCTATCATTAATACGACAAGTGTTGTAGGCGTATACGGAAATGCCGGTCAAGCTAACTATTCATCTGCAAAGGCGGGCTTAATCGGTTTTACGAAATCATTAGCAAAAGAGCTGGGCGGAAGAAATATCAGAGTTAATGCCGTAGCGCCCGGTTTTATTTCAACAGACATGACAAAAAACCTTGGCAATGTTGATGAATATTTAAAACTTATTTCACTGAAAAGATTCGGAACAGCGGAAGATGTTGCATCTGCAATTAAATTTCTGGCTCTTGATACGGACTACATAACGGGTCAGGTGCTTGAAGTTGACGGCGGTATGGTAATTTAATAATGAAAAAAATATTATATATTTTTTCGGTATTATATCTTGCCGTATCAGCAAATGCATTTGATTACAGTGATTATACGGGTAACTTTTCCGACCGTTCAATGATAATGCGCTCTATTGAGGGTCGAGATAAAATGAATCAACAGGACAGAGATATTTTATCGGAAAAAAAACTGACTCCAACAACTTCCTGTCTTTTTGAACAAATTAAAAAAAATGACTACGATAACGTAAAAACATTACTTGAAGCAAAATTAAACCCGAATATCAGCTATTTAAGCGATTATCCCATTTATTACGCTTCAAGACTAAACAGAACCGAAATTGTATATTTACTGTACGAATACGGCGCAAAACTGGATAAAGGTTTTTACAGCGAATTATATGAAGCCGTAAGGAACAAAAACAACGAACTTGCGCAATTTTTAATTGATAAAAATGCTAAGATTAATTATACCGATGCCGTTACAAACAATACCATTTTATCAATGGCGCTAAAGAATAATATGTACGAAATTGCACGCCAGCTTATTGAAAAAGGTGCATACGCCGACAACCGTTCGATACATATTATAAAAAAGAAAAAGTTAATGTATCTCATACCTGATAATAAAAAATAAAATACATTAGTTATTTATTAGAACTGTTTTAAAAATCTGACATCATCATTAAAGAACAATCTGATATCATCAATTGCATATTTAAGCATTGTAAGTCTTTCAACTCCCATGCCAAACGCAAAGCCCGAATATACATTGGGGTCAATTCCGACATCCCTTAAAACATTAGGATCAACCATGCCGGCGCCCAAAATTTCAAGCCAGCCCGTATGGGAACAAACGGGGCAACCTTCACCCTGACACATTATACATTGAACGTCTATTTCAACAGAAGGCTCGGTAAAAGGAAAGAAACTGCTTCTAAATCTGGTAGGACGGCTTTGACCGAAATATAATCTTGTAAATTCATTCAAAACGCCTTTCAGGTGAGCCATTGTAACATTTTTATCAACATATAAACCTTCGATTTGATGGAATAAGTTATTTTTTCTTGCACTAACGGATTCATTTCTGTAAACTCTGCCCGGAGAAATAACTTTAATCGGGGGTTTTGAATTTAACATTTGTCTTGCCTGAGAATTTGAAGTCTGGCTTCTTAAAACGACATTATCTCCGTTTTCGCAATAAAAAGTATCCTGAACATCTCTTGCCGGATGCTCTTTTGGAACATTTAACAAATCGAAATTGAATTTTTCAACTTCAACCTCAGGAGAATATTTCGGTTCAACGAGAGAAAACCCGAGATGATTAAATATGGTTGTTATTTCATTAATTGTTTGAGTTAAAGGATGCACATGCCCGATTGGGATATACTTGCCGTCAAGAGTTATATCAATTTTTTCTTTTAAAAGTCTTTCATTTAACTCTTTCTTATAAAATATTTCATTTTTTTCTTCAATAAGCTTAGAAAGTTCTATTGATATTTTATTTAAAAGCGCACCTATAACCGGTTTTTGTTCGGGCGTTAAATCTTTCATTCCCTTTTTTAAATTGTTAAATTCCGAATTTCTCGATAAAAATTCATTCTTCACGGCCTCGAGCGACTTTAAGTCATCCGCTTTTTCAATCGCCGCTAATGCATTATTTCTTATTTCATTAATTTTATTTTCCATCGTTTTTCTCCTGACTTTAATCATAGCTTAAACAAAAAATTTATACTATAATTTTGCTATGGATTTTATTTTTTACACATCTCTTGCGGCTTTTATTTTCTTATTCGGTGCAATAGATAAATGTATTGATTATGATTTTTGGGCAAGACTTGTTGTCGGAAAAAGCTATTTTCAAACAGGAACATTATTTCATAACGATTTTCAATCCTACGGCACAACGGGAGAATTTATAGACCACGAATGGGGTTCAAGCTTAATATTTTATCTTATTCAAAATAATTTCGGCGATTTCGGTCTTTATTTATTCAAATCGATAATTATATTTTTAACAGTATTTTTAATCACAAAAACAATACGGCTTGAAAATAAAAAAATAAGACTGTATTTTTTATTTTTCTTTTTTACGCTTCAGGGTATAACTTATAATATTTTTTCCACCATAAGATGCCAGACGTTTTCGTTTTTCTTCTTTGCGCTATATCTTTATATTTTAAGGAAAGTTCAAAAAGAAAAAAATTACAGAATTTTATGGTGTCTGCCTTTATTGAATATCGTCTGGGCAAATTTACACGGCGGTTTTGCAATAGGCTTAATAACGGTTTTAATATTTGCAATAGGAGAATTTTTAAACAAAAGGGATTGGAAACCTTATTTATGGACTTTTTCAGTTTCAGCCGTCACAACTTTAATAAACCCGTACGGAATTAAATATATTTATTTTATATTCAATGCTCTTGCTCTGGATAGAGTCCATGTTCTCGAATGGCAAAGCTCTTTCTGGGGCATAAACAAATATATGCTTTTAAAGTATAAGTTATTCTTTTTCCCTGTTATCGGATTATTTATATATTCAATTTTTAAAGAAATAAATTTAAAAGGTATTGAAAAATTTTATAAAAGTATTGATAAAACAAAATATCTGCTTCTTATTTTTATGCTTATTATATCAATTAAATCTTTAAGATTTCATGTGTTTTTTACATACAGTGTAATTGCTTTATGTTATTGTGATTTTTATAAAATATTTTCCCTTAAGCTTCCAAAAATAATTGACAATACAAAAGAGATTATATTATGCGTACTTATATTTATTTCGCTAATTTCGCATCTTTATGATTATAAATTTATTAACACGGTAAAAAACGGTATTTATCCTGTATATTGCATTGAATTTTTAAAGTTAAACAACATAAAAGGAAATCTTCTGCTTAATTTTCACCTGGGAAGCTACGCATCATATAAGCTGTATCCGAATAACCTTATTTATATGGACGGAAGATATGAAGAAGTATATGATACAGGTTTAATAAATGATATGGCGGATATATTCAGGTGTATTAATTATAAAAACATTTTAAAAAAATCAAACCATGAAATCATAATAATTGAAAAATATTATCCTCTGTATAATGCCCTAAAAAATGATAAAGACTGGTTTTTAGCTTATGAAGATAGCGCTTTTGGGTTATTTTTATTAAATAAATATAAAAATAAACAGTTCAAAATGCCAACCAAAGATATGAAATATTATAATTCAACAAAATTCGATACTGATATCGACTGGTTAAAATAATCCAAATTCGCCATTGCGGTTTCTTTAGTCATCTTAAGAGGTTTTAGCCTCGCGGTAATCTGTTTAATCCTTTAGCCGCAATACCAGCTTAGTCTCTCACAGTTTTCCACCTGACCGCTATTGCAATTATGGCAGCAATCTCCGCAATCCACACCACTGCCGCTGCTGCTTGTGCTTCCGCCTCCTGAACTGCTGGTGCCGCTTGTGGTTCCGCCTCCTGAACTGCTGCCGCTGGGGCAAGTTTCGCCTGAAGCTTTACACCAACCTACGTTATAATACTGATTCCATGAATCTACGTTAGTAGGACTACAACTACCAGGACTATCATATACCGAACAACG
>CADBOJ010000091.1 GCA_902796305.1 uncultured bacterium | reverse complement strand
CAAATTGTAGAAAATAATTTGGTTAGACCTTATGCCTTCAGTAAATTAATGGATTTGCATCCAACAATAATATTTTTATCATTAATTTTAGGCGGAAAATATTTTGGTTTTATCGGAGTTCTTTTTGCACCGGCGATGGCGGCTACAATTTTTGTTTTACTTGATGAATTATATGTTAAAAACATAAAAGAAAAGAAAAACTAAATTAAATACAAAGGAGAACAATTGATATGAAAAAATTGTTAAAAGGTATTTGCGTATTATCCTTATTTGTTTTATTCTCGGCAACTGCAAATGCAGCCGGAATGATTAAAGATTATCATGCATACAGAATAAAAAACCAAAATATAAGAACGGTTGTACCTATTGTAGACGACATTTTAAGTAAAGAGGTTGAAGTTAAAAAACTTGCAAGAAATGCTTATTATGCAACATACGGTGAAGAACACTACTATATGAAATTCTATTCCGCCTTGCATGATACAGATGTATATATTGTAACAGATGGAAAATATGACAAAAATAATAACGGCGTTACGGATTTCTTTAAAAGCCAAAATTATCAGTATGAAACACTTGAGGATAAAGATGCTTATAAAGAATATAAGTTTGATTTTATAGATTACGCAAGATCAGGTGCACTGGATGGTTTATTTACTCTTCCCGACGGTTTAAAACCGCTTAAAAAAGGTATGAATAAAATAAACGATAAATTATCAAAAGGAAATGAAAAGACCTCTGCTATTCCGTATTCGGAAGATAATAACCAGATTGATTTAACTTGTATTGATTCGCAAGATTTTTATAATAAAGATGCTGACGTTACGGTTACAATTAAAGAATATCGTTTAAAAAACAAAGAAAATAAATATGTTCATGCATTTGAATACGTTGTTAAAAACAATTCAAATTCAGATATAAAAGTAGAAAAAGTCTATTCAGAAAGACTTGCTGCACTAAAAGATATTACAACATCAACATTTGTTGATTTGGACAGATTAGATGTTGCGGATACTCTTGCTGTTCCGTTAGCAATTCCTACATGTGGCTTGTCGTTTGGCTTTACCGTTGCAAACAATTTAAGACTTGCAAAAGTAATCAAAGAATCTACAAGGTTTTCTCATTCGTTACCTGAAAATTATGACCTAAAAGCAAATTCTGCAATGAGAATACTTTGTTTAAAATTTAAAGAAGACCCGCAACCGCTTCAATTTACAATTCAAAAACAGGGAAAAACTTATCAGTTTGCATATTAATAAATTTTTGCAAATATATGGTTGAATATCAATTATTCAACCATATATTTTTATCAGTTAAGATATTAGTGGATATTATTGATAAATGAAAAAATTTAAAATTTCGATTATAATTCTTTCAACATTAATTGTACTCTATTTAGGGTTTATTTTTAGCATTTCTTTATTTTTAAATTCAGACAATTTTATCAAAATATCAAATAATTTCATTAAAACCAAATATAATATGAATTCTGATATAAGCGGTTTTAAAGTCGAAATATCACCGTTATTATCCGTTAAAATAACGGCAAAAGAAATAATTATCAAAAATAACGATAAAGTCGGATTAAATATAGAAAATTTGAATACATCTGTTGATAGATTAGAATTAAAAAATTTAGATGCGGATTTAGTATACGCAAATCTTGATATCTTAAAAAAACTAAAAAGTGAAAAGAAAAAAAGTACAAAAAAGAAAAAATCTTTTGATATAAATAAAATACCTTATGCAAACATTAAAAAAATAGAAATTGTACGAAATGAAGGCGAAAAATTATCAATATCATCAAATCAGTTTGTAATTAAAGAAAATAACGGAATAAAAAACCTTGATATAATTTTGAATATATCGCTTGATAGAGTTTTACACCCGATATTAATAGGTGAAAAAGGAAGTTTATGCATAGAAAATAAAAAGTTAACAGCTAAAAACTTTCCGCTTGCAGTCGGTAAAACACGTATTGTTATAGACGGCAATATTTTAAATGACAATAAATTAGATAATTTTACGATTAAAGGAGATAAAGTTCCCGTAAAAGAAACTCTTGAAACCGTATTGTTCCTGCAAAAATATGGCATAAATGAAAGAAAATTTATAGAAAATTTTACGGATTTTAAAGGTACAGCCGATATTGACTTGGTTTATAAAGATAATGACTTGTCAGGTATAATAACAGGTAATGATTTATTTGCTAAATTTCTTCCGTTTTATATTCCTATAACTTGTAAAAAAGCAGAATTCTTTATAAAAAATGGTGAAGTAAAATCATATGCCATCGGAACATTCGGAACAGAGAAATTGACACATGAACTGCTCATAAAAGAAATGTATGACAGGCAGAAAAAAGAAGTTTTCGGAAAAGTTAATTCAAAAATTACTACAGCTTTGGCTAAAAAATATCTTCCTTCTAATATAAAAGTTAAAAATTATCTTGATATGGAAGTCGATTATTATATAAAGCAAAAGAAACCTAATGCTAAATATTATATAAATATTCCTGCAAATTCAGGCATAATGTTTAATGATTTCCATGCAGGAATTAAAAACAAAAATAAAAAAATATTTGCGGAAACTCAAAAAATTGATAAGGAATTTTTCCTAAAAGATTACAGATTTTCTGTTCAAGAAAATAATAAGTTTAAAGACATATTATTTGGAAACGGATATTTTAAAATCATAAACAGCAAAATGACTCCGCAATACATAACTTTAAACACAAACGGCTATATACCAAACTCATTTGTCGGCTCTTTTAAGCAATATGTTTTGGGCGGTAAATTTAACGGTGCTTTAAAATATAGTTTTACTACAGAGCAAATTACAGGTAATTTTGAGGTTATTGATACAATCTTTAATCATTTCCATGTAAAATCCGCAAGTGTTATTGCCGATGAAAAGACTGCAAAAATTGAGGCAGGCGGAACATATAAAAATGAAAAATTTAATTGTAAAACAGAGGTTAAAAATGACTTCAAAAACAAAATATATGTAAACTATATGGATTTATTCCTTGATAAATTTATTGTCAAGAAATCCAATAAATCTGATACTCCAAACAAAAAATTTGATTTTAATTCCCCGAATAAAAAATTAAGTGCAGGGGTTAGAGATATCAATATGGATATTAATAAATATAATATTGCGGTTAATTCCATCATTATTAAAGATTATCCTATAAGAAATATTAAGGTTTTCGGCAGTCTTAAAAATGCAATTTTTAAATATAATACATCTGAGATTGATTTTGCAAACGGCAAACTATCGGCGAATGGAACGTACGATTTTAATATAGATTCTTCAATCATTGATTTTACGGCAAAAAATATAGACTCAAATATTGTTGCGGAAAAATTCTTCAATATTAAAAATCAAATTCAAGGATATGCCAATGCCCAACTTCATTCTAAAACAGGCAAAAATTGGGAAAATTGGAATGCGACTGCAAAATTTGAAATCCAAGACGGAGCTTTACCGGGACTTGAAGAATTGGAATTTTCTGTTGATAAAAACTTAAATAAAAAAGCTAAGGTTTCAGATTATATAAAATTCAATGCAAAGAAAAAAGGAAATATAAGGTCTAATATAAGCGGTTTCTTTAAATGTGATGATATATTTATTCGTGATATAGATATTCGTATGCAGCACGAATTTACATCGGCATACATTGAAGGTTTTTACAACTATATAATAGAGCAGGGAAATATTGATATTTGGGGAAAATATGATAATTCAATTGTAAAACAGATTAAGGTTATACATATTCCTCTTAATTGGTTAGTAAATATGCTTATACCGACAGAAAAGAAAAAAGCTGAAACACTAAACCGTCTAAATAAAATTCCGCCAATCGGGATTGATGACAATCGCGCAAAATATTTTAGAATAAATTTAAAAGCTAATGAAAAAGATCCTACAAAAACAGATTTTACAACCAAAGTAATAAAATAATGAAACTTTAAAAATCTTTAATTATTTTTCACAATTCAGTTTTATGTTACAATGCCTTCAGTTTATTTAATTACATTTTGCATAAAAATGATATAAAATTAGGAGAGTTTATGTCGCAAAAATTTATAGGATTGGTTGGAATATTTATTTTTCTTTTTATTGCTTGGCTTTTCAGCAGTCGTAAAAAATCAGTTAATTTTAGAACAATTTTTACGGCTTTTTCTCTTGAAATAGTTATTGGAACAATCATTTTCCTATTGCCGAGAAGCAGAGATGTACTATTGGCATTTAGTAAATTCTTTTCAAAAATTATAGAAGCCGCAAGAGAAGGTGTTGTTTTTGTTTTTGGCTCTTTAGGAGCAGCAAACTCTGAACAGGGATTTATTTTAATATTCCAAAGTTTAACATTTATAATAATTTTTGCATCTCTTTGCAGTCTTTTGTATTATTTAAGAGTTTT
>CADBOJ010000090.1 GCA_902796305.1 uncultured bacterium | reverse complement strand
CCTGTTTTTGTTTAATTATTCCTGTATTTCAAATTGTTCTTTCGGAACCGAGCAAAGAGGGCATGTCCAATCATCCGGAAGTTCCGAGAATTTTGTTCCCGCTTTAATTCCGTTATCAGTATCACCTGCTTCTTCGTCATATACATATCCGCAAACCGTGCATACGTATTTTGCCATAATTTTCTCCTTGTTTAGTTGTCCTCCTTATAATATCATAAAAATTTTTTAACTGAAATATAAAAAAGACTGCCCCATCAGGCAGTCTTTTTTATATAAAGAAATTGTTTATTCGGCTTCTTTGCTTACCGTATTATTAAAAAATATTTTATTCCTGTCTAGTCATCATAGCGCTTCCGTCTTCTTTCCAGTATATAGAATATTCCTTATTGTTATACTCTAAGGACACTCCGTCAGGCAACGCGCGTTCCAAAATATGTAAATGTTCCTCTGTATTATCTGATGAGGTATAATAGTGCCAAATTGAAATACCTGGGCTAATATTGTAATTATCGTCGCCACGTGTGATGTCAATTTGAGTTCCAGTTCCATTACCGTACATTATTTGATAGATAATTTTGCCATCTTCATTATCAAAGCGAAAACAACGGTCAAGATATCCGTTTCCGTCTGCATCATAATCAAATACGTGATGACCGTCTGTCACGGCAGATGGTGGAGAATATGTCAGCCTTGCGGGCTCATTGTTAAAACCTGCGTTAATTTCGTCGATACTTGCTAATGTTATCAAGTCATCCAAAGTAATATCGCTTTTTAAAAGACCTGTTTTATCGTCTAATATATCAAGATATTCATTATCTTCATTGTTAAATTCTGCAAATAATTCTGTTGCAAGATCATTTATTGCCTGCATATGACCCGGAAATAAACAATCCTCTCCCGCTTTTTTGATATTTTCAGGAGTAAGTTTAAGTTCTAATTTTCGAGGTTCTAAAGTCGCCTGTTCTAAAGGTGCCACTGATGAAGTCATGTTGATATCCTTTCCTTTCTTTTTATATCCCGCTCTTTTTTTGTGATTACTTATATAAAGAAATAATTTTAAAAATAATTGCCTTTTTCTTTTATTTTATTTTTACATTTGTTCATATTTATAGCTAAATATAAACATTAGCTTAATATTGTATCGATACTGAAAATCATTTTTTAAAAAATAAAAAAAATAAATTAACGGCATAATATACTCTATATTGACCATGTTTTTTATTTTTGGTTTATACTATATTATACGTAAATATTATAATTGAGAGGTGCCATGACAAGTACAGTTAAAGTTGATGATAAAAACATCGCAACAATCGAAATGACAATTGATTCTAATGTAGCAAAAGATACCTACGATAAGGCTCTTAAAGCATACGGAGCAAATGTTAATATTGCAGGTTTTAGAAGAGGTAAAGCTCCTAACGCTATTATAGAAAAATACGTTGGTAAGGATAGAATTAAAGCGGAAGTAATAGACAGACTGTTTCCGCCGGAATTTCAAAAAGCAATTGAGGAAAATAAGTTAAATATAGCTTTTCATCCGAGTATTGAAAATGTTGAATTTGAAGTCGGTAAAGAATTAAAACTGCAAGCTAAAGTTGAATTAAAACCTGAAGTTAAACTCGGTCAGTATAAAGACCTTGAAGTTGAATATGAAGAATATAAAACCGATAAAAATGCTCTTCAAAAAGAACTCGAAATGACTCAAAGAAGATTTTCAAAAACCGAAAAAGTTGACAGAGCCGCTACCGATAAAGATATAGCAGTTATTGATTTTGACGGATTCATTGGTGATGAAAAAATAGAACATGGCGACGGAAAGAATTATGCGCTTGATTTAGCTCATTCAAACTTTATTCCGGGATTTGCGGAAGGAATTGTTGGTCACAGTGCAGGAGAAGAATTTGATATCACCGTTAAATTCCCTGAAGATTACCATGAAGATAAATTAAAAGGTGCGGATGCAACTTTTGGAATTAAACTTATTGAAGTAAAAGAAAGAGTTTTGCCTGAACTTAATGATGAATTGGCAAAAAAAGCAGGTAAAGATAGTCTTGAAGCTTTAAAAGAAGATATTCAAAAATACCTCGACAATATAGCAAAAGATCAAAATGACAGAATTAAATCGGATGCAGTATTTGATATGGTTCTTGCTTCAACGGAAATTCAAATTCAGGATACAATGCTGGACAGAGAATATCAGGCAATAATGACCGAAGCTAAAATGCAGGCAAAACAGCAGGGCGCTAATTTTGATGAACTTGTTGAAAAAGAAGGTAAAGACAATGTTGAAAATCGTTTCAGAGAAGAAGCGGTAAAAAGAATAAAAAATTCTTTAATTGTTGAAAAAATCGCCCAAATAGAAGATATAAAAATTGAACAAAAGGATATCATGGAACATAT
>CADBOJ010000089.1 GCA_902796305.1 uncultured bacterium | reverse complement strand
TCATTTATGTCTTACATATATATAAAGTATATTTACTTTGAGTAATTGCTCAATATTTTTTATTTCTTTACAAAATTTAATATTAAAAAATAAGACAGAAATTCGTTTAGAAGTATTCTGTCTTATTTTAAGTATAATTTATTTTGTTAATTAATCATCTAACGCATCAACACCGGGAAGAACTTTACCCTCTATGAATTCAAGAGAAGCACCGCCCCCTGTTGATACATGAGTAAAATCTTCAGCTTTGCAGAACTTCTTAGCTGCGCTTACCGAATCTCCTCCGCCAATAACAGATGTTGCGCCGGAAGCTGTTGCTTCAACAACGGCTTTTAATACGGATTTGGTACCTTCTGCAAATTTAGGATTTTCAAAAGCACCAACAGGACCATTCATCAATATTGTTTTAGATGATTTAATAACATCAGCAAATACTTTTTGAGTATTAGGACCTGCGTCAACTCCTTCAAAACCGTCTGGAATATTTTTAACATCTACAACTTTATTTGTTCCGTTACCCGAAAAATCATCTGTTACAAGAACATCAGTTGCAAGAACAAGGTTTACCTTCTTTGCTTTTGCCTTAGCTTCAATTGCTTTAGCTGTTTCCAACTGGTCATCTTCACAAATCGAATTTCCGATTTTTCCGCCGTTAGCTTTAACAAAAGTATAAGCCATTCCGCCGCCTATAATTAAATTATCAACTTTATCAATCAGGTTTTCTAAAACTCCGATTTTAGTTGAAACTTTTGCACCGCCGACAATTGCCGTAAAAGGATGTGCGGGATTATCAAGAGCATTGCCGAGGCATCTTAATTCTTTTTCCATTAAAAGACCTGATACTGCAGGTTTTAATACACGAGCTAATTTAGCCGTTGAAGTATGACATCTGTGAGCAGCGCCAAAAGCATCGTTTACATAAAAATCACCGAGTTTTGCAAGTTCTTGAGCAAATGTCATATCATCATCTTTTGCTTCTTCCGCTTTATAAAATCTGATATTTTCCAATAATGCAATTTCACCGTCTTTTAAACCTGCAAGTTCTTTATCTGCGCCTTGACCTACTAAAGACTTAACAAACAGTACATCTTTGCCCAGAACTTTAGACATATATTTTGCAACCGGTTCAAGCGAAAATTCGGGTTTAACTTCTCCCTTTGGACGACCGAGATGAGCCATAAGAATAACTTTTGCACCACGGGAAGTTAAGTTTTCAACCGTAGGAATGATTGCTCTTATTCTTGTGTCATCCGTTACATTATTGTTCTCATCAAGAGGCACATTAACATCAACTCTTACGAGCGCTCTTTTTCCTTTGATGTCCCCTAAATCTTTGATTGATTTTTTCATTAGTCAAACTCCTTATTTATTTGAATTCATAAGGTAATTTTAAAATAAAGAATTTGATTGTTCAACTTTATTTTTAAAATATATGCATTTCTGCTTCAAACAAATGAATTAAGTGATAATTATGTTTATAATTTCAAACTTTATATTATAATAAAAGAAAAAAGGATACTGTTATGTACGGAATAAACGAATATAAAATTATGGATTATGTACCGACCGTTATAGAAGCATCAAGCAGGGGTGAAAGGTCTTTTGATATTTTTTCAAGACTGCTGAGAGAAAGAATTATTTTCTTAGGTTCTGAAATTGATGACGATGTAGCTAATTCTATCGTTGCGCAATTATTATTACTTGACAGCGAAAATTCGGAAAAAGATATTATGCTTTATATCAATTCTCCGGGCGGTGTAATAACAGCCGGAATGGCAATATATGATACAATGAAATTAATTAAAGCTGATGTTTCAACGATTTGCCTCGGAGACGCTGCTTCTATGGGTGCGTTTTTACTTTCGGGCGGAACAAAAGGAAAACGTCTTGCGCTTCCAAACTCAAGAATTATGATACATCAGCCTCTAGGCGGTGCTAAAGGTCAGGCTACAGATATTGAAATTGAAGCAAAAGAAATTTTAAGAATGAAAACCATGCTAAATACACTTTTAGCCGAACATACCGGTCAAAAGATTGAAACAATCAAAAAAGATACCGAAAGGGATAATTTTATGAGTGCAAAAGAAGCTCTTGAATACGGCTTAATTGATAAGATAATTGAAAAGGTTAACTAATCTTTTTGAAACTTATAAATATCCCAACTGTAAATGGTTTTTTTATCGATATATTTCATTCTGCTATAAGCAATGCTTATAGCAGAATTTTTTAAGTAAGAAGAAACCAAAAACAAAAACGGGATTCTTTTGTATTCTTCTTCATTACTTGCAATGTTTTTTAATCTTTCCGAATTAAAAAAACTTACCGTCGTAAGGTCGACAATAAATAAATTATCGCCCTTGCTCATTTTATCCAAAAGTCTTTTTGAAAATTCTTTTTCAACTATATATGTTTTGTCGGGATTTAAAAAAAAACTTGATACAAATTATGACCGTCTTTAAAGGCATCAAAAGTTGTACCTTTGTCCAGAATTTCGGGGAAATTATATTTATCAAAAGACTCGGCAATATAATTATCCATATCCAGATATTTTGAAAAATGGGTTGTGGGATAATATAAAAACAATATCTTGTCATTTTTCTTTAAGCCCATATCTTGCATCATTGTAACCGGCAATTTTTGCCCCTCGCTTCTTACCAGCCTTATTGCCGATGTATGAGAAACAATAATGAAAAACAGGCTCATAAAAATATAAACTGTTGCGAGCATTATTTTTGTATTTTTTGATATCAATTCCGCCCATCCTATTGACATCATCAAAATCAAAACAGGATATAATTCCGTTAAATATTTTGTTAAAAATATAATTTTACCTGCAATTGATGTAATCAAAACAGTTAAAAATGTTGCCGTAAAAACCGCAAGAAGATACTTGTTAACTCTTTTTGAATCGATATTTGATTTTATTATCAAAAACAGTGCAATTGAAGCAGGAATAATTGCAAATAAAATAAAGCCTATATTAATGACATTATTATTTACAATTTGATGATAAAAACTAACGGGCGAGTTTGTAATATTTTTTAAGACGGGTGAAAATAAATCGGTAAAGAAGAAAAATATCTTTGACCAGCTAAACGGTGCCCACCATTGAGAAAAATATGTAGGATGAGCAAAAATCCTAAATAAAAACGGCACAAGCGGTAAACAAAGAATTAAACCCGCAACAATCGGAATATAGTAATCCGTTTCACCTTTTTTCTTTTTTTGTTTTTGTCTGAATGCCATAAGTGCAAAAGCATTAAACAAAACGAAAACAAAACCTATTGTATGCTCTAAAATTAAAAGTACCGAAAAAGCGGTAAGCCACCACATATTCTTTTTGCTCGGATTAAAATACATTTTTAAAGAAAAGAGCAATACAAATGACGATAGCAAAAATATCATAGAATATATTCTTGCTTCCTGTGAAAAATAAATTAAAAATGAACTGATAGAAGCAATAACAGCACATGATAAACCGATTTTAACCGAATTTTCCTTTGTCTGATAATTTTTTCCGGCATAATACATAACAAGACATCCCGCCAGATTTGGTACAAGCGAAGACATTCTTATCATAAAATCGGAATTTTTAAATATTGCCATCCATAATTTAAGATAAAAATAATGCAGAGGAGCATGACAATTTGTTCTTATTCCCTCAAAAAAATCAAAGGGAAATTTCAACATAGAAATAGAATATGTTATATACTCATCATTCCATAACCCCTCGGGTTTGTTTAAATTATATAATCTTAATAATAATCCTATCGTTAACGTTATTAAAAGAATAACCGTATTATTTTTAAAAAAATCTTTCATAAAATAATTCTAACAGAATTAGTTTGTATTGTCATTTGTAAAATTTTTACATTATAATAATTTTTGTAGTATTGTAGTTTATAAAGTAAGGGAATTATTGGAGTCTTTTATATAGATGGCAGACGTCAACACAGTCATTATTATAAGCGACAAACAGGAGTTTATCAGCCAGATTTCTCAAAAGCTGGTGCTTTTAAGAAATCTTGATAAAGTTGCTTCTTGTACTATTGAAGAAGTGCAATCCGTGTTTGATACCGTAAACCCGAATGTTATAATTCTGCATTGTGTTAATAACAATGTTTCCGCACTTAATTTAATCAAAAAAATAAAAAAACATGAAAATTACGGTAATGTTCCCATACTTTTTGTAAATGAAAACTGCTCGAGAGAGACAGTTATAGAAGCTTTTGATAACGGTGTAAGCGATATCTTATTTATGCCTGTTATAGATTATGAGCTTCTAATAAGAGTTATCTGGTGTCTGCAAAAAAATGAAACTGCAATGTGTATTGAATCAAGAACCAATTTCTTAACGACCCTCGGAATAGTACAATCGGAATCGGGTGTTTATTCTCAAAAATACTGCAATGAATTCTTAAAAAACGAAATAACTCAAACAAAAAAATATTCACAAAAAGCATGCCTGCTTTTAATCTCGCCGGATAAAAAATATCCCGATTGCAAAAATCCGCAGGATTTTATAGCGGTGCTTAAAAAATCAATACGTCTTAACGATTCAATAGTAATAAAAGATTTGGATAAATATTATGTTTATCTTCAGAAAACAAAATTAAACGGCGCATACAGCGTTTTTGAAAGAATAAATCAAAATCTGGGAATAGATTCCGGTGCAAATGCAGGAGTTGTTGAAATTCAGGAGCAAAAATTTGAAGATATAGTTGAAGCTCTTGAAGCTGCTCTTGAAAAAGCTTCGGAAAACACTAATTCCTTAATTGTTGCATCTGATTTTTATTCAAACACAACAAAAAACAGCGGTTATATAGAGCAATCAATTCAAAATACAGGTGATACCGTTTCTCAAAAATCGGTCAAAAATATTAATCAAACGAAATCAATCCAAAATACCGCATTTGATAAAAACAGTATAAAACTGTTTAATCAAGCATACAACAGAAAATTAAGAGTCGTTGTAGAACCTGTATTCAGAAAATATGAAAGCATTTTGAAAATCAAAGGGGAAGATTTTGCAATTAATTCCTATGTTGGAAATAAATCATTATTTAGCGTATCTTCAGGCACAATGAGTGCTTCAATACTTCTCGAATACGACGGAATTGAGCATACAACCGTTCGTCTTACAATAACCGAAAACGATCAGAAAAGACTCTTCGAAACGGATGTAATAGATTTTACCGTTCTTGACTACAGAAAACTGTCACTGATGCTGTCAGAGCTTATTGATAAATTTATTATTATTCTTAAAAAAAGAAGTTAATTATTGCTCATTAAAATAGCACCGAATGCCGCAAGTCCTCTTGCAGATATACTTTTTGAAGTTTTTCTCTGGTCTTTTGCAATTGAAAAGACTTTGATTATTCTTCTGATTTCAGCTGCGCCTTTAAGAGTGTTTGTTGCATATACATTTTTAACTTTTTCGGGGGAAATGTTAAACAATGCATTTAGTTCAACTTCTGTCATAAAATTTGTCTCTCAATCTTTTATTAAACTTATACATTAATAAAGTATTTAAAAGATTTATAATTGCATTCTAAATTGTATATTTTACAAAAGTTAATATTTTTTGCACTGTCTATCTACCCTAATTCTTTTGGGATAGGGATTTTAAACAGATTAATATAACTTTATAGTTTTTATTCTTCTTCGATATCCCACGGTTCAAGATAACCATCGGCATCTTCAAGAAATCTTGATGGTTTTGTTAATATCATCTGGCTTGAATAATCATACATATCAACAGGATAACTTATAAAAAGATTTGACTTTGCTCTTGTAACGGCGACATACATGAGTCTAAGCTCCTCTTCCGTTTCTTCCGTGGAATTAAAGGAATAAGCACTTGGGAAGCGACCGTCAACAGCACCGATTATAAAAACACTGTTCCATTCTAATCCCTTTGCGCTATGTATAGTTGAAATTGTTAGACAATCGTCTTTGATATTATTTTTATACATCCCTTCAACACTTGCTTCGGGAGGTTCGAGCGCTAAATCCGACAAAAAACTATCGAGTTTTTTATATTGCTTTGAAAGATACAAAAAATGTTCAAGGTCTTTTTCTCTCTTTTGCCAGTCATCATAACGTTCTTTTAAAATCGGTTTATAGTATTGAATTACATTCTCTACAAGTCTTGCAAGATTTTCTTCAACTTTAGAATTTAGTATTATTTTAAATAACGGTGCAAGCTGAGAAGAATATTTACTTGGAAGCAATTTTAAATCATAATTCTTATTTTGCATAACAGGAATTATAAGAGAAGTTGTTTTTGCACCTATTCCCTTTAAAAGCAAAAGAATTCTGTTTAAACTTATGGTATCATCAGGATTTAAAATAACTCTAAGATGAGCAATTATATCTTTAATGTGTGCCGAATCCATAAATTTAGGCCCGCCGAATTTTTGAAACGGAATATTTCTTTTTGCAAGTTCGATTTCAAGATTATAACTCATTCTTGCATTTCTGATTAATACGGCAATATCATTGAGCGGTATATCTTCATCAAGTAATTCAAGGATTTTTTCGCAGACAAATTCGGCTTCCATTGTTGAATTTTTGGCTCTTACGATGGCAGGCATGATATTATCGTTTATTGTTGAGTACAGTTCTTTTTTATACCCCTCTTTAGCTTTGGCTATTATATTGTTTGCAAGGTTTAAAATATTTTGATTTGAGCGGTAATTCTGCTCAAGCTTGATTATTTTAACATTCGGAAAAATATTTGGAAAATCAAGAATATTTCTGTAATTTGCGCCTCTAAAAGCATAAATGCTTTGAGAATCATCCCCTACTGCCATAACATTGTTGTGTTCGGAAGCAAGAAGTTTGATTATATCGGCTTGAAGAGTATTGGTATCCTGATATTCGTCAATCATAATATATTTATATTGATTTGAAAGTTTTTTTCTTATATTTTCATTTTCGGACAGAAGAAATTTTAAATATAAAAGCAAATCATCATAATCCAGCAAAGAATTTTCACGCTTATATTTAACATATGCCTGTTGAATTTGAATTATCTTATCTTCCACATCGGAAAAATTATAATACTCTTTTTCAATTATTTCCTTAACGGGTCTTTCTTTATTAACGCTTTTTGAATAAATCTCCAAAATTGTTGATTTCTTGGGAAATCTTTTTTCTTTTTTGGGATAAAGAGTATTTGTTATAAGGTTAATAGCATCCTCGCTATCCGACATATCCATTATTGTAAAATTATTTTTGAGTCCCAAAAGTTTAGAATATTTTCTTAATATCAAATTTGAAAAACTGTGAAATGTACCGCCTGCAACTTTATCACATCTTTCATCGAGAACAAGTGAAGCTCGATTGAGCATTTGAGCACTTGCCTTTCTTGTAAATGTTAAAAGCAGGATATTTTCAGGGTTAATGCCATCCTCAATAAGCCTTGCGGTTCTGTATGTTAAAGTTTTTGTTTTACCCGTTCCCGCTCCTGCTATAACAAGTATTGCACCATCACGGGATGTAACGGCTTCAAGCTGTTTCGGGTTTAGTTCATTAGCGTAATCAACCTTATAGTCCTGTTTTATTGAAGTTCTTTTCTTTAAAACAAACTTTTTTCTTTCTATTCCCGTGTTTTTTTCTTCTGTTAAATTGTCGGATATCATATTAAACCTTTTATACCGATTTATATTGTAATATGTCCGTATATTAAGGTCAATTTCTTACAAATTACAAAACAGGTTGAACAAAGACCTGCTTGCAACCTGTTTATAACCGTTCCCCCGGTTGTAATGCGTTACTAATCCACTGTGAATATTAGTTTTACGCATTTAATAATTTTACATATTTTTAACTTCAAAAGATAACACTTTTTTTGCGGTACTTGACGCCATATCTTTTTGTATTTCGGTTAAGCCGCCCGAAATATTCGATACGCCGGCTGTTACCAGTCCTCCGATTGGCGCCGCTATGGCTCCTGAAAGTATGGTGGTTTTGGCACATTCTTTTAAATCAAATTCTTTATCATTAAAAGCGACATCTGTCATATAACCCGCAAATCCCGATGCACTACCGCATGCAAGTCCGCATTTAAAACCGTTTTCAAAAAGAAGTTTTCTTCCAACTGCAGTGCTCTTTGTATTTTTAAAGAAGCTTGATGGAATAGCACTTGTTGTACCGGTTATTGCGCCAGATATACCGTCTTTTGCAATCGATTTAAGATTGTATTCGTCATCTTTAATATTATTAGTTGCTCTATCTAAAAATTTTATTCCGGCTTTAGCAACAGCTCCGACTCCTGCTCCGATTGCAATTAAAGGAGCAGCGGTTGGAATTCCTGCAGTTGCAGCAATTGCGGCTACGCCTGTTCCTATATTAACAGCTAAATCAGTTACATTTTCCTGCTTCTTTTCAAAATTTTCAATATATTCAACTGCTTCTTCAAAACTGATTTTTCCCGATTGATACTTTTGAAGCATACCTTCACAATCGGATACGCTTACTCCTATATTTGTAAGCTCCTTAAACCCGTTCCATAAATTCCCGATAAAACCCTGCTTGTTTTTTGCTTCTTCAAGTTTTTCTTTTAAATAATTTGCAGAGTTTTGATTAATTGACATATTTGGGTTTATTGAAATATTTGCACCCATATAAAACTAACCTTTTAACACTAACCATTTATATAAAGTATTTTTTTAAGATGAAATTGCGCTAATGTTAAAAATATTTACAAAAAAATTAATTTTTTATCTCCCGAATAGTTTGAAATATCCTCTTTTCTTAATCACTGGAAATATATTTACTCTTATATGCGGTGTTTTACCGTTCCGAGCAGTATAACCGTTAATATGTCGGGGTTTAAAGGTTTAGTATTTTCATGATTATTTTTTTGAAAATATTTAGCAGGTAACATTATTTAAGAGGGTATGATTAACGAATTTTTACATAACTTAATTAAATTCTGGCAAGAAAATTTAAAATCAAATAGAATATAATTATATTTAGATAAAAAGAGGATATTGATGGAAATTTTACCTATAAATGCAATTGTTTACAATCAGGAAAAGGTTAGCATTAATGATGTTATTGCTCCTCCGTATGATGTTATAGATAACAAATACCAAGATGAGCTTTATAAAAGAAGCGATTATAATATTGTACGCTTAATTCTTGCAAAAGGCGAAAATAAATACAATGAAGCGAGCAATTATTTTAAAAAATGGCAAGAAGACGGTATCCTTATTCCTGTTAAAAAACCCTCAATATTCTACATTATTCAAAAATATACAAATGAAAAAGGCGATTTAATCGAAAGAAAAGGTTTTATTGCAAGAAATAAAATAGAAGAATTTTCTACAAAAAAAATTCTTCCGCATGAATATACAATGGGAGGACCCAAAGAGGATAGATTTAAACTTATAACGTCAACGGGTGCATTTTTCTCTCAAATTTTTATGGTATATAACGACACCGAACAGGTGATAGAAAACAGTATTCTTCCAAAATACACTTCAAAAAAGCCGTTCATGGATGTTATTGATGATTATGATGTTGAAAATGTTGTTTATTTAATTGATGACGACGATGATATAAAGCTTATTCAAAAGGTTCTTGAAAACAAAACTCTTTTGATTGCAGACGGACATCATCGCTATGAAACTTCTTTAAGATATTCTAAAGAGCATCCTGAAAACGAGTATGCCAAATATGTAATGAGTTATTTTACAAATTCTGCGGATAAAAATTTAATTATCTATCCGACCCATCGTATTATAGAAAAAAATATCAATAAAGATGATATCCTTAATGCCGTAAAAAAATACTATACAATTGAAACGGCTGACAATAAGGATGAATTCTTAAACAAAATTGAAGAAGAAAATAAAAAACAAATTACAACAGGATTGATTTTAAAAGGAGATAATAAATTTTATATTTTAAAATTAAATCCCGAAGCAAAAAATAAAATCGATGCACCTGAAGTACTTAGAAATCTTGATCTGACGGCACTTCATGAACTAATTTTAAAGAAAGAATTAAAATTTAAAGACGAAGAATTAATGGCTCAAAACGGAATAAAATACGAAAAAAGAGAATCCGTTGCCTTTAATTCGCTGAATCACGGGGCATCTGCAGTATTTATAATGGCATATCCAAAAATGCAGGATATTTTAAATATCTCGGGCGAGGGATACAGAATGCCTCAAAAATCAACCTATTTTTATCCGAAATTATTATCGGGAATAGTTATTAATCCGATAAAAAGGTAGCAGAATGGAACAAATTACAACAGATAAAACAGCTCTGGGTGCGAATTATAACGAAGATACAAAAAGTATAGATTTTAGTTTGTATTCAAAAAATGCAACAAAAATTCTTCTCTGCATATTTGATAAACCCGAGGGTGAAAATCCCATCATGGCTTTAAATATGGATAAAGGAGAAAACAATATCTGGTACACATCCGTTAAGGATTATGTCCTGAATTGTCATAAAAAACCTGTATTCTACGGTTACAGGGTATTCGGGGAAAATTGGGAATACGATGAAAATTGGGAACCGGGTTTTGATAACGGATTTCTTTCCAAGTTTGATGAAAAAAACAATCGTTTTGACCCTAATAAAATAGCATTTGACCCGTATACTCAGGAATTATCGCATCTTGCTTCCGATGTAAATCCCGGGTTGAATATGTTTCGCTCGGGCAGTAATTTTCATCTCATTGATAATGCAAAATGGTCAATTAAATCTATTTATTTTCCCAAAGCTGATACCAAAATCGCAAAAATAACTCCGAGACCTTTTGCAAATGAAATCATCGGGGAAGTTCATATAAAAGATTTGACTCAAAATATATCAATGCCTGAAAAAGGTACATATAAAGGTGCGGGCAAATTTGCAAAATCAATAAAAAATCTCGGCATAACAATGGTTGAATTTTTACCGTTGAATGAATTTGATTCAAGGCAGAACGGAACAAATCACTGGGGGTATATGCCGTTAGGGTATTTCACCCTTGCAAGGAAATATGCTTTTGATAAAACACACGGGCAATTGTTAAATGAATTTCGTGAAATGATTAATGAATTTCACAAAAACGATATAAAAGTTTGTATGGATATGGTATACAACCATACAGGAGAGGGCGGGCTTGTCGGTCATAATCTTGATGATGCAAACTTGCTTTCTTATGCTCTTATAGACAATTCTTCATATTATAAGACATATTCTAACGGTTATTACCGCTCAAATTCAGGCTGTGGAAATGATTTTAACCTAGCTGACGAGGGAGCATATAATCTTGTGATTGATTCAATAGCATACTGGGCAAATCAAGGGGTTGATGCATTCAGGTTTGACCTTGCGGCAGCACTTCTTGAATGTGGTTGTGATTGTGAAGAAACATATTCTGCAATAAATTCGCTCGCAGGAAAATTAAAAGAAGAATTAAGCAAAAAAAATATCAAAGTTGTTGATGATTTTGCTTCATCCGATGACGGAATTATACTTATTGCGGAACCGTGGACATGCGGAGGAAAAAATTGTTATCAGCTTGGAAAATTTCCGTCTTACTGGGCGGAATGGAATGATGTATCAAGGGATACAATAAGAAAAATTACCCTTTACCCTAATCAAGTTCCTCCGATACAGCTGAAAGATTTAATTGAGGGAACACCCTCTGCTTTTAACGGTAATCTTAAAGCGGTTAATTATATAGCTTCTCATGACGGCTTTACGCTTTTTGATTTGAATACATTTAGTACTAAAAATCCCTCAACACAAGGAGGTTCCGACTGGGAGATTTGCGGAAATTACGAAAATGACCGCTATAAAAAAGAAAACGCAATAAGAAAACAATTGTCATTTCTGTTTTTATCATCCGGTATTCCTATGATTCAAATCGGGGATATCATAATGCATACAAAAAACGGTAATAATAACAGTTATAATCGTGATGACGGTATTAATTACTTAAACTGGGACAGAGCGATAAAAAAAGATTCTTATGAAAACAGGACAATGGAATTCGTAAGATCATTAATTAAATTCAGAAACGAAAATAAAATATTTACCTGTAAAAATTTTGCAGATTATACAACATACCACTATGATAACGGACAAATTGCGGATATCGGAAATGACGGTTATTGGAATAACGGCAATGAAGCATTTTTCGGCTGTTTAATCAATGCGGATAAGCAAAACAGTGAAGAAAAAAGAATCTACATTGCATCAAACAACAGTAACTCAAGTTTAAAAATGCTTTTACCCGACAAAAAAGAAGGAAAAAGCTGGCATATCTGCATGGATACTTCATTATTCTATATAAATAATTTTGAAACAAAAAATTATGTTGAAAAAGAATATGTTTTAAACCCTTATGCACTTACTGTATTTATGGAATTATAATTATGGATAGAATTAAAAAGCTTAATCTTTTAAGCACACTCATTGTAACAAAAGGCATTAAAGAAGATATTGTTTTAAAAAATTTTCTTGCCTTTTTTAAACTTCTCTCAAACAATTCATCCGAGGATGAAGTTTTTGCTTCATATGGAAATTTTGTTTCATCTCTTGAAGAAGCGGAAGAAAAAGATTTTTCAAAATACTTAAAAAAATTATTTTATCAAAATCACCAAATTACAAATAATCCCAATGACAACTTTAAGAAAGAACTTAATATATTGTTTTTTATTTCAAGAGTGACGTTTGAAGATATAAAGACAATATTTCGGGATAAATTCAGCAGTGTTCAAGAAATTTTTGAATTTTTACCCGAGTATGAAAATTCAAACACCGATTTCAATGCACAATTTGTTGAAACCGATATATTATGCGATAATATTTTTTCAAAAAGCGAAGCGTTTATTTTTGATACCGATTTAGAAGTTAAGCCCGTAGAATTTAGCGAAAACATAATGTTTTCAAACTTAAAAGGCTATAAAGAGCAAAAGAAAATACTTTATGAAAACACTTCATCTTTCCTTGAGGGTAAAAAAGTAAACAATATATTACTCTATGGAGATGCAGGTTGCGGAAAATCTTCAACAATAAGAGCTTTACTGAATGAATTTAAGGGATTGAAGATGATACAGATATTTAAGAATAATTTAATAAACCTTGATAAGTTATTTAAAAAATTAAAAAAAATACCTTATAAATTCATAATATTTGCGGATGATATATCTTTTGATGATAATGATGAAACATTTTCCACAATGAAAGCAATTTTAGAGGGGTCTTTAATACAATGTCCCGAAAATGCTGTTATTTATGCAACTTCAAACAGACGGCATCTTGTAAGAGAAAATTTCAAGTCAAGAGAAGGAGATGAAATTCATCTTAATGACACCATAAATGAACTAAATTCTTTATCCGAAAGATTTGGAATAAATATTTTATTTCAAAAGCCGACAATGGATGAATACATTAGTATCGTGCTTGAACTTGCAATTGATAACAATATTGATATAGATAAAGATTGCCTGATTGAAAAAGCTAAAAAAACCGCCGTTTTAAAAGGTTCAACAAGCCCGAGAACGGCAAAACAGCTCATTGATAATATACTTGCATGTGTAAGTGTATAAACTTATCATACAAAAACAGTATTTTTGAATTTTTATCTGATTTAAAAATATGATTTTTATATAAATTTTTTTTAACAATATCTTATTTTTAGCATTCTATTGTATAATTTATATGTATAATCGTACGAAAATTATAGTATTTTTTAACTTTTATACAAAATGAGGAGAACAAGACAGCCAGTATATTGATAGAATGGGGAAAAAGTTGTTTGATTTCAATTGTGATGTAGCACAGAGTTACGGTGCTTTTAATAACGAAAAAGAATACGAAATTGCAAAATATGCAAGTTCAATAAATATTTCGGCAGGTTTTCATGCGGGCGACCCTGTTAAAATCAGAGAAGCTCTTCTTTACGCAGGGGAAAATAATGTTTCAATAGGAGCCCATATAGGCTATCCTGATATTCAAGGTTTTGGAAAAAGAAAGATGGATTTATCACCCGAGGAACTTGAAGCGGTAGTTATCTACCAGATTGGCGCAATAATGAATTATGCCAAGACTTTTGACCTTGAAATAGAAAATGTAAGATGCCACGGAGCACTCAAAGATGAAATAAACAACAATCAGGAAAGTGCAAAAATTGTTGCAAGGGCAATTATAAAAATTTGTCCGTGGTTGAATTTAATTATACAAAACCCAGAGTACAGAAATATGATTGAAGAAACGGGCTTAAAAACAGCTCTTGAAGTTGAATTTACCGAAAACAGTTCGATTAGAGAAATCAGGGAAATGGAAATTACCCCCGATACAATTCATTTTACGTCGTTAAATGACATAAAAAGAGCTTATGACATTATAAAACCGACACCAATCAACTACAACAGGGTTCAAAATCAAATATAAACAAGGAAACAAAATGAAAATTTTTAATAAAAAAGTAAGAATGCCGAAAGATACAATATGGCTTGTTCCGGGACTAAGGGTTAAACGCTGGTTTTTACTCATGATACTGGCATCAATTCTTGCAGGAATCGGGATTACATTTGTATTTAAACTTGAACCGCTTTATTATATTGTACAAACTGCAAAAGAGTGGTTTCATGTTGTTCCGCCTGAACCCGTAGGAGGGCTATTAATCCTCTTTAGTGCTGTTATATTCATTGTTTCATGGAAGAAAACAAATATTTCCATGATGGAAACGGATGACAATGATATAAACAGAAAAAAACAATCTATGGGTGAAGTTTTATACAGAAAAATGAAGCTCGATCACGGTCCGAAGATTGTTGCAATAGGTGGCGGAACGGGTCTGTCAATGCTCCTTCGGGGTATTAAAAAAATTACAAACAACATTACTGCAGTTGTAACCGTTGGCGATGACGGCGGTTCATCAGGACGATTAAGAGAGCAGATGGGTGTTCTGCCTCCGGGTGATATAAGAAACTGCATAGCAGCATTAGCTAATGACGATGATATAGTAACAAAATTATTTCAGTACAGATTTAGAACAGGTGAAGGACTCGAGGGTCACAGTTTCGGAAATTTATTTATCACCGCAATGACTGCTATATGCGGAGATATGGTTTCGGCTATTAAAGAGTCTTCAAAAGTTCTTTTGATAAGAGGACGGGTTTTACCTGCAACATGCGACGATATGAAACTGTATGCCAAAATGGAAGATGATTCGATTGTCAAAGGTGAAAGTAATATTCCCGAAGCCGGAAAAAGAATTATGCAATTATGCTCCGAGCCTGCTGATTGCAAGCCTACACCGGATGTTGTTGAGGCTATTCTCAATGCCGATTTAATTATAATGGGTCCCGGAAGCCTTTATACATCCGTAATTTCAAATCTTCTTGTAAAAGATATCACAAGAGCCGTTTGGAACAGTAAAGCCAAAAAAATATATGTATGTAATGCTATGACACAGGTCGGCGAAACAGATAACTATTCTGTTTCAGACCATATTAAAACAATATTTGATCATGCAAGATTGCAGGATATTGATGATAGTAACAAAAATTTCTTTGATGCCGTGCTTGTAAATAATGCAATACCGTCAAATATGGCAGAAAAATACGAACAAGCCGGAAGTTTGCCCGTTGAAATAGATATAACCGAAATAAGAAAACTGGGCGTGGAGCTTGTTCAAAGAAATCTGCTTGAAGATAATAAAGAGGGATACATAAGACATAACTGTTCAAAAGTAGCTAAAGCAGTGTATTTCTGGTACAAAAGGTCGATAAAAAGTAATCACAAATAATGAGAAACAGTATACAAAAAATACAAAACTTTAAAAAAGAGGGCAAGAAGATAACAGTATTGACTGCCTATGATTATTCAACGGCAAAATACATAGACCAAGCCGGAGTTGATATAATACTTGTCGGTGATTCTCTTGCTCAAGTTGCTTTAGGATATGAAAACACCACTGATATCGGAATGGATGAAATGCTTGTATTTACAAGGGCGGTATCAAGAGCGGTTGAAAAAGCGCTTCTTGTTGCAGATATGCCTTTTATGAGTTTTCAGCTTGATAAAATACAAACCATGAAAAATGCCTGCGAATTTATAAAAGCGGGAGCAAATGCAATTAAAATGGAAGGATGTTCCGATTTTGTAGTAGATAACATCAAACATCTTGTTCAAAACGGAGTTCCTGTTATGGGACATCTTGGTTTTACTCCTATGAGTATTAATTCAATCGGGGGGCATAAAATTCAAGGCAAAGATGCCGACAGAACAATTGATTTACTTAAAAATGCCCTGAGATTGCAAAATGCGGGATGTTTTGCAATAGTACTTGAAATGCTTCCTCTTCAATCGAGCCAATTTATATCGCAAAGGTTAAGAATACCCACAATCGGTATCGGAGGAGGAAAATTCTGCGACGGACAGGTTCTTGTGTCGGATGATGTACTTGGAAAATTTGACAGGTATAAACCGAAATTTGCAAGACAATACTCCAGCTTAAAAGATATAATACTTAATGTTGCAAAAGCATTTTGTTCGGATGTCGAAGCCGGAACTTTTCCGAGCGTAAAAGAGTCGTTTACGCTCAATAACGAGGAGATAGAAAAACTTGAAAATTATAGATAATATTAAAGATTTAAAGGCTGAAATATCGTGTTTTAAAGGTTCTATTGGTCTTGTACCTACCATGGGAGCGCTTCATGACGGTCATAAATCACTTATAGATAGGGCGGTAAAAGAAAACGATAATGTCGTAGTATCGGTTTTTGTAAATCCTATACAATTCGGAGCGGGTGAAGACCTTGATAAATACCCGAGACAGCTTCAAAAAGATGCAAGCCTTTGTGAGAATGCGGGTGTTAAAATCGTTTTTGCTCCGAAAGTAAGTGAAATGTATTCGGACAGAAAAGATAATCTGACGTTAATTTGTCCGCCTTATGATGCCGTTAATAAATTATGCGGAAAATCCCGCCCCGGACATTTTGACGGAGTATGCAGTGTTGTTGCAAAATTATTCAATCTTACAAAAGCAACAAGAGCGTATTTTGGACAGAAAGATGCCCAGCAACTTTTTATAATTAAAAAAATGGTAAAAGATTTGGATTTTGATATTGAAATAGTTCCCTGTCCGATTGTGAGGGAAAGTGACGGATTGGCACTTTCAAGCAGAAATAAATACTTAACCGAAAAAGAAAGAAAAATAGCTCTCAATATATCAAAAGCACTTTTTAGTACTAAAAATTTATTCGATTCGGGAGTTAAAGACATAAGAACTTTAACCGATAATTGTCTTGAAATTATGAAAGAATTAGATGTTGAATATATAGAATTTGCGGATAGAAACAGTTTTGAGTTATTGCAAAACGAGGCTGATAATAATACTATAATCCTCGTGGCTGCAAGAACACCCGAAACAAATACAAGATTAATCGACAACATAAACTTATAAATATGAAAGCTGGCAATTTAATAAAATTTATTATTATAGTCAAATTAATTTCACCGATAATGGCGTTAATTTATCTGGTGTGCTGGATATTACAGGCGCTATCACCGAATTTATTCAAATTTTTTAATATATTTATCGGTTTTTTACCGAAAATATTTGATAAAATTTTTCCGGTTGAAACCGTACTTATGAATAAACTCGTATCTATGAGCTATGTATATTGCGCCTGTGTGTTTGCATTATTTTTTTATTTTTCAAATATTTTTATAAAAAGATTGGAAGAAATTGAAAAAAACCAAAAAAATAATGAAATCAAAAAAAGATTGGCAAAACAGAAAGAAACGAGAATAAGAAAAGAGGCCAGAGAAAAAAAAGAACAGGCATATAAGAGCGGAAGCGAAGCTACTGCATATACGAACTATACTTATGCAAACTCCGCTAATACGGACACTTCTTATATAGACCCTGCACCCGAAAGGAAAACATTTTTTGGTTTATTCGAATTTCAGCTTAAATACTATGATGTCTACGGAAAAGACCCTGCAAATTTACACAGTTTGAGAAGAGAATTTGCTAAAATTACCGTAAAAAAACTTCAGGAAAGTTACAAAAACATTCAATTTTATGCCGATGAAAGAATATTTTTTTCCTGCAATGAATTTTCAAACTTTAGACCGATAACAAAGGATATTCTAACTATATTAAAAACATTTATGCAGGTTGGATTAAGCCAGTCAATTAAGGTAGGGATGCTTTTTTCATACTGGGCGGGAGATGAAAATTCAAACAAAGAAGAGATTTTTAAAATTTTGAATAAAATTAACGAACTCGGTTACTTGAATAAAATAATTGTATCAAGCGGAGTATATTTCAGATTTAATAAGGAAAACGACAGAAAATGCATGTCTTTTGACCCTCTCGGGGCGGCAAAATTAACAAATGCAACTGATGACGGTGATATGGACATAGATTTATATTCAATAACAAAAGTGGAGTAAATATTTGTAGTTTAAAACAAGATAAAATGATTTTAATTGATAAGCCTAAAATTAAAAGAATAAATAAAAAAAGCCGTCTGTTGTGCAATATAAAAACGGATTATAAAGAATTTGATTTATATTTTGAGACGGATTTGAAATATGAAAAATATTTATGCACCGAAAGAGCTGATGCATTCTTGATTGCGGTATTACCTTATGCAATGAGAAATAATCAAGATATTTTCTGCAAACAATGCGTAACCGAACAATTATTATACAATATTCGTGAAATTCTAATTCCGACACTATCGGGAAACGATGATAAAATCTATAACATCAAAATTACGGCAAAAACAGACAGCAAAAAATTAGGAAATCCAAAATATGTCGGAACAGGGCTTTCCTGCGGAGTGGATTCATTTCATGTTATACATAATTTACATAATTGCAAATATAAAGATATGCAATTAACTCATCTTTGCATAAATTCGGTCGGCTCTTTTCACCATAGTTACGACGAATACGGACATGAGAAAATAATAGCAGACTGCAGAAATAACGCTAAAATTGTTGCTGATAAACTCGGACTGGAGCTTATTATAACGGATTCTAATTTAAGTGAAGATACATTCGGCTTTAATTTTTACGGTTCGGTTCATACATATTTTAATATGTTTGCTGTTTATTGTATGCAAAAATTCTGGAAAACATATTACTATGCTTCTACTTATGATTACTCATATTTTAATTTAAAAAACAACTCTCAAAATGATTGTTCTTACTTTGATTTATTACTTTTACACTGTTTTAGTACAAGAAATCTGCAATTATATTCCGAAGGTGCTTCGGTTACAAGACTGCAAAAAGTAAAACAAATTGCAGATGATAAATTACCTCAAAAATATCTGCATGTTTGTTTAACAAACGGCAAAAACTGCGGTAAATGTATTAAATGCAAAAGAACAATACTTGAATTATATGCATTAAACAAATTGGATTTATATAAAGATGTTTTTGATGTTGATTATTTTTATAATAATATCGACGAATATATGGGTTATTTAGAAGAAAATAAAGACCATTATATGTTAAAAGAAGTTTATGAAATATTATGCAAAAATAAATAAGGTATGATAAAAAGCAAAAACTTTCCTTCAAGCGTTTTGATTAAAAACAGGAGAGTATTAAATGAAAATTTTACCCGTAAGTCATAATATTCAAAATTTTTTATTCGGTAAGACCGTGTTTTGTTATGACGATTACGTATCAAAACAAAGAAGAAGATACATAAGAGAACACCTTGAAAATGACTTAAACATTAAAGATATTGATAACACTCAGGGCAGATTATCGGAATATGAATTAAATAAACTTATAAAAAGCCTTATTTTAGCTAAACCTAAATTTGATAAAGAACAAACAGAAGAAGTTAATGAAGAAATATTATTAAGTGCCGATATTACTAATTTTAAATCTTTATATGACAAAAATAATTGTTATAGAGCAGCTCTTAATAATTTAAAACTTGAAGATATTGAAATATTAAAACAAGCGGGAATTAAACGAATTGTCGATTTAAGGGGACATTGCTTTGATACGGGAGAAGTTAAAGATATAGAATACATATCTTTTAATATAAATGATTTGTTTTACGAAAAGCCGTTTATGTTTAGCGAACAAGAATATATTCAAAAACAGATTGAACACGAGAATAAATATGGAAGAAATATAACCAAAGAGCAAATTCAAACATTTAAAAAAGTACACGAAAAAGAAAGAAAAAAATTTAACAACAGATTTGTTAATTTTATTCTGGCAACGCAAAAAGGAAATGCCTTAATGGGATGCGAATTTGGTACGCACAATACAGATTATGCAACATGCCTTATCCACTTTTTTAATCCGAAAGCAGGCATAATGTGGAGTCGATGCAACAAGTATTTTGGAATAACCATGCGTGCAATTTATGAAAATTTATCTCCTGAAGATAAGCAAAAACTGGGCTGGGATGAAGAATACGATAAAAATTTCTTGAAAAATTTGGAAAATAATCGTTATTGGATAGATTAACAACGGATTATTATATTTCCTTGATTTCAAACTGCGGATAAGATGAACCCTTTTTATATTTTAAAGGTGCTTCTTTTAATCCGTTTATTAAAACTTCATTAATTTTAACGGGTGAATTGTTTATTATAACATCACGTTTTACTTCCGATTGAAGTGTAGTAAAACCTTGACCGCCTTCGGCAATATAAGATTCTATTGCGCATTTATATTTTCTGTCGGAAATCGGATTGGAATTTTCATCAAGCAGAGGTTCATTATTTATATAAATCTGTTTTACTTCCCAGAATTTTTCTTCGGGGTGATTTGTTCCTTCTATTCTTATATTGTTTGAGCACTGGAGGAATTTAGGATTACTTTTACCGTATCCGTTTGATTTAAGAGCATTTTGAAAAACTTCTTTTAACTGTTTTGAATTAAGTTCAACGGTTTTTATCGGATTTTCGGCTATTATAGTTCTTTTAAAAAGGTAATTTGTAATATAAGAATTTTCCTTATAGGGCATAGGCTTCATTAAAAAACCCGTTGAGAAAAAAGCAATATCGGAATTTGATACTTTTTGCATTTCATCAGCCAAAAAACTTCCTAAAGGACAGGGTTTAGAATATTTTTTTGTTAAATCTAATATATAAGGAGCAATATTATCAAGCAAACCCGAGGATTTTTCATATTCTTCCAGTTCTTTTGCAAATGTTTGACTGATTTTTAATTTTTCAACCTTGATTTCATTTACGTTTTGCAATTTATTTTTACCGTTTCCGTTAATCAAGTCCATTTTATACATAGAATCACAGAACGACCGAGGATAATATATATTTAGTTCCGTGTCGGCAGGGACAATATCGTGGTCATGACCTCCTATTACAACATCAATATTTATTCCGTTTTCCCTGCATGTTTTTACGATTTCCCTGCTTGCCGGCATGTAATCGTGGTTTAAGATGATTACATTGTCGGGCTCTTCTTTAACGATTGCGGATTTTATTTCGTCTAAAACACTAAATTGTTTTTTGGATATTATTCCGAATTTTGCAGTATTGATGTTATCTATACAAAATCCCGTAATAAATGTTCTGTCACCGTCACGTTCTACTATCGTATATGGTTTAAGCCAATCAGGCCGTAAACCGTCTGATTTGAATATATTTGCACAAACGGTTTTTATTCCGTTTTTAGTAAAATTTTTAACGGTTTCTATTAAATAATCAAGGCCTTCTTTGTCAAATCCAAAATCATTGTTGCCTAAAGTAATGACTATTTCTATGTCGGGTTTAGCTTCTTTCATTTTGATGTAGCTGTCCCGTTCGAGTTCTCTCGGGTAAATGCCCTTAAAAATATCTCCGCAATTAAGAAATAGCACATTTTTATCGTTTTTACTATCGTTTAAAATTTTCGATAAAAAAGTACGGGTTTTTCTTGTTTCCTGATGAGAATCGGAAATGGCATATATTTTTGTTGTTCCCGTAAAAGGTCGGTTTATGATGCCCAAGTTCATATTCTACCTTTCGTCTATTGTTTAAAGGATGCAAAGAAATTTTTTGCTTATAAAAATTTTAATATTTACCTGACATAAAAAGCTGTACTTTATGCAGTATAATGTAAATTAATTGCATTTACAATATCTTCAAAATTCACGTCCTTTGTTATTGTCTTAATTCTTTTTAATTTTTTCATAAGTTTTAAAAAGTTTTGTTTTTTTAGACAGTACAAATCCTTTTTTATTAAAAAACGTATCTTTAAAATCATATATTTTAAAAAGCGGAACATTTCTTTTTCCGACTTGCTTAGCATAAAAATCGTAACTAAAATCCTCGCTTTTAAATTTATCTATAAAATGTTTCGGATTATTTGTAACTTCTTTATTTTCTTTTACGATAATGTAGTCATAGTTATCAAGATTATTTTTTATCATATAATTAAAAGTTGCAATTTTTGTATTGTAATCAGTAAGTTTTTTTATCTCATAAAATTGTTCATGGTTTAAAACAAGAATTTTATCTTCTTTTTTAAATTTTTCGATAAATTCTTCCGACATATTGTAATCTTCCCGTATTTCTTTATCTGTCAACGGGTATTTAAAGATAATATCTTTTTTTAAGTTGTTAAAATCGAGTATAAGAAAAGCATATAAAGGACATCTTGATGAAGAAATCGAATAAACGGTAAGGTTAAATATGCAAAAAGGTATTATTAAAAATTTTAACAGATTAAACTTTTTAAAATAAATAAATGAAAAAGCAGGAGTAACAAGAGCGCTATATTCCACAAAATATCTCACGGAATATACTGACTTATCAAGGGATATTAAGTGGATAAGAAAGTTGAGGGCAAATGTCATTCCAAAAAGAGAAATCATTTTTATTTTTTTATTTTTTGTTTTAAAAAATGCAAAAAATGAAGCAACAATAACGGAAAGAATAACCAGTGTTTCAAAAATTGTAAATCCCGTAGCTCTTTCATCTCGCATCATTTTAAAAGGAAAATTAATAAAATCCGCAATTAATCCTTTAAAATTATCAATAAGATTAATGGTTTTATGCTCAATCCTAAAAGTATAAGGAGCAATAAAGTTATGAAAATCAATATAATTTAAAATGTAGTTATAGCTTGAAAAAACAATAAAATTAAAGATTAAAAATAAAATGAATTTTAATATATTTTTATAATCTTTTTTATAAATCAGGCTATACGAAACTATTATTATAAAAAATGCAATAAAATTCATTATTGCCGTTGTTTTTGTACCTATTGCAAGAGCATATGCAAGCGAGGAAAAATAAATCAGCGGATTAGAATTTTTTGCTTTTATAAAAAGATATACACTTGCAATAACAAGGGAAGATATTAGAATATCTGTTTGGTGTGTCGGAATTTGAACAAGAACAAGCGCAAGAGATGAAAATATAAGAATTGAAAACAGTGCTTTTCTTGCAGGTATTTTAAGCTCCGAAAATATATTAAACAAACCGGCAATAAGATAAATAAAAGAAAAATAAGACAATAATCCGAATGAAAATTCGTTTTTAGTAAAAATATAGAAGTACGAATAAATCATTTCGGAATTAACGGGCATAATTACATTTCTTATTTCATCACAGTCAAAATGATTAAAAGAACCCTGTTTGATAAATTCAAAAATTCTGGCAAAATGATAAAATCTGCTGTCGGGTTCAAGCGGAATTGAATAAATTGAAAGAAATAAAAAGCTTAAGAGCATAAATAAAAAGAAAAAAGAAAGTATTAAAAGAGTTTTATCCAGTTTCAGCGAATTATATATTTTTTTAAAGGTATCTTTTAATTTCGGGACATATATTTTCTTTGATAATTTGTACCAGAATAAAAAAGAAACTATAAAACCGGCAATCGAAATAATTATTATTGATTTAGTATTAAAAATTTGAAGAACAGATAAGATTTCACAATTTAAAACTATCAAACCGAAAAGAACAATAAAAAAAATGAATAAATTTTCAAAAATTGAGCAAATAAGGTATGTTGATAGAATATTTAGCAAGACTGTTAAAAACATAGTCTAAATTATATATTTAAAACTTATTTTTGTGAAGAATTTTATCCGTGTTTAATTTATTGTTGTTCTGTTTTAAGTAAAAGTGCAGGCAGAATTTTCTATTACTCTCATATATGTAATAATTACTTTTTCTGAAGTCTGCCTATATATTTTTTGATTGACTGCAAGGGAAAGAGCTATTTGGTTTTGATTTGAAATAAGACAGATTAAAGATAATTAATAAATAAACAGTTTTGTTAAAATCAAAACTTATAATTAATTTTATGCTATCATCAATATATGGAAAATAAATTAAAAATCGGAATTATAGGTCTTGGTACGGTAGGACAAGGGGTTGTTAAGGTTTTATCGAAACTTAGTGATATTGAAATTGTCGGAGCTGCCGTTAAAAATACCTCAAAGAAAAGGGATGTTGAAGTCCCATATATAACTTCGGATGCTTATGAAATTGCAAATAATCCCGAGGTTGATGTTTTGGTCGAAGTTGCGGGCGGATGCGGAGTGCTTGATGTTTTAAAAACTGCAATTAAAAATAAAAAACATATTGTTACTGCAAATAAAGAGCTTTTAGCCCGTCATGGCTCGGAATTGTTTGATTTAGCAAGAGAAAACAATGTTGTAATATTGTATGAAGCAGCTGTTGCAGGCGGTATTCCTATTATATTACCAATAAAAACGAGTCTTAAAGCAAATAATTTTACTTCCGTTGCCGGTATTTTAAACGGAACAACGAATTATATTTTGACAAAAATGGAAGAAGATAATCTATCTTATGAGGATTGCCTTAAAAAGGCCCAAGAGCTTGGTTATGCCGAAACAGACCCGACGGGAGATGTTGAGGGATATGATGCTATGTATAAAATAGCAATCCTTGCAAATATCGTATTCAATAAAAGAATCGTTGTCGATAAGATATTCAGAGAGGGTATAACAAAAATTACCGCTCTTGATATGCAGATTGCTGATGAAATGGGATATAAAATAAAGCTTATCGCACAAGCTAAAAAATATAACAAAAAACAAGATGACAATATGCTCGATATAAGAGTTCACCCCATGCTTGTTTCAAAAACAAATTCAATTTCGGATATTAAAAATGCAACAAATGCAGTTTTATTAAACGGTTTCCCTGTCGATAGAGTAATGTTTGCAGGCCCGGGTGCAGGGGAATTTCCGACTGCAAGCTCGGTTGTCGGTGATATTTTATCCATTAAAGCGGAAATTAGTTCAAACAACATTCTTCCGATGACGGTTTGCTACCATAAAGAGTATGCCAATCAGGTAAGTATAGATGAAACGGTAAACTGTTATTATCTTAGAATTACAGCTTCTAATCATCCGGGTACAATCGGAAAAATCGGAACTCTTTGCGGAAATTTCGGAATAAATCTTTCATTTATTATACAAAGAGGTATTAATTCGGACGGTCATGCAACGATTATAGTATTAACGGAAGAATGCTATGAAAAGAGTGTTAATTCAATGATAGCAGAGCTTGAAAGTACGGGAGAAATTAAAATAGAAAATAAAATAAGGGTAATGTAAGCTATGTACAAAGGTTTAATTGATAAATATGCAAAATATCTGCCGGTGAGCGATAAAACACCTGTTATTTCGCTTAATGAGGGTAATACACCGTTGATTAAAGCGGACAATCTGGCAAAAAAAATCGGTTTAAATATTAATCTTTATTTAAAATACGAGGGGCTAAACCCGACAGGAAGCTTTAAAGACAGAGGCATGACAATGGCTGTATCTAAGGCAAAGGAAGCCGGTTCAAATGCCGTTATCTGTGCTTCAACGGGAAACACATCAGCTTCTGCCGCAGCATACGCAGCCAGGGCTAATATGAAATGCCATGTTTTAATTCCCGACGGTCATATTGCAATGGGAAAATTGTCGCAAGCTATGATGTATGGTGCAAATATTATTGCAATAAACGGAAATTTTGACGATGCATTAAATGCAGTCAGAAAAATCGCCGAAGATTACCCGATTACTCTTGTTAATTCTGTCAACCCATACAGAATAGAAGGGCAAAAAACAGGAGCTTTTGAAATAATTGAACAACTGGAAGATGCCCCCGATTATCATTTTATTCCCGTCGGCAATGCGGGCAATATTACGGCATACTGGAAAGGCTACAAGGAATATTTTGAAGATAAAAAATGCTCTAAATTACCTAAAATGATGGGATTTCAAGCATCGGGAGCAGCACCTATCGTATTGGGGCATAAAGTTGATAACCCTGAAACTATTGCAACAGCAATAAGAATAGGAAATCCTGCAAGCTGGAAAAAAGCGGAAACTGCAAGAGATGAATCAAAAGGTGCTATTGATATGGTAACCGATGAAGAAATACTATATGCATATAAACTTATGGCATCCTCTGAAGGTGTATTTGCAGAACCGGCATCATGTGCTTCCGTTGCAGGATTAATAAAAGCAAAGGATAAAATTGAAGAAAATGCAACGGTAGTTTGTATTTTAACCGGTAACGGACTAAAAGACCCGAAAAATGCAATCGAATATTCGGGAGTTGAAATCCATAAAACAAGTTCCGATATTTCAGACATTATAAAAGTTATAAATTGTTAAAGGATATAAAAATGTTAGAAAAAGAGTACTATGCTCAAAAATTTGAAGAAAAATGGATGAATAAATGGGAAGAAATAAAACCCTATGAGGCATTAAATAATTCCGATAAACCCAAGTTTTATGCTCTTTCAATGCTTCCATATCCGTCGGGAAAACTTCATATGGGACATGTAAGGAACTACACGATAACTGATGTTATTGCCCGTTTTAAGAAAGCCCAAGGATATAATGTATTACATCCCATGGGATGGGATAGTTTTGGTATGCCGGCAGAAAATGCGGCAATTCAGCATGGTGCAAATCCTGAAAACTGGACACTTGAAAATATTGCCTATATGAAAAACCAGCTTAAAAGGCTCGGGCTGTCAGTTGATTGGGAAAGAGAAGTTACAACATGTCTTCCTGATTATTACAGATGGACTCAGTGGTTGTTCTTACAGCTTTATAAGAAAGGTCTTGCGTATAAAAAAACAGCTCCTGTTAACTGGTGTGAAAAATGTCATACCGTTTTAGCAAACGAACAGGTAATTGACGGCAAATGCTGGAGATGCGACAGCGAAGTTACAAAGAAAAACTTATCTCAGTGGTTCTTTAAGATAACGGAATACGCTGAAGAACTTTTAAATGACTTAGAAAAGCTCAAAGGCTGGGGCGACAATGTTAAAACTATGCAATACAACTGGATAGGTAAATCCAAAGGCGCAATTTTAAAATTTAAAGTTAAAGAAACAGACGGGCTTGAAATTCCCGTTTATACAACACGTGCCGATACCGTATACGGTATAACTTATCTTGTCGTTGCTCCGGAATATCCGGATATTGAAAAATTAACAACCCCCGAAAATAAACAGGCGGTTGAAGAATACAGAAACAATGCAAAAAAATTATCCGAAATCGAAAGATTATCTACAGAAAGAGTAAAAACAGGTGTTCCTCTGGGTACTCATATTATAAATCCTTTTACGGGAAGAGTTTGCCCTGTTCTTGTTGCTGATTATGCTCTTGTAGATTACGGAACAGGCGCAGTTATGGCAGTACCATATCATGATGAAAGAGATTTTGATTTTGCGCGTAAATACAATCTGCCAATGATTCAGGTTATAACCGGTGACGGATTTAAAGAGGGTGAATGCTATACCGAAAAAGGCACACTTATAAACAGTGAACAATTTACGGGTATGGATTCCGTCAAAGCAAGAGATGAGATTACAAAATATGCCGTTGAAAAAGGTTTTGGAGAATTTAAAACTCAATACAGGCTTCGTGACTGGTTAATTTCAAGACAAAGATACTGGGGTGCTCCCATCCCGATTGTATATTGTCCTCATTGCGGAGAAGTGGCGGTTGATGAAAAAGATTTACCCGTATTATTGCCTAAAGATGTTGATTTTAATGTTCAGGGTAAATCTCCTCTTGCAACAAGCGAAAGTTTTAAATATACAACTTGCCCCAAGTGCGGAGCTAAAGCAGAGCGTGATTTGGATACAATGGACACATTTGTTTGCTCAAGCTGGTATTATTTAAGGTATGCCGACGCTAAAAACGACAAAGAATGTTTTAACAGAGATATTATAAATAAATGGCTACCGGTTGACCAGTATGTCGGCGGAATAGAACATGCTATTTTGCACCTTTTGTATTCAAGGTTTTTTATTAAAGCATTAAGAGATTGCAAACTGCTTGATTTCGATGAGCCTTTTACAAACTTATTAACACAAGGTATGGTGTTAAAAGACGGCTCAAAAATGTCAAAATCAAAGGGCAACACTGTTGACCCCGATGATATTTATAAGAATTTCGGAGCAGATACGGCAAGGCTCTTTATTTTATCCGACTCGCCTCCCGCAAGAGATTTTGACTGGACGGATGCAGGGGTTGAAGGGTGCTATAAGTTCCTTGCAAGAGTGTACAGACTATATTCTAAGTTTGAAGAAAAAATCAAACTTGAATACGATTTTGATGTTAAAAATTTATCAAAGCATGATGAAAATCTTGTTCGTCAGGCACACATTGCAATTAAAAAGATAACAAACGACATCGAAAACGAATTCCAGTTTAATACGGTTATTTCAAGATACAGAGAATTTACAAATTCAATATATGATTATATTAAAGATGAAAGTTTAATAAATTATGATGTATTAAGCTTTGCTCTTATGACATTATTGAAATTAATTTCTCCGGTTACCGTGTTTATGGCAGAAGAAATATACTCGGCTTTAGGCGGAAAGGGTTCTGTTCATAACTTGCCCTGGTGTACTTATGACGAAAATCTTGCACATGATTCAAGTATAACTTTAATTGTTCAGGTTAACGGAAAAATTAAAGATAAAATTGAAGCAGAACAAGGTTTATCAAACGAAGAACTTGAAAAACTGGCATTATCATCCGCTAAAGTTCAAGAATTAACAACGGGAAAAACAATAGTTAAAACAATTATTGTTCCGAATAAATTGGTAAATATTGTAGTTAAATAAAAAAACGAAATCTATTTTATATACAGCCTCTTTAAACCGATTAAAGAGGCTGTAATCATAATAATACATATAAAACTTGCAACAGGAATATTAAACACATAAGCAACACTGTCTGTTCTTATATATTCAACAAATATTCTCACTATTGAATACAGCATTATGTAACCGTAAAAAATTGTACCCTGTTTAAATTTCTTTTTGTTCTTTAAAATAATTAAAAGAATAACAAAAATTAATATATCCAAAATGCTTTCATATAAAAATGCAGGATGAAAATAATCATAATTTATAAATCTTTCGGGTCTGTATATCTTGTCAACATAAAGCTTGATAAAAAATTCCGATGGTTTTCCGAATGCTTCCTGATTAAAATAATTTCCAAATCTGCCTATCGACTGACATATTGGCATTGCAAGAGAAATTACGTCAAAATGAAACAAAATATCCTTTTTTTTGAATTTTAGATATGTATATAAAGATATTGCCCCGAATATTATTGCGCCCCAGATAGATATTCCCCCGTGGTTTATCAAGAATATTTCACATTTATTTTTAAGATAAAAATCCAAATTTCCGATAACATAAAATATTCTTGCACCCATGATGCTAAACACTACAATAAAAGGAATATAATCAATAAAAAAATCGGCTTCCTGTTTAGATTTTAATTTTAAAAAAAGGTAATAACAAAAAATAATCCCTATAAAAATTGCACTGCTTAAAATTATACCGTAATATCTCAAATTACAGCCAAATAAATTTAATAAAATCGGACTGTTTGGAGCATTTATAATTATTTCCATATTAATTAATTAAAAGCGCTTTCTTTGCTTCAATATCTTCTTTGTATGAGGCAATTCTTGATAATATTTCTTTGGTATCTTCGGCATTCGGTTGAAGTTCGGTATATTTGTCAAAATTTTCAACGGCTTCCGATAAGTATTCAATGTATTGCTGTGCCATTTTTGAAGCCTCTTCTTTGCTTGTTGGTTTAACCTCAACGACTTCGCCGTTTTCGTTTTTCATTTCGTAAACCTGATTTGCAAGACATGAAGTAGCAACTCCGATTGTATAGTATACAATGGGTTCTTCATCTTTTCTTAATTGCTGAGCAGCTTTAATATTTTCTAATGCTTTATCGCACTTATCTATTCTAAGATAAGCAGCGGAAAGATTATATCTGGATTCATAAATATTTGCATCCAAATCAACAGATGCTTCGAGCCTCGATATTGCAGACTCAACATCGCCTGCATTTAAATATTCTATTGCAATTTCATTTAATTGCTTAACAGCATAAGTATTAACACATGCGGATGTAAATACGCCTACAAATAACAATAACAAAAATAATATCAGCTTTCTCATTTGTTTCCCTTTTTAATAACATTATAAAGTTTTTATAAAGATTTTACCTAATAATAGCATATTTGTGTTAGATTTGAATGTAAATCATACAAATGATTAATTTTTGGAGTTTTAATGAATCCTAACGGTTTAATTTTATTAAAATATCAGGATAGTTTCGCAGACTATATGACATCGATTGCTTATGCAAAGATAATTGAAAAAACATCAAGCAGAAAGTGTTATTTTGAAAACAATACAAAAGAAAGAACCAAATTTGAAGATAAAATGTCAAATTTTAACTTGGATTTTGAGTTTATATCCGCTTCAAGAGTTAAAGAAATTACGGAAAGAGCTTTTAATTTAAACAATTTATATATAGATGAAAAAAAGGTTAAAAAAGAAATTAAATCAAAAAAAAGCAATAAAAATAAAATTTTAGATTTGAAATATTTTGATATCAGCGATATGCCTTATATAACGAATGATGTTAAAATCATGTTTGAATTTAAAAACGAGGATTTTGTTGTAAATTATGATATTTTGGAAGATATTAAATCAGGAAATTCTATCGGTTTGTATATTAATAAAAACGACATTAAAGAAAATAAAACAGATAAAGATTATATTTTAAGAGCAATAAACAGAATAAATAAATATGTTAAACAACCAAAATTATTTGTATTTGGCGATAGTGCCTTAAATGAAATTTTTTCGAATATAAATATGAACTGCAAAATAGTTAATCTTTACGATTGGAGAGAAGAATTTTTATTTTTAAAAACTTGCAGGCACAAAATTATATACAATACACCAAATTCTTATTCGGAAGGATTTTGGGCATCTGCATTGACGGATAAAGGCTATAATATCAATATATATAATAAAGAAATTAAAGCAGTTAACAAAAAAAACAACTGGATAGCGGTTTAAATTTATTCAAGAGGCTGTTTTATATAGACACCCTCTCCGCCGAGGTATTCAACTTCTTTTCCGTTTATATGCAAATATATTTTCTTTCCGGGGGCATAATTTTTTATTGTTTTTGCAAGTTGTTTAACTCTGTTTTCTATGCTTTCCGAACCTCCGCCGTTTCCGAAATTTGATGATAAATTTACAATTATCCTGTCATCAATATTTTTAACGGAGATTAAATCAACATTAGCAGGAATTTCGGAATATATCCCTTTTTTCGTTTCCGCTATCATAGGACCTTTTAAAAGGATAAGAATGACGCTTTTTAGCGTAGGTTTAGTTGAAAGCTCTCTAGTTAAAGGAACAAGTTCGCCTTTTGCCGAATAAAAATAACAAGTATGTTTATACTTTACATCTTTATTTTCATTTGCTTTTTCTTCGGGTTTTGTCTGCTCCGATTCCGTAACTTTTTCTTCGGGTACAATTTCTTCATTTTGAATATCATTTTTATCATAAATTACGGATTTATGATTGCCGAACACGGGGCTGTTTGCAGATACATTTAAACTGGGCGAAAAACCGTCCGTAGAAAAACATTTATATACAAGGAAAGAAAATACTGCAATCAGACAGATAAAAAAAGTTTTAAAAAAAGTACCCATTTTAATCTTCCTCAAAAATCTTTTTCGGTTTAATTAGATTATCCGATAAATTTGCCAATGATACAAGTTTATTATCTTTTGTTAATAAAATTTTATCCGCTTTAAATGTTCTGCCGGATTTTATAAAATTTCCGCATACTATTCTTTTATATTCATTATCATTTAGTTCATATTTTTCAATATTTAAAACATCAAGAGGGTTAATTTCGGTATAGAATTCATCATCCAAATTGTTTGAATTTTCAATTCTAAATATCCCTGCACGGGTTCTTTTTAAATCCGTAAGGTAAGCACCGCATTCAAGTTTATTTCCGATATCATAAGCAAGCGATCTTATATATGTTCCTTTACTGCAATCAACCCTTATTCTTGCAAAATCAAAATTGAAATCCAAAAGCTCAATAGAATTAATGGTTACCTGTCTTGGCGGAATTTCAACTTCAATATTTTTTCTTGCAAGGGAATATAATTTTTGTCCGTTTATTTTTATAGCACTATATTTCGGGGGTATCTGTAAAATATCACCTACAAATGTACTTAAGCAGGCAACCAGGTCCTGCTTTGAAAAATCAGGTTTTGCAACAAAAATCTTTTCTCCCTCGTCGTCATAAGTTGAAGTTGTATAACCAAATTTAATATCAGCAATATAAGTTTTATCGGAATCAAGATAGTCAAGCAGTTTTGCTGCCTTCTTAACTCCGATTTGAAGTACACCCGAAGCCAGAGGATCAAGAGTTCCGGCATGACCGATTTGTTTAATATTTAAGCGATGCCTTAGCTTAGCAATAACATCAAAAGATGTCAAACCTTTCGGTTTATTGATGTTTAAAAAATACATCGTCTACAATTCACCACGTTCGATTTTATTTATAAGTTCCGTCATTTTAGCACCTTTCTCAAGGGAATCATCTAAAATAAAAAGCAATGACGGTGTTTTTCTGAGCCTTATTCTTTTTCCGACTTCATGTCTGATTTGACCGACATGGCGTTCAAGCGCACGGGAAGTTTTTTCTTTTACTTCATCCGAACCGAATACACTGTAAAAAACCCTTGCAGCTGTATTATCAGACGAAACATCAACATCGGTAATTGAAACCATACCGCATATCTGAGGGTCTTTAATCTCCCTGAAAATAATATCGGATATTTCTCTAATCAGTGCTTTTCTGACTCTTTCGTTTCTTAATGACATTTTTTTACCTTAGACAAGTGTTTGCGGTTCAACTTCTTTCGTTGTTGAAACTTCAATAATATCGCCTTCTTGAATATCATTGAATTTTGCAAACGATATACCGCATTCAAAACCTTCTTTTACTTCCTTGACATCATCTTTGAAGCGTTTTAACTGGTTGATTTCACCTTTAAATATTTCCTCGCCGTTTCTTAAAAGCCTTGCTGTTTTAGAACGAACAATTTTACCTTCGGTTACATAGCAACCCGCAATTTTTGTGGTTTTACCAACCGTAAATACGGCTCTGACTTCGGCTTTACCCAATTCAACATCTTCAATTTCAGGTGAAAGTAATGACAGCATTGTCTTTTCGATATCTTCTAAAACCTGATAGATGATGTCGTATTTTTTAATCTTAACACCCTCTTTTTGGGCTGAAAGAAGAGCATTTGTATCTTCTTTTACGGTAAAACCGAGAATTATAGCATTTGACGCCGAAGCAAGCATTACGTCAGCCTCTGATATATCACCTACGCCGACATGGACAATTTTAGGAACAACTTTTTGAGATTTAACATTTTGTATGGCATGTGAAACGGCTTCTGCTGCACCGTTTGTGTTTGCCTTAATAATTAAATTCAGGTTTGTTATTTCACTTTCGCTCGACATTGCTTCTTTTTGAACATGCGCCGCCGTCATTGCTTCAAGTCTGGTCGAACGTTCTTTTTGCTTTCTTTCGGCAACTATTTGCTTCATTGTTTTTTCGTTTTCAACAACTTCAAATATATCGCCTGCTTGGGGAACTTCATTTAACCCTAAAATCTCAACAGGGGTAGACGGACCTGCAGTTCTTACACGTCTTCCGGAATCATCAAGCAGAGCTCTTACTTTACCGCCAACTGTTCCAACTACAAGCGAATCACCAACTTTTAGTGTTCCGTTTTGAACAAGCATTGTTGCAACAGGTCCTTTGCCTTTATCAAGGTTAGCTTCTATAATAACGCCTGTTGCGGGGCATTTTTCAACAGCTTTAAGCTCTTGCATGTCGGCAATAAGAAGAATATATTCCAATAATTCATCTATACCCGTTTTTTGCAATGCTGATACGGGAATACAAATTGTATCACCGCCCCATTTTTCAGGAACCAGACCATGTTCGGTTAATTCCTGTAATACTTTATCGGGATTTGCTTCAGGCTTATCAATTTTATTAACCGCAACAATAATCGGAACTCCCGCAGACTTAGCATGTGAAATACTTTCTATTGTTTGAGGCATAACCCCGTCATCCGCCGCAACAACAAGTACGGCTATATCGGTTGACTGTGCTCCACGAAGCCTCATTTGAGTAAATGCTTCGTGTCCCGGAGTGTCTATAAATACAATTTTTCTTTTATCAAGCCATACGGTATATGCACCTATGCTTTGAGTAATACCGCCTACTTCCGTTTGGACGATTTTATGTTTTGAAGCCCTGATTGAGTCAAGAAGTGTCGTTTTACCGTGGTCAACATGTCCCATAACCGTAACAACAGGAGCTCGCTTAATAATATCCTCTTCTTTTGCATTTTGAAGATATTTATTTACACCTTCTTTTTCTTCTTCCTGTGCAATAAATTCTTCAATATCTTCATCAAGTACTTCGAGTTCAAAGTTAAGAGCAACTTTTTTAGCTGTTTCCGTATCTATCGGAGTGTTAACGGTAACCATTATCCCGTTTAACATTAAGAACTTAATAATTTCAGCCGGAGTCTTTTTAATTTTATCGCTTAATTCACCAACCGTCATCGGCTTGTTGATAACAACAGAAGTGACCTCTTCAACTGCGGCAGTTTCTTGCGTATGCTTTTTATGTTTATTTTGTACCGCTTTTTCTAAACTTATTTTTTCCTGTTCTTCACGTTTGTTATTGTAATCATGGTCTTTCTTTTTTCGCTTGCCGTTTCTTGCTTGATTTGTATAAATATCCTGAGGAATCATATGCCTTTTTATCGGCTGAAGCTGTCTTTGGGGTTTTAAATCTTTTTGCTTTTTATCCTCTTTTTCTTTTCTTGTATCTTTTCTATCGTCTTTTTTTTCTTCTTGCGGTTTTGCAAAATTCTTTCTTGTCATAGAAGGAAGACTTGAGAGTTTATCTGTTGAATTAACAATTGTTCTTTTTTTGTTTTGAACGGGTTCTTTTTCAACTATTGTCTGTTCTTCTTGTTTTTGAGGTTTCTGAGTTTTTTGCGGTTTTTCAACTTGTTTTGGTGCGGATTTTACTGCGGGCTTTACAACTTCTAAACGTGATACCGTTTTTATAACAGGTTCCTTTTTTTCTTCCTGTTTAACTTCAGCTTCGGTTTCTGATTGTTTTTGTTTTTTTACGACAAAGGCTTTCGGTTTTTTAGCCGTTTTATCCGTCTTTTTAATATACAGCGCTTTTATTTTTTCAATGTAAGCATCGCTTATTGTAGAACTGTGCGACTTTAATACAAGCTGAAACTTATCGCTTACTTTTTCAATAAGTTCTTTTGAAGTTATATTTAATTCTTTTGCAAGCTCATGTACTCTCATATTTTAGCTTTGTCTTTCGATTAACAATAGTAATAACAATTATACTTTATTAACATAACACAATAATAATATTAAGTACAGTGCTTAAAATTTTAAAAATTCTATTTTGATTAAAGTCCACGGTGCTCTTGACTGCTTTTTTGCATAATATTTAATTATTACGTCTTTTTGTTTTTTCTTTTTAATCAAATCGTCAAATTGAAAATCTTCCGGCAATCCCACGATAACGTCTTCCATGATATCGAAATAACCTGCATTATTTGAATTACTTATCTTTTTTTCCGCCGTATATTTTTTTTCACCCATATATATTTCAGGAAGAATATACAGCTTATTTATGTTAAGTTTTGTATTATTTTTAATATCGAAATGCAGTTCGTATCTTGCATCTTTTGATAACATTTTTTTATATCTTACAATTTTTGAATTATCTATGTATAAATCTCCCTTGAAAAGATAGCTTTCTTTCATCTTGCTTTTTAAATTATTAAGTCTTGTATTGTAAAAATCAGCACCATGCATATTATTGCCCTGTTTGGAATCTAAAATCAAATCCTGCAATAATTTATTGTAAATATAAGGGTTTATTATATAAGGGTTGTGTTTAAATACTTCATTAAAATACTTTTCGGCAAGAACTTTATCGGTATTTTGATAGATTAAACCGAGTTTATATTTTGCAATATCCTGTTCTTTTATCCCGAGAGAATTATTCAAATCCAGAATTGCTTTATCGGGCTGATTGTTGTTTATATGATAATCTGCAAGTTTTATAAATTCTTTTGAATACCCCTCACAGATTGCTTCGTATATTTTTTTATCTTTTATATTTTTTGCATATTTATATGCAATCTGGTATGCCTTGACGGAAGCATCATATTCTTTATTTTCATCCATTGATTTTGCAAGTTCATAATATATTTCCGCTTTGTATTTGTATGTCTTTTTTTTGTTGTTTGAGTAAAGTTCCTCTGCTAAATCCGTTGCAAGACCGTACCATTTTCTTTTTGCGCAAAAAACCGCATACACATACAGTGAATATTCGGAATTTCCTGAAGAAATTATTGCCTTTTTGTATAAATCATTCGCAAGACTATAATTTTGTATTGTTTCATATGCTTTTGCAAGATTAATTGAAATCATATGATTATTCGGGTCTTTTTTGTGCATTGCTTCAAGCTGTGAAATATTATAAAAATTAAATAAATTCTTCATTTTTAATTCACGCTTATTTATTATTTCTTCAGTATTGAAATACAGCTGTAGTTCAAAGCACATACATAAAGAAAAAATCAATATTATTGATACAATAAAAGTACAAAAATATTCCTGAATTAAAGAAGCCCTTTTGTTATTATTCATAACACTCCCTTATCTCAATAGAATCTATATTTTCTATTTTATTAAATACCTCATAGATTTCTTTAATGCCTTTTTTTGATACAACTGCTGCGCAAAAATGCAATTCATTGGTATTTAATATTTTCTTATTTAATTTGTATATTTTATTAAAGTTGTTTTCAAAAATATTTTGAATTGAATCACATTCGTTGATTGTTGAAGATATATTTATTTCGTAAAGAGTAGAGATTTTTTTTCTTTTGGCCAAAAATGTTTTTTCCAGTTTTCTTATAACAATCAGCACAACCAGAGTCGCAAGAGAAGTTATAATCGCAGTTAAATATTCTCCGCATCCGCAACACATACCGATGGCAGCGCAAACCCAGAGAGTTGCCGCTGTCGTTATGCCGGATACGCTTGAACCGTGGCGCATTACCGTTCCTGCACCGATAAAACCGATACCTGTAATAATTTGAGCTGCAATCCTTGCGGGGTCATTTTGAGTTATAACACCTGCCGTATGCATAGTAGCTTGAAAACCGTATAATGATACAATCGTAAAGACGCAAGAACCAACACAAACAAGTATATGGGTTCTGAGTCCCGCAAATTTTCCCGTTAATTCTCTTTCTACCCCCGGAATACAAGCAAGTATAACCGCAAGTACAACTCTAAAGAGTATTATTATATCCGTATCCAAAAAAGTTACATCCAGCATATTTTTTCCTTATTTTATCATTTTAGGGTCGAGTATATCTCTAATTTTATCCCCCAATACATTAAAAGACAAAACCGCAATAAAAATTAAAAAACCGGGAGTTAAAAGCCATGGTCTGTATATTATATTTGCAAATTCCTGAGCTTCTCTCAACATGTTTCCCCAGCTTGCATCCGGTAGCTGTATACCAAGACCAAGAAAGCTCAGACCTGACTCGGCAAGGATATACGACGGTACGGATAGTGTTATTGCAACTATAATATAACTTGAAGTTTGCGGAAGAATGTGACGGGTAATAATCCTGAATTTACCTGCTCCTATTGTTTTTATTGCTTTAATGTAGTCCTGATTTTTAATTGAAAGCACCATGCCTCTTATTACTCTTGCAAGTCCAGCCCAGCCTATAAAAGCAAGTATAACCGTAATCAATGTAAAGCGCTCGGATGAAGTCATTCCGGACGGCAAAAAACCCGCAAGTATTATGAGTAAATAAAATCCGGGAATTGACATAACGGCTTCGGCTATTCTCATCATAACTTTATCCCATTTTCCGCCAAGATATCCTGATATGCCTCCGTATATTGCGCCAATCGGAAAGGAGATTAAAAGGGCAAGAAAACCTATAGTAAGAGAAATTCTTCCGCCAAAAAACAATCTAGAATAAACGTCATGCCCGTTTATATCCGTTCCGAGAAGAAACAAGTTACATTCATCAGGTTTTGAAATGAGATGAATATTTGTTTTGATAATGCCGAATAACTTATATTCATAACCTTTCCCGAAAAGTGAAATTTTATATTTTTTAGTTCTGTCCTGCTTATATTCGATAGTTAACTTTTCTTTATTAAATGTTCTGATAAAGTTGTATGTATAAGGACGGACAATTTTGTTTTCTTTATTTATTAAATAAATGTTACTCGGGGGCTGATAAGCAAGAGAGCGCATGGAGTAGTTTTCAGGATATACTGCAAAAAAATCCGCAAATGCAATTATAAAATAAAGAATTAAAAGTACAATAAAAGCCGTAAATGGAATTTTATCTTTCTTTAATTTATAAAATAAATCCGAAAAGTTCATCTAAATCCTCACTCTCGGATCGGTAAGTTTTAAAACGATATCTGCTATAATATTTCCGGATATCAACATAAAAGCACCAATCATAAGGCTTGCCATTACAAGGTTAACATCAGACTGCATAGCGGCCTCAAGAATTAATTTGCCAAGCCCCGGATATTGAAATACATACTCCGTTAAAGCAGCACCGGATAATAATCCTGCAAACTCAAATCCAAGCAGAGTAATAATTGGATTTATCGCATTCCTTAAAGCATGTTTTATTATAACTTTAGACTTGGATAAACCCTTTGCATAAGCAAATTTTACATAATCGGCATCCAGAATATCAAGTAAATTTGCTCTCATCTGGCGCATTAAGGATGATAATGAAATAGTAGTTAAAACAAAAGCAGGAAGTGCAACATGCCACATAACATCCGCTATTTTATGAAATAAATCCATTTCGTTGAAATTTATGCTGGTTAAACCGCCTATCGGAAAATATCCTGTTTTTTGGGCAAACAGAAGCATTAAAACAGCAAAAAAGAATGACGGTATTGCCATACCGACACTTGATAAAACAGTTAAAATCTTATCAAATAAACTGTTATAAAAAATTGCCGCAAGTATCCCCAGAGGAAGTGCTATAATCCAGCTAAAAAATATCACAACGAGGGATAAGAGAAGAGTGTTTAAAATTCTGCTTTTGATTTTTACGGAAACTTTTGTATTATCTATGCAATATCCCATATTTCCCGATAAAAAATTTTTAACCCATAATCCGTACTGAACAATGACAGGCTTATCAAGCCCCAGTCTTTTTGTTTCCTTTTGTATGGTTTCTTCCGATATTGCAGGATTAAGTTTCATCTGCGCAAGCGGATCAACAGGGGAAAGTCTGATTAAAAAGAAACTCAACAAAGATACTATAAACAGTATCGGTATACTTTCCAAAATTCTCTTTAATATATAAGTCCAAGTATTCATTTGATAATCTTACTATGAAAAATTTCAAAATTTTATTATCATATCGGATAAATTAATTAAATAAATCGTTTAATCTGTCCTGAATATCGGCAGGGTCAATTTCATTTGTAATGTTATTAACATCCATTGCCTGTTGGAAGTATTTTGCCGCTTCTATCTTTTCACCCCTGAGTGCATAGCATCTTCCGAGATTATAATAAGCAAGAGCATAATTAGGATTGCAATCAATTGCCTTATTGAAACAATCAATGGCTTTTTGAAGCTGTACAAGGTCATCAAGATATATTACGCCAAGATTATTATGAGCTATATCATACATCGGGTCATAATTAATGGATAAAGTGTATTCTTTAATTGCTTCATCGAGTTTGCCCATGCCCCAGTATAAATAACCTAAATTACAATGAATTTTAGAATTTTTAGGTTCAAGTTCAAGCGCTCTTCTGTAACAAATCAGGGCATTTTTATAATCTTCATTATCGTAAAATGCACTGCCTAATGAAATATATACGTCTATTTCTTTGGGAGAAAGCGCATTTGCCAGCTGATAATTTGCTATTGCGCAATCAACATCCTTAATTACATTCTGTTGAATGTATCCTAAAGTTTGTGCAACAATACTTGTCCAATCAGGCTTCGGATTAAGAGTAATTGCAGCTTGATAATGCTCAACCGCCTTATCTCCTTCGCCTTTCATAAAATATAAATTTGCTATATTTGAATGCAATACTGCATTATAAGGATGTATTTGAATATATTTTTTATAGTATGAAATAGCGTTATCGTAGTCGCCCATTTCTTCATAAGTTTGAACAAGACCCGAATATGCTCCATGGTTAAGAGGATCAATCCAGAGTGCCATTTTATATTCAATAACCGCTTCATCCAGTTTTCCTATTCTTCTGTATGCATCGCCGAGTACTGTATATAAAAGCGATGATCCCGGCATTTTTTCAACCGCACTCGAATAAATCTGAAAAGCTTCGTCAATTAATCCTTTTTGGAAAAACACATCGCCCTTGACAAGAGTAGGATATATGGAAAGTGCTTGCAATTTGCGTGTAACCTCTTTAATTGATTCTTTATCAAAAATCAATGTCAAAAATGCGATAATATGTTCAAAATATATTTGGAATTTTCTTCTTCCGTCTTTAAAATATAAAGCACCGAGCAATCTTGCTTTTTGGTAATGAATTCTTGATGAATTTAAAAAAGAATGTTTTAAGGCTTTGTTTGTATTTTCAAGAGCATCCTGATACCTGTCTTTTTTGCTCAGTGATTTTGCAATCATATAGTAGCATTGTGCTACATTATATTTCTTTTCTATTGCAATATTATAGTAATTTATTGCTTTATCAAGTTCGCCCTTGTAATAAAGTGCTGTTGCTATTTTATAATATATTTCACCGTTATCAATTAACACTTCCGCTGCTTTTTGATATTCGGTAACCGCTTCGTCTATATATAATTCGGACTTATAAACGTCTAAATGCCAATCCATATAAAGGTCACCGAGCCTTATATGGAGATTAGTGTCCGTCGGTTCTTTTAAAAGCAAATTCTGACAATATTCAATCGCTTGTTGAATTTCCCCTTTTTTTGTCAGTCTGTTTATTTCTTTATCTATTTTTTTAATATTTTCCAAAATAACTCCAAATTCCTACCTTAGTTTTTTTGCGGATTTTTTGAACACATATTTAACTATTTTTGCTTCATCGTACTTATTTAAGCCTACATAGCGTGCAACAATTTTATTTTTATCAATTAAATGTATAATGGCTTCAACCGCTATATCCTGTTCGAAATCCTTAGATTGAAAAATAATCTGGACTCTTTCGTTTAATTTAAAATAAGTTTCGGACGTATTAAAAGCAATACCGCCACCAGAGATATTCAAGCATGTGCAATTGAATAGCATACCGTCTTTTTTAATTTTAAATGTGATATCGCTTGAAATCCTTACAAATTCCCTTTTTTGAATAACGGGAACGGACGGATTGTTTTCAACCGTAATACAGCCGTTCTCATCCAACTCTTCTATAACCGAAGAATATGTCTTTTTTAGTCCGTAATCAGTATTTACCACAACTAAAAGATTACTCAATGCTTTTATCTTTCGAGCCTCAGCAACAGAGTCATCCATAATTAAAAAAACTATCCTGTTGGCTGAAAAATCACTGACAATACCTCTCAAAGTGATATTGTCCGAAAATATTAATTCAGCCGTATCATTTCTTCTTATTTCTTCCATAAAATTAATTTTAGTCTATTTTTAATATTTAAGCAAATATTAAACTCTTTTCGCTTAAAATCATATCACACTTGTAATCGTTGCTATCCTGTATGAAATTATTACTTATAAGTTCGTTTGCAACAACAATAATTTTTAATGCCTTGATTTTGTGACTTGCAAAAAATCTGTCATAATATCCTTTGCCGTAGCCGAGTCTGTAACAATTACCGTTTGCCATAAGAGCCGGAATATATATTATATCAAGAAGTTCGGGATTGATTTTTTCTCCGGTCGGCTCGGGTATATTGTATTTTCCGGATACTAATTTATTTTCATATTTTAAAAATTCAAGCTCGTTATCTTTGCACACGGGAAGATAGAAATTTTTATTTTTAACATTTAAAAGCCCTGTTATATCTATCTCGCCCTTTATGGGGTAGTATAGGGCAATATTATTGGATTTTTTAAATTCTTTTGAATTTAAAATAGCGGAAACTATTCTTTTTGAATTTATTTCCGTAACACCTGAAACCCTTGAAGCTTTTCTTTTTTCAAGGGCATATTTTCTTAACTCATTCTTATTTTTTAAAATTGTATCCATTATCAGTTTGCCAGAATATGTATGTGTAAATGGTCAACTTCCTGTCCTGCGCCTCTGCCTGTATTGATTTGCGTTTTGAAGTCAACAATTCCTTCCTGTTTGTTAATCTTTCTAATAGCTTCAAACATTTTTTTAATTAAGTCAAAGTTTTCCACTTCATTTAAGGATTTAACATGTTTTTTCGGGATAACAAGAATATGCTTTTTTGCTTTCGGATTAATATCATTAATAGCAAAAACTTCATCATCTTCATACACAAATTTAGACGGAATTTCTTTATTTAATATTTTGCAAAAAATACAATCTGTCATATATTTTTCTCCTAAATGCAGTATCAACTAAATTATAGAGTAAAAATATGAAAAATATAAATAAAATAATTTTTTATTAAAAATTGTGTTATTATATTATTCTTATGGGGATAGCGTTTAAAAAAATTACTTCTTGTATCATATTAAGTTCTTTTTTATACTGCGGAGGCTTGGAGCTTGCATATGCGGATTCCTCTATATCTGGTTACATTCATAAAGACGATACAATAAATAAAGAACTTGATAAAAAATTATTTACGGGCGAAATTGAGGAGCTTAATTCAAAAGATGTCATAAATTTAAGCGTTTCTCAGGTTTTAAGTTCGGGCTATACCCTTGAAGGGGATGAATTTTTTGCGGAAGTAACAAGTGATGTTGAGGGAAATAAAGGAGTATTAATACCGAGCGGAACTATTGTCCATGGTATTGTAAAATTTATTGAAAACCCGAAAAACATGGGGCGTGACGGCTATGTAAATATCGATTTTGACTATATGGTTACTCCGGATGGCAGAGAAATACCTATTCAGGCATCTCTTACAACAAAAGACAATAAAGTAAAAGGTGCTGCAAAAACAATAGCACATCATGCAGGATATACTCTTCTTGGCGGTGTAGCGGGAGGTTTTTTTGCACTTAACACTCTGGGACTGGGTGCTGCTATTGCCTCAAACGGATATACTATTGCAGGCGGTGCTGCTGTAGGCGGAGTTATAGGACTTACCGCTGCAATAATTAAAAAGGGTAAAGGTTTTATGATTAAGCCCGGAGATGAACTTAAAATTAAAATCGATACCGGAATAGATATGCCTGTGTTTTCAAAAGATGCGTTTAAACAGGAGGAACAGTTTCTTGAGGGGTTGAATGTAAGAATTAATGCGGTTAAACTTGAAAAAGACCCGTTCGGTACCGAAAACACCATAACATTATCTTTAGGAATTGATAATTATTCCGAATATACTTTTTCGACTTTTGATATAGCTTTGGCTTCAAATACGGAGCAGGTATTTTTTCCGAGTCCTTTCGGTGATACATCTTTATGGTTTAAAACAATTTCACCAGGAGATAGGGTTGTCGGAAAATTATCCTTTAATGTTACCGATAAAAAAGCAAAACACTGGCTTGTATTTTATGACAGAAAAACAAAAAAACCCGTTGCAAAATATTCAATTGATAATGCTAAAATTGATTTAAAAGAAAAAGAAAAAACTAAAAAGGCAAAAAATAAATAAAATTTTAAAAGCAATAAATTTTATTTACATGGTTTAAAAAAGTATGGCAGATTCAATTTCAATAAAAACAGAAAATAATATCTATAAAAAATTTACAGACACTAATTTTTCTTCTCCGAAAAAATACCTCCAAAACGCATACGGCAGAGTTATTCACTATTATACGGATAAAGATATATCCGAAAAAGAAAGAAGAAAAAGAATTTATAAAACTTCAGCAATCGCAGCAACCGTTATCGGTACGCTTGCACTTATCGGAACGGTAAGAAAAGGTAAAATCGGTATTGATAATGTCGGTAAAATCAAGGAAAGAAGTAACAAATTTAATCTTTTAAATTATGTTTCAAATGCAATATCCAACATAATAAATATAAAAGATGACTACTGGGATAAGTTTATAAGAAATGAAAAACTTAAAAAAATTCCCGGATTTGGTATATTTGAAAAAATAGGCGATTGGATTACAAATTTATATAAAACTACGGTAAAATCTTCGCTTAAAGGTAAATATACAGAAGCATATAATGATGTCATTAAAGCCGGCGGAGAAAAAATTGCGAATTTACAAAATTACGGCGATTTTTATTCGGAAGTAGACAAAATAACACAATCAGGACTCCACCAAAAAGGTAACCGTGTAACGGATAAACTGTTTAATAAATCATTCTTTTCAAGATTTATAGGCGGTTCTATTGCGGATAAGAAAATTGCGGAAGCTTTCCCCGAAAGATTTTCTTCCGTTCAAATTGATGAAAAATGGAGCGACGGCTTAAAAAGCGCTGTTGAAAAATTTAATTCTCAAAGAGAAAAGACATATAATATATTAGCCCCGAAAATGAGGGATATTAATTGCGGAAGCGCTCCTACCGATCTGCTTACAATCATTATTTCAATGCTGGGTTTGACAACCTCAGCCCTTAATGCTCCGACAAAAGAAGAAAGAAAATCTATTTATACAAATTTGGGTATACCTTTGATTGTTACTTTGTTAAGTACAATGTTCGGCACAATGAAGGCATTTAGCGGTGCTAAATCCCTGATTTTCGGTCTTGCAACGGGGCAGGCAGCATCTAAAATTGCTAAATTTATTGATAAGTCATTATCAAAAGATAAAACAGAACAAGCCGACTATTAACAATGAAAATAATATTTAATCCCCATCATCAGTTAATTTATAAAAATCAAAAAGCAGGCGGTTTTACTAAACCGTCTGCCAAAAACAATTTAGTTAGCAATCCGCAATTAAAAAAAGTAAACACAACTTTATTAAACACTTATTTCGGTATAAGTTTTAAGGGAGATGAATTAAAATATGACCCCATCGTAAAAGCTTCGCCGGTATTCAGACCTGTTTGCAATAATTACGATGATATTGACGAATTTGCCGAAAAATATGAAGCAAAATTAAATTCCGAACTTTTAAACCCGAATATTGACGATATAAATAAATTGATAAGCGACATAAAACTCTCAACGAACGCGGATGAGAAGCTTATACTCAAGACACTATACAGATTAACCCAATTCAGTTCGTATAAATCATGGGAATTTATGGAAAAAGCAACAGAAGAGCTTGAATTATCCTTGCCTGTGCCCGTAAGAAGCAATCCTTTAAATTGTACTTTCGGATACATTTATTTCAAATTTCCAAGCAAAAAAGATGATTTCAGCAGAGTTTCACCTTTTTTTGCAGATAATATTTGGCTTAATATTCTTGAAAAAAACACGGGTTCAAGAAACAAAGAAAGGGTAACAAACCAAGCAGATAAGGTAAAAAAACTTTTAGAATTAAATCGGGCAAAAATATGTATACTTGACGGATATGATGTTAAAGCAAGTGACGGAAAATATTACAGTACAAGCTTTTTATCTGGAAGCGGCTATTTAAAATCCCTTGCAATTGATACCATAAAAAGAATACAAAAAGGTGAAAATATTGAAAATATCTTAAATAAAGATATTGTTTTGAGGTTATACAAACTGCTTCCGGAATCATACGGTAATATCGAAATAATCAGAACTGATCTGACGGAAGACATTACCCCTGAAACCATCCTCAATAACCTAAGACACCCTGTTCCGGATAAACAGTATATTAAAAATCTTATCTTAAAGTTGTCCGAAGCAAAACTTCCAAATGATATATCAAATATGTCTTTATCGGAGAAACAAACGGCAATCATGAAATATCTGGATAATTTTACTTATGTTTTTTCTCCTGAAAGCTTGAGTCGTTCTTTAAAAAAAATCAAAGAAGAGTTTGATTTTATGGAACATAAATCAGGTAAAAAGAACTTATACTATATTCCGCACGATATCAAAAGTAATGTTCTTATAAATTATATGTACCAAAAAGCAAACGGTTTGGATAGCTCTTCTTTTACGTTTGATATAGAAGATTTGACACCCAAAAACAACATAATTATATTGGATGATATGTCTATTAGCGGACAAAGTCAAATGCAGGTAGTAAAATGGTTTCATAACGATATCCTGACTGAAGATTTTCTAAACACTAATTTTTATTTTTATTCGATTATTTCGGCTAATCCTAAACTATGGACAACGGATGCCAATTGCCATACAAGAACTTTATATACAGCTCAGGATGCGCCCGAAAAAATATATAAAACTTTTACAGGAAAAGAATGCAGCTATCTTAAAAAATTTGCATCAACATATAAAAACGGAATAATGGGAATCGGTATGCCCTATATGCTTCCGGATAATAATTCATATATAAGTGCCACTATACTATCTCCGATGTTATACAAAAATACAAGATTTTCAAACAAGGGCATTGCTCATTCCAATTTGGATTTACCCGATGTGATTGCTGTTACAAACTTTGATACATCAGACCTTACCTAAAATATTGAGCTTATAATCGCTTGCAATTTCTTCATAGCAAATAACGGGAATATCCGTAAATAATTGAGAAACAAGAATAAACACGACATGCCTGAACGGTTGCGGAACAATCAGAACAGCATTTTGATTTATAATATCATTTTTTAATTCTTTTAAAACTTTTTTTAACTTTGAAAACTTTGATAAATCAATCTTAATACTTGCTTCTTCTTTATCGGTTTGTTTTTCAAGAAGCTGTATTGTATCTTCTCCGAGTTCATAGGCAAATATTTCTTTATCTTTATTTGCAACGGAAGAAGATATCTGCCTTGATAAAGCGCATCTTAATTTATCCTGCAAATCTATTTTAGACGGGTCATCGGAAAAATCATTTAATTTTTCAAAAATATATGTAATGTCTTTAATGCTTACTCTTTCTCTAATTAAACTTGTCAGAATATATTTCAATTCCGAAACGCTTACATATTCTCCTAAAACAGTGTCCGTTAAAAACGGGTTTTCATTATTTACAAAATCAACATATCTGTTTAAGTCGTTATAATCAAAAATTTCATCAACATGAACTATGGCATAGTAACTTAAATAGTTTGCAATATACTCGCTTGCTTCAATTCCCTCAGTCCAGAAGTTTTCACATTCTTTTTTATCTATCCAGATAATTTTTCTTTTGGTTAAAGGGTCTTTTGTCTTGAATGAATTTTTTGGAGCTTTATCTATATTTAATTCATCTTCAAAATAAGCAATGTGCTCGGGATATGCATATGCTCTTACAACGCTTACGCCATGGATATTTATTGTAAACTCATATTCGTCAAGTGAAGTATTTTCAATAAACTGAACTTTAGGAATTATATATCCGAGTTCTTTTGTAAGTTCCTGTCTTACTTTAACGGTTTGGGAAAGCAGATTTTTATCCCTTTTCGGATCACAAAGCGAATAATTCTCCTGCGAAAGATTAATGGATAATCTTTCTTCACCCAAAAACTTGGACATTTTAGAAGGGGCAAGAACTTCTTTTAAGTCCCTTTTTAAATCATTTAATTCATCAATATCTTTTTTAATTTCGTCGTTTAAAATTTCTCTTTCATCTTCTTTTGAGTTTTCTAAAAACTTTTTAACCCGTTCGATTTTTTCTTTTTTATCTCTTATTTTTCTTTGAAGGTTTAAACACAGCTCATACGGCTCTTCTTTTGAATACAGCATCTTTTCAACTTGAGAGCGAAAATTCACAATCTCATCATCTGTTTCTTCAATAAGGTTTTCGCTTTCCTTTACAAAGATACAATTATACATTATCTTGGAGTTTTGCTCTGATTCATAAATGGAATACAATTCCCATCCGCTGTTTGCCATAGCATTAAGCGTATTTTCAAGCAAATTCGGTTCATCCGTCGGTACGGATTTTATTGAATATTCCTGTCTGAATTGTTTTGTCATAATATTTATAATAACATAAATATTGAAAATATTTTTATAAAATTCAGAGGAAATTATGGAAAAGATTAAAAAATATGTTGATTTTGATTTTAAAAAAACCGATTTAGCCGGACTTTTTGCTGTTATAATCTGTTTTATTTTTGTTGAAATTTTTAACATATCGGAAATTTATGAAAATACGTTTCTTGAAAATTTACAGCTCGTTCCGCTAATTTTGGGTGCGATTTTGTGTTTTAGGGCAAAAAACCATAAGCCTTTTTATTATATTGTAGCAATGTTTCTGATTTTATTTTTCTTAAGAGAATTAAGTTACGGAAGAGTTTTATTTGCATCAATTCCCGAAAGCCCGCATGACTTTTACCCGTGGTCATATTATAAGTACGGATATCTTGTAAATATAATTATTGGGATTTATCTTGCCTTAATCTTTATTTTCGGGATTGTAAATAAGGTTTGGAAAGATATTATTTCAATAATTAAAAAGGTCAAGTTTCCTTTTTGGAGTTTTTTAATTACTTTTATATTTATTGTATTTGAAATAACCGGAGAAAAAATACATAACTCGGTGCTTGAAGAAACATGCGAGCTTGCAATATATTGCCTTACTTTATCTGTTTGTATTATCTACCTTAATGCAACCAATAAAAAATAAAAGAAAGGCTCTTGTCCCTCCACAAGAGCCCGGTAGCAAATACGGCATTTTCATCTTTATAGACGAAATAAAAACGGTTTTGTTTCAAAATTAATACTTACAAGTATTAATTTTTTTATTTTTTAAATACCATGTAATAAAATAAGTATTATTTATTTTTTAGAGGAATTATGGAAAACAAGACATCTTTATTTGTAAAAATAGGATATGTATATCTGATTTTGCCAGTTATAGTTTTTATTATCGGGTATTGTAATCTTCCCGTTATGATTCTTGGCGGGGTTTTAATTTCAATTTCTTCATATTTTGTTTTTAAAAATCCCTTAAAACTCTGGAAACCGGAAAATAAGAAACAAAAGCTTTTTCTTGCAAGCGTTTTTTTAATAAGTCTTATCTGGGTTTATTCATCGGGAATAGGCGCTCTTGTTTTTCAAAACTTTGACCACAATTGCAGAAATCCGATTTTTGAATTGCTTACAACTCAAGACTGGCCTGTTGTTATAGCTGATAATAAACTGATACTTACCTATTATACGGGATTTTGGATGGTGCCTGCCGTAATCGGAAAACTGTTTCAAAGTATTGATATCGGATACTATGCGCAAATAATTTGGGCAAGCATTGGTGTATTTCTCGTTTTTTATTTTATTCTTGCTTCTTTGAAAAAGAAAAATTACATCCCCATAGTTATTTTTATATTTTTTAGCGGAATGGACTATCTGGGAGCAAGTATTTTGCAAAACTTTGCAGAGTATAATTCCGTATACAACCCGAATAATATAGTAAGTCATCTGGAGTGGTGGTTTCCAGGATTTCAATTTTCAAGCATGACAACCCAGCTTTACTGGGTATTTAATCAGGCAATTCCCGCCTGGGTTTTAACTATGCTTCTTTATCATAATAAAAACAATAAAAACATTATTTTCTTATATTCCTGTATTCTTTTATGCTCAACCCTGCCTGCAATAGGAATTTTTCCTTTTGTTGCATTTTGGTGCTTAAAAAACGGAGAGGAAGATTTAAAGAAACTTTTAACAAAAGAGCATATTAAAAATTCGATTAAATCAGCGTTGAGCATAGAAAATCTGACCGGTATTATTTTTATTCTTCCCGTTGCTTATATGTATTTATCAAATAACCTATCGGGCGGAACAATGGGAATGGTGCCTTTGACATTTTCAAGAGTAGCCTGCGTACTATACCTCTTTTTTATGATGGAAGCCGGATTTTATCTGTTTTTTATTTTTAAATTAAATAAATATAATCCGTTATACTATATTTGCCTTATTTGTTTTCTTTTCTATCCTTTTTATTACATAGGACACAGTGTTGATTTTTGTATGAGAGCAACAATTCCCGCTCTTGTTATACTTGCGCTTTTAATCATTCAAACACTTGAAAACGAGGATTTTAAAACTCAAAATAAAAAACTATATGCAGCTCTTATAATTTGTCTTGTAATCGGAGCAATAACCCCTCTTCATGAAATAGCAAGAACGGTAATCAATACATCAAAAGGTATAACAAAAGCACAGCCCGACTTAAGTATTGAAAATTTCTTCGGAACTGTTGAAAATAATAATTTTGTAAAATATATAAGCAAATTTAAACAATAATTAAAAATTAATTCTTTCTTTTTCAACAACAAGAGGTTTTTTATCGATTCTTGTATAAATTGCTGAGATATATTCTCCGAGTATACCGAGGCAAAACAATTGAACGGAACCTATAAACATAACGCTCATTATAATCGGAGCTATACCCATTGAAAAAGTGTCCCAGTTAACCAATTTCCATACAAGGTAAAAAATTGAAAGAAAAAAAGTTATGATAGACATAATAAAACCGAGAATTGCCATAAACCTGAGCGGAATTTTACTGTTTTTTACAATGCCTGTCATTGCCATATCATATAACATATAAAGGTTATTTGCGGTTATCCCTTTTTTTCTTAAAGGCTGATTAAATTTTACATAATCCCTTTTAAACCCTACTTCGCATACAAGTCCTCGATAATATGGGTAAGGGTCATCAATCTTTTTTAAAAAATCTACCACACATTTATCTATAAGCCCTGAACCTGTACAATTTTGCGCCAGTTCTACCCCGTTATCCGAAATTTTTGAAATAAATTTATAGTAAAGTTTTCTAATGCCAAACATTATTTTGTTTTCATTACTTGAAATTTTTTGCAAGAGAACAACTTTATTACCTTCTTCCCATTTTTCAATAAGTTCGGGTATTAATTCGGGCGGGTCTTGCAAATCCGAAGCTATTAATATAACAGCATCGGCATCCGAAGAAATTACGACATTATAAGGAGATTTAACATGTCCAAAGTTTCTTGAATTTAATATAACTTTTATTCTTTTGTCCTTTTTTGCAAGGGCTTTTAATTTTCCTGCGGTGTTATCCTTTGAACCGTTATCCGCAAGAATATAATCAAACTCATATTTTCTTTTATATTTTTCAAATTGAGCTGTTACTCTTTCATAAAGCTCATCTATATTTAATTCTTCATTGTAGCAACTTGAAACTATGCTGATTTTTTTCATTCTTTCCTCTTGAATACATATTCTTTCTGCAATAAAAAACTTACTATTGCAAATATTATAGTTAAAACAAAACCGGACAGATACATATTAAATCCTAATGTTTTTGCAATCTTCAGTCCTATAAGAGATAAAGCGGTAATGAAAATATAGACTTGTATAAATTTAACAATAAGCGAACCGCTTTTATTTTTAAAAACAAGCGCACCTGTAGTTTTAAAATTAAAAAGAATACAAATAATTGTTGCAAGTATTAAACTTACGGCATAATGCAATCCTAGATAAAACATTAATGCCCATAAAGAATACCCGAAAATTGTATTAAGAATGCCGACAAGCATAAATCTGAAAAACATCATAAAAAGATTTTAGCATATTGTTTTATTGTTTACTATGATTACTTTGCACTCAAAAATGCCTGTACGTTTGTTGTCATACTTTCTTCTTTAATTTTCCAATCGTCGCCCTGTTTGGTATATATAAAGTAGCATGGAAGTCCTTTTTTGTCGTTTCTCGGTATTCTTGTTGCGCTTAACTTATAGTTTTCGCCATGACGGGTAACTTTTATATTTGTATATGTGTTTTTGTACCTTACAGCTTTAGCAAGGGCGGAATGTCCGTTTAATTCTTTTAAATATCTGTCATACGGGATGATTATAACTTTTTGTCCGCCTTGTTTTTTATTTACTACACGAATAATTTTTGCATATTTTATATAATAATTCGGCAAATTTGTCGAATAATTATTTGCATCATTAACATATTTGTTGAATGTTTCTTTGATTATTGCAGCATCATTCGCCATAGCGCCAAGGCATAAAATGCCGAATGAAAATATTGAAAGTATTATTTTTTTCATAGATTATTTATCCTTTTAGCAGATTATTTTTTCATTATACTATAACTACTTAAAAAAATAATTGTTCATTTGCTTAAATTTAAAGTTTTTTATTATTCTAAATATTTCTTTAAATATTTGCCCGTATAGCTTTTTTCACATTTTACAATTTGTTCGGGGGCGCCTTTAAACACAACTTCTCCTCCGCCGTCTCCGCCCTCGGGTCCAAGATCAATTATCCAATCGGCACATTTTATTATATCCATATTATGCTCAATGATTAATATTGTATTTCCCGAATCGGCAAGTTGAGAGAGCATTTTCATAAGTTTATCTATATCGTAAAAATGAAGTCCCGTTGATGGCTCATCTAAAACATACAATGTTTTTCCCGTTGCGCGCTTGTTTAATTCAAGTGCAAGCTTTACTCTTTGGGCTTCACCGCCGGATAAGGTTGTAGCACTTTGTCCGAGTTTAATATAATCCAAACCTACATCATACAATGTTTGCAGACGAGTTGCAATCTTTGGTACGTTTTTGAAAAATTCCAAAGCCTCCGCTACGCTCATTTCAAGAACATCTGCTATGCTTTTTCCTTTGTATTTTACTTCGAGTGTTTCCTGATTATATCTTTTGCCCTTGCAAACGTCGCATGTAACATAAACATCCGATAAGAAATTCATCTCTATTTTTAATACGCCGTCTCCCGAGCATTTTTCGCACCTTCCGCCTTTTACATTAAAAGAAAATCTTCCCTGTTTGTATCCTCTCATTTTGGCTTCGGGTGTCTGGCTGAATAATTCCCTTATATATGTAAATACTTCCGTGTAGGTTGCGGGGTTTGATCTCGGGGTTCTTCCAATCGGAGATTGGTCAACCACAACCAGTTTGTCAATATTTTTAAAACCTTTAATTAAATCAACACCTTGAGGTTTCGGTTTATTCTTTAAAAGTTCAAATCTGGCATACTCGGAAACTATATCCTGTACAAGAGTAGATTTACCCGAACCTGAAACACCTGTTATTGCAACAATCTTACCCAGCGGAATATTTACATCAATATTTTTTAAATTATTTAGATGTGCGTTTTGAATTTCCAGAAATTCTCCGTTACCGCTTCTTCTTTCTTTGGGAACTTCAATCTTCCTTTTTCCTGATAAGTATTGTCCCGTCAGGGAGTTTGATGCATTTTTGATATCATCGATTGTTCCTGTTGCGACAATATTTCCGCCTTTTATACCTGCATAAGGACCAATGTCTACAATATAATCCGCAGCTTTCATTGTGTCTTCATCATGTTCTACAACAATAAGCGTATTTCCGAGATTTCTTAATTTCATCAAAGTATTTATAAGCATATCATTATCTCTTTGATGAAGTCCTATTGACGGTTCGTCAAGTACATATAAAACACCCGATAATCCGCTTCCGATTTGAGTTGCAAGGCGAATTCTCTGCGCTTCTCCTCCGGATAGAGTTCCTGCACTTCTTGCTAATGTCAGGTATCCTAAGCCTACATCTATTAAAAACTTTAGCCTTAGTCTGATTTCATCCAATATTTGTTTTGCAATTTTCAGCTTAAACTCATCCAGTGATAAATATAAATCTTTAATATATTCATATTCTTTTAAAATCGGCATAGAGCAAAATTCAAAAATATTTTTATCACCAACGGTAACGGCAAGAGCAAATTTATTTAATCTTCCGCCGTTACACGCCTTGCAAGGGTTTGATATCATATATTTTTCTATTTCCGCTCTGATTAAATCCGAATCGGATTCGTATTTTTTCATCAAATAAGGAATGACGCCCGTATAAGACATAACATGTGTTCTGTATGTCTTTGTGCCAAAGTCGGCATATCTTAATTTTATCTTTTCGTCCCCGTTTCCGTATAAAATTATTCCTTTTTGAGCAGGGGTAAGAGATTTAAAGGGTGCGGTAAAATCAATTTTATAATGCTCGCAAACAGATTCAAGTATATCGCTGTAATAAGGGTTTGATGTTTTTGCCCATGGGTATATTGCTCCGTCTTTTAAGGATTTGTTACCATCAGGAACGACAAGCTCGGGTGATATTTCAAAATGCGACCCTATGCCGTGGCAGACGGGACATGCTCCAAGAGGGTTGTTGAAGCTCATTAATCTTGGCGTCAGTTCTTCAAAACTTATATTACAGTTGGGACAAGCAAGTTTTTCCGAATATATAACATCTTCATTGTTTTCGATTAAGTTAACTATCATAAGTCCCGAAGCCCTGTTTAGAGCTGTTTGAGCGGAATCAAATATTCTCGCTTTTGCCGATTCTTTTACGATAATTCTATCTACAATAACTTCAATTGTATGTTTTTGAGTTCTTGATAACTCAATATCATCTTCTTCAAGGTTGTAAATTTTACCGTCAACTCTTACCCTTACAAACCCTTCCTGCATCAATGCGCTTAGGGTTTGTTTGTATTCTCCCTTTTTCTCTCTTACAACGGGAGCAAGGATTTGAATTTTTGTTCCCTCTTTAAAAGATAAAATTTTATCAACTATTTCATCAATTGTCTGCGGGGTAATTTCTCTTTTGCAGACAGGACAATGCGGAGTACCTGCCCTTGCATATAAAAGCCTTAAATAGTCATATATTTCGGTTATTGTTCCGACGGTCGAACGGGGATTATTTGAAGTGGATTTCTGGTCAATTGATACAGCGGGAGATAGTCCCTCAATACGTTCTACATCAGGTTTATCCATTTGTCCTAAAAATTGCCTTGCGTATGTTGAAAGGCTTTCTACATATCTTCTTTGACCCTCGGCAAAAATAGTGTCAAATGCAAGAGAGCTTTTTCCCGAGCCCGAAACTCCCGTAAAAACAGTAAGTTCGTTCTTTGGAATTTTAAGGGTTACATTATTTAAATTGTGCTGATTAGCGTTAAAAATATCAATAAAATCATTCATACTATTAAATTATAACACGCAATTTTTTATTCCGACCGTAATTTTGCATCGTAATTGTATTGACTAAAATCCTTGCTTATTAACTTCCCCCATGCTTTAATGAAATAAAGGATTTTAATAAGGATTAAATTATGTCAGGGCATTCTAAATGGGCAAATATTAAACATAAAAAAGCTAAAGCCGATGCAGCAAGAGGAGTTAACTTTGCTAAATTTTCAAGAGAGATAATTATAGCGGCGAAAATCGGCGGAGGCGATTTAAGCGGTAATTTTCGTTTGAGAACTGCGGTTGAAAAGGCTAAGGCAGGCGGACTTCCCAATGATACAATCAAACGTGCCATTGATAAAGGTGCCGGAAATTTAGGAGGCGACAACTTTGAAGAAATAACTTATGAGGGCTACGGTGCAGGCGGTGTTGCGGTATTTATTGAAGCCGCTACGGATAACCGCAACAGAACAGCGGGAGATATAAGAAGTTACTTTACAAAGTTCGGCGGTAATTTGGGAGAAAACGGCTGTGTAGGCTGGATATTTGAACCATGCGGATTGATTTCAATAGCTAAACCCGAGGAACAAAATAAACGCTCCAAAGAAGAAGTTAAACAATTTGATTTTGATAAACTGTTTGAAGATTGTATGGAATTTGACCCTCTTGATGTTTGGGAAGATGAAGAAGAAGATGATTATAAAATCAAAACCACAACAGATAATCTTCAAGCTACGGCTGAAGGGCTTGAAAAATTGGGTTATAAATTAAAAAGCTCTGATTTAACAAGAATCCCGTCTAATTCTAATGAAATAACGGATCCTGCAACCGCAAAGAAAGTTGTATTGTTGCTTGAAAAATTGGATGAACATGATGATGTTCAAAATGTTTATTCTAACTTTGAAGCAAGCGATGAAATAATGGCATCATTGGATGTATAGATTATTTCTCTTTCAGCAGGTGAAACATTGGAATTTATGAATAAATAACTTCGATTTCATTTTCAATAAAATCCCTTAATTCCAATGTCTTTTTAAAATTAAAAGATATTATCTGATTATACCTTAACCCGATAACGCAGGATGGACAGGAAGTTAAGATTAAATCCGCCTTTGAAGATTTAACGGTTGATGCTTTTTTGGATGCAATAATAGAAGATACAACAGGATGATAAATAAAATAGCTTCCGCCAAATCCACAGCATGAATCTATATCTTCAAGTCTTTTGTAGTTTATTCCTTTTATATTTTTTAAGAAATTTTCAATTTTTATAAAATCGGAATTATTCATATGGCAGGGTTTATGAAAAACAACGGTTTTGTCTTTGTATTTTGAATTATTTTTGAGTTTATACTTTTGATTTAAAAAATCCGTAAAAAATATAAGTTTGTTTTTTTCTTCCATGCTTAATTCGTCGTAGTCCTCAACTGCACTTTTACAGCTGGCGCAATCAAAAACAATTTGTTTGTATTTTTTTATAATTTCAATATTTTTTTTCTTTGATTTATTGTAGTTTTTTAAATCCCCTCCCGTAAGATAAGGCATTCCACAGCAGGAAAAGTCCTCTGTTGAAAATAAGTTATCAAGATAGGTGGTTTTATGCTGTGCCTGCGCAACACATCCTTTAAAATATGCTATATCGGAATTTTTGGTTTTTTGTGTAATGGATTTTTTGAAAAAATTTAGAAAATATAAAATTTTAATCGGCAGTAATTTCAAAATCAATAAAATTCTCTGGCTTATTTTTGACGGGCTGAACTCGGCATTTTTATATCCGAAAATCAAAGTTGTATCAACTTTAGAGGGGCAGGATGATTTACATTTTGAACAGTTTAAGCAAATTTTTAAATCTTTGCTTATTTCTTTTTTTGTAAGGTTTCCGCTTTCAAAACCCGACAGCTTGCAAATAAGTCCCCGTGAAGTATTATTTTCATCTTTTTTGATTTTGTATACGGGACAATTTTGTACGCATAAAGCACATCTTGAACATTTATTTATATTTTTTTTGATTTCTTCTTCAAGCATAATTTAATTACAGTTTATAGTATAATTTAAAAGTTATGAAAAGTGCAAAATTAATAAACGGTAAAATTCAAATAATAAATACCGAAAAACCTGTTTTAGATATTAAAGGTGCAATCATAAAAGTTTTGGGTTCGGGATTATGCGGTTCGGATTTGGTTAAAATAAAACATGCAACACCCGAAACCGAAAATAAGATAGTTTTGGGACACGAAGTAGTCGGAATTATTGAAGAAATTAACGTAAATTCTTCTTTCAAAAAAGGCGATATAGTGGCTCTCGGGCATCATTACCCCTGCTTTGACTGCGAATATTGTAAAAACGGTTCATATTCGATGTGTCAAACATTTAAAAAATCAAATATATATCCTGCAGGATTCAGCGAATACATAAGAGTTAATGAAAATCATTTAAAATATACCGTTTATAAAATGAACGATGAGCTGAAGAATGATGAAAAAGCATTTTTAGAACCGCTTTCCTGCTGTTTAAGGGCAATAAGAAGAGCAGGATTTGACTATAATCAAGATAATTCAAAATTCAACTCTCTTGTTATAGGTTTGGGTTCAATCGGATTATTAATGCTTAAAGGGTTAAAAGCATTTAATGTTCAGGCTTTCGGGTTTGATATATCCGATAAAAGAACAAAACTTGCGCTTGAGCACGGGTTTAATTTTGACGAGAATAAGAAATATGATACGGTATTTTTAACCGCAGGCAGTTCTAAGGCAATAGATACTGCGCTTAAATACGTTATAAACGGAGGTAAAATAATAGTATTTTCTTCCGTTGAAGATGATTTAAAAGGCTTTTTAAATAATGAAATATATTACAGAGAATTGTCGGTTATTGCAAGTTATTCTCCGTCGCCCGAAGATATTAAACTTTCAAGCGAGTTGTTAAATAAAAAAATTGTAAAGGTTCATAATTTAAGCACGCATTATAAACTTGACAATTTAGCACAAGCGGTCGATGATAGTTTAAATAATAAAATTTTTAAAGCATATATTGAGGTGTGATATGAAAGCTATTCGCTTCTGGGCTCCAAATGATATAAGATATGAAGAAGTTCCGATTCCGAAATTAAATGAGGGTGAAATACTTGTACAAATTAAAGCCGCTCTTACCTGCGGAACGGATGTAAAAACTTTTAAAAGAGGACATCCTGTTCTTATTAAAAAGACTCCGAGCGGTTTCGGGCATGAATTTTCGGGAATAATAAGCGCAAAAGATGACTCTGTTACTCAATTTAACATAGGCGACAGGGTAGTTTGCGCAAATTCCGCTCCCTGTGGAGAATGTTTTCATTGTAAACGAGGCGAGTATGAACTTTGTGAAAATTTAGAACTCTTAAACGGCGCTTATGCTCAGTATATAGCTATTCCAAAAAGAATTGTCGAAAAAAATACTCTTATAATTCCCGATGAACTTACATTCGCCGAAGCGGCATTTACCGAACCGCTTTCAAATGTCGTCCACGGGATTGCAAAAACGCCGATTAAACCGAATGATGTTGTAGGAGTTATGGGTTTAGGACCTATCGGATTAATGTTTTGCAAACTTGCTAAATTAAAAGGCGCAAAAGTTATTGCTATCGGAAGAAATCCTATTAAATTAAAACTGGCGCACGATTTTGCGGAAGCCGATTTAGTCATAGATATCAATAAATCAACTAACCCCGAGGAGATTATAATTAATAATACAAATGAAAAGAGGGGGCTGGATGTTGCAATAGAATGTGTAGGACTGCCTGAAATGTGGGAAAAAATGTTTTCTCTTGTAAGAAAAGGCGGATATGTACACTTTTTTGGCGGATGTGCTTCGGGAAGTTCAATCAACCTCGATACAAGGAGATTGCATTATGACGAAGTAAAGATTATAAGCTCTTTTCATCATACGCCGAAATACTTTAGAGAAGCACTTGATTTAATTGCATCTCATAAAATTGATGTTGCAAAATTGATTACAAAACACATGGATATGAAATATGCAAAAAAGGCAATAGAAATGCACAGGGACGGACAAGCCGTTAAAATATTGCTTGAAAATTAAATCTTGAATAAGTATTTCTTGACTATTTTGCTTGATTTGATATTATATAGAAACAGAATGCGTATGAGGCTTTTGCCTTTAAAGCGTTCTAAGATTTAGTTAATATGTTACCGTTAGTTTTTATTGTGAAGCGAAGCGGAACAAAATAAAAACGTAGAGCAACTTGCTCGGTCAGACAATTAAATAAATATGCCGCGTTAGCTCAGTTGGTAGAGCAAGGGACTGAAAATCCCTGTGTCCTTGGTTCGATTCCGAGACGCGGCATATTTTTTGTTTATTAAAAATTATTTCGAAGTGCGTCTCGGAGCAACTGTTGTACTTTTTCAGGACAGTGTATGTATTTTTTCACCTCAGATGTTATTTTTCACCTCAGTTGATTTGTACGGTTAATATGATTTTTGAGGGTTGTATCGCCTGTCCATAAAGGTTTTAGCCGTAGGAAGCAACATATTTATATTCGTTTGAGAAGTCCTGAAAGTCCCAAAATCTTCCAATTTTGTCTAATATGTTCCTAATTCTGTCCCAATGCCGGTTTGCGGGATTTTTTGTTTGTTTCACCTGAAATGATTTTTTATAGGTTGGCGAATAAGAATTTTTAGGTCGGAAATTTTTATAAAAGGTAGGAGATTAAAAACGAAATCTTTTAATATTGTCTAGCACATGTTATAATCAGCTTGTATATTTAAACAAATGAGGCAAAAATGAAAAAGAAAATTTGTGTGTGCCTTGGAATAATTATTACATTACTGTTTATATTACCATTTTGTTTTATTGGCTCAGTTAAAAAAACACCGATTACGCCCGAAAAATTTACTTCAATATTAAATTCAAATGGCATAGAAACAAGAGACGAATCAGCATATTTAGATGAAAACTCTAAACAAGTCATATTAAGAGCAATAAATGCAAATAACATAGCAAGTTTTGCAAAATGTCATAATTTAAAATCAGCAAGATGGCTTTTTGATGATTACAGTAATCGAATTTATTATGCAAACAAACAAGCCGGCAATACTACGTTTAACGATAATCTAGAATTTTCAAATAATCATTATCAATATAAATCATATTCTACTTCAAGCGGTTATTTTGTAGTAATTCAGGTTGAAGATACTGTTGCACAATTTGTTGTAAATAATAAAGTTAAGGATAAGGCGAATAATATCATTAAGGAACTTGGATATGATATAGGTTTTGATATAAATATTTTATCAGCACCAATGATGATTACCGGAATATTAGCTACATTATTATCATTAGTATATATTATTTTAATATTTAAAAACAATAATATTAACCCAATTTTAGCATTAGTGCCTTTTGTAAATTTCTATTTTATATGTAAAATTGCCGATAAAAACGGTTGGAAGATGTTATTCTTCTTAATTCCGTTCTTTAATTTCTTATATTACTTTATCCTAATGTATAAATTGGCAAAAAAATATACCGATTCAAAATTAATATGTTTTGGTTTGGGATTTTTGCCTTTAGTATTACTTCCTGTTATAGCATTTGATAAGCCGAAAATTGAAGAAAAACCAAAGAATGCTTATGAAGAAATTTTGAAAGAAGAAGGAATAGAATAGAGGATATAATTATGCAAAATTTAAAAATAACACCATCAAATTTTCCATATATATTTAGCGGCATATTTTTATTTGTATCGAGTGTATTTTTAATTGCAGTATTTACAATAGGATATCCGACAATAAAAGCAAAGATGACTTCCGATGCATATACAATAGCAACAAGAGTTGAGATAAATTCCCACAGATCATCAGAAGGTAAAATGATGTATTCTCCTGTATTTTTCTATAATGTTAATGGCAAAGAATATTCTTGTTCAACAGGTACAAGCTCAAACTCAAAACCAAATATTGATAATAATAAAATCTATTATAAATCACAAAATCCTGATTATTGTATAAGTGAATATGATTTTGTACAAAATTGTATTTTTGTCGGTATATTTTTTATAATTTCAATCCCACTGTTTATTATTGGATTATACGTGCTTGTGTGTACTATTTTAGGAAAAAATCAGTATAAAAAACTTAAACAGCATGGTCAATTAATTAAAAATATTCCTTGCAGGATTTTGCCTTCAAGTGTAACTATGAATGATAGACAAGGTTATATAATAGAACTTGAATATCAAGGATTAAAATTAAAAAGCGGAACAAAATTTGATATTGACGTAAGAAGAACTGAAGCAGACTTATTGATAGACCCTTTAAATCCAAAAAATTATTTTATAGGTTTTGATATAACATAAAATATAAAAATTCCTACGGATAATCATTTCAGGTGAAACAAATAATCATCTAAAGTGAAACTTTACAGCCTCTTTGCCATTTTGGTTAAAAACAATACCTTTGATTTTAAGGGAATAAGTTTTTGCAATGTTATACACATTTACCTTATTTAAACTTGAAAAAATGTTGTGTTTTTAATATTATATAAATGTAAATAATTGTTAAAATAGCTTTTTTGTTATGGCAATTATTTTTTTCAGGTGTGTTGTATAGGTATAAGACAAGATTAATATTGCATAAAATATAGAAAGAAAGGTGTCGATAATGGAAGCAGGCAAAGTTCAAAACAGATCGATGTCAACGGCAAAAAAAGTTGCAATTGGCACAGGTATTGTAGCGGCGGGTCTTACGGCAGCAGCCTTAGTTAAAGGCAGAAAAACGGATGCTTTTGTAAAGGCATTAGAAAATGTTACAAATAATGTTGAAGGCGCAAAAAAATTAAATGTATTCCAAACGATTTTAGAAGGCTATAAAGCATTCGGAAATAAAGCAGTGAGTATGGTTGAAAAATATAAACAACCGGCAAAAGAATATGTGCAAAAAGCATTAAATACTGCAAAAGATGCAGGCGAAAAAGCTTTAGATGCAACTAAAAACGCTGCTCAAAAAGCAGTAAACACAGCAAAAGATGCAGCTAAGAGTGTAGCAGACAAATTTTCTAAAGCAGAATAGTTTAAACTAAAGATTATATTCTTTAATATAAATTTTATAAAAGGAAGCTTTGAGCTTCCTTTTATTTATATATTAAACAAACTTACTTGCTGTATTTCCCTGGTATACTTTTAATAATGATGTTATATCTTTTTTGTTGTTTGAATTTAAGACGGCTTCGGTTGACGCGTATTCAGTATGATTATCGAGCCATCCTGCAACTGCTTCTCCTACGGCATTAATCCAATGTGTCATAGCCACATCTTTATTGTTATAAGCATATCTGTCTTTTGCAAGTATAACATCTTCTATGTAGCCCGAGCCCTTTTTCATTGTGTAAGAATCATAGCTTGTACCGGATTCAAAAAACTCGTCTATTTCAATATATCCCGTTGAGTTTCTTCCACCGTAAAAAGCTGCCATATTTCCGTAATTTAAAGAACCTTTATTAAAAATATAAAGTTCGTCATGAACTATTTTTCTGTCCTTTGTAACATTGAAAAATAAACTTAACGAACCTTTGGAATTATTTAAAATAAGTGCATCTTTATTCCCATCCGGGTCTTTAATTGTAAGTTCGGATTTAGCACCCAATTTTACCTGATAAGTATCAATGCCTGCATTCGCAACACTTCTCATTTCGGCTTTACCTTTGCCGTTATAGGTATAAACATTATTGTAATCTGCTACACCCGTATAAATTGCGGTATTATAACCGTTCATTTCGCTTTCTATATTTAGCCCGAAAATATATGATGTTCCGAATATGTATCCGGCTAATCCGTATTTATAATTAATTGTTCCCTGAATGGTTTCATTCTCAAAACCAAAACTTTGTAAATCTGCAGAATGAATTGTCATATTTTTAAGGTTTTCGTTTCCTGCCTTAAAATAGTCTTTAATTGTAATTGTTTCGGTCTTTGCTCTTGTTGCAAGCTTTGTAAAGATTAAATCGTTTCCTTTTTTAGTAAATTTCATTTTGCCTGATTTGAGAGCGTTTGCCATAGGGATATAGGTATTGCCGAATAATCCTTTAAAATCAATATCAAAATATGTATTAGCGGGATTAGTCGGAAGTTTGCTAAAACTTATGGTATCATTGCCATCCCCTGCTGCAAAATAAAAACTTGTGTCGGATGTACTGTTGATTATTATTTCGTCATCTCCCTTTCCTGAATTAATGTACGAAGTGCCGTTGTTAATTGTAATTGTATCGTTGCCCGCACCTGCAAATATTTCCGCATTATTGCCGTTTGAAACAACCGTATCTGCTTTTTGTCCGAGTAACACAAGTTCATTTTTGCCTGATTTTACTTCATAGTTATTTTCCGCCTTAAAATCTTTTTCAACAACAACAGGTGTATTAGCGTTATTTTTAACAACTCCGTTAATTTGTAACTTACCGTCATTATAATTTTTAATTATCGTTTGTTCGGTTATAAATTTCTTACCGTTATCGTAAATTCGATTTAGTATTCTGTTTCCGCCTTCATCGGAATAGCTGTATCTGTATCCGCTTCCGAATACAAAATTTACGGTTGCGGAAACATTTTGCATATCGATGGTATCTGTTCCCTCGTTTTTATTTATGTATACGGTTTTTGTACCGCTTCCGTTGATAATAACATTATCATTTCCTTTTCCGAGGTAAATTTTGTCGTTTCCGCCCCCTGTTGTTATGTATTTAGGGTTTTTATTTCCGCTGAAAATTTCATTGTGGTCGGTTCCCGTAAATTCCGTTCTTCTTTCTTTTCTATTATATATTCCGTTAACGGCAAGACCTTTGTTATTAAGATACGTCCTAAGCATTGTGCTTGTAGGTTCATCCCCGTCGTCATAAGCTTCAACAAAATATGTATTTGTTTCATCGGGCGCATAAGGACTTGTGAAGAAATCTTTAAAGGTTTGAGTATTTTTTGTAACAAATACTCCCTTATAATTTATGAACCCTAATCTCAACAGTAAATTATTTCCATCTTTTACGAAGTTATAATCATAATATTCGGAAGCCATTACTTCAATATGAACTTCTCCTGTCTGCTTTTCACCGGCAAATTCAATCGTGTTATTTCCGCAAAACAGCATAAATTTGAGATTTTTTGTGCCGGTACCGCCGTTAATTACAACCTTGTCATTTCCTTTGGTGGGATATACAGTATAGTTTGTTGTTTTATCAAGTTCAAACGTATCTTTGCCGTTAGTTCCAATCAAAGAAAGATTTGTAATAGAAACAACCGTTCCGTTTATTTTAATTTTTGATTTATCTACACTATCCGTATAGTAATTTTTAACATAAGCCGTATAGTACCAGTTTCTTGTTTTATGCTTCCATTCGAGTATTAAATCGTTTTGTCTTCTGAAATAAACCGGTGCGGGATTAATCGAGTCATCAAAGGTAAAATTAACGATTGCCGTTTTATCTTTGATATTTATTATCTGAGAATCGCCCGAATATGTTTCATATTTAATGGTTTTTGTACCCGAACCGGTTACGTTAATTGTGTCAGTCAAATCCGAAAGATAAATTGTATCGTTACCGCCTCCTGTTATCATTGTGGATTTTCCTGTCGGAGAAAAAGTATTATCGGCATCGCTTCCCTTTAAAGTACCTTTACCCGAAACGAGTTCTTTTACCTGTGTGGTTGAAGAATCGTATTTTAGGTTTCCGTCTTTATCTATCGTTCCGGTTTTTGCATTTGTACCTGTTATTTTAAGATTTTTAATCTTGTTTTCATCTTTGGTTTTATAAAAATTATTTACGATAACTTTCTCTCTTGTGCTATCGCCGTCGGAATCTTTAGACGGAGCAATTATTATGAGGTTATTTTTTTCTTTATACATTTCGATTTCGGACATATTGAAATTTTGTTTTCCGCTGTTATTTAAAGAATGAAACTCGATAGTGTCCAAATTATCCGCACTATATATAATATCTCCTGTGTTTGAATCGGCATTTCCGGTTTGAAAATAAAACGTATCCGCACCTTTTCCCGAATACAATTTATCATCTCCGTCATTTCCTATAATTGTATTTGTTCCGCCGACACCTTTTAAGATATCATTATTATTTCCGCCAGATATTGTTTCGTTCAAATACGTTCCCGATTTATTTACTTTGCTTACAAAACCTGCTCCTTCGCCTATTTGATGATTTGCCGTCAGTAAATTTCCTATGTTTCCGTTATGATTGGTTTGATACGAAATTTTTGCAACATTTGCTATGCCGTTTTTGCCCGCATTTTTAAGTGTTATTGTACCCAGAGGATTTTGCCAATCCATATATTGCTTATCGTTATATATAGTTTTGCCGTTATCATTAAAATAGGCTGCCGTTCTATTGTTAAAATCAGTCTCAGAACGTTCTATACAAGTATTAAGTAATTCATAACTCCTTTGTACTTCCATACCCTTTGCATTTGCCCAAACTTTGCAATAATATGTTCCGTCAAACCAGCCGTCATGCCTTATTTGTGAACCTGCTTTTGTATATTTTTTTGTTTCGGGGTTATAAACGTAATATGTTACGGAATAACCGTCATTTCTACCCTTGCAAACCGCCTTTACATATCTTATCGAAAGCAATCCGTATGTTTTTATTTCAATATTGTTGCCTTTTTCGTAATATTCAATCTGATTTTCTATATCACCTGTAAATACAATGCTTTCGTTCGTATCTTTAGTCAGATTAATTGTCTGGTTTTTAAACTTTTCATTTTTGGATAAATCAATCTGCATAACAATAACTCCTCTGTTTCTACTATTCTATCATAATGGCAGTATTAAAGAAATATTAGCAGGGGTATTTGTCATCTTTCTTATAAATTGATTGCATGCAATATTTATGATATTTTTCCGAAATTTCATTTGCTATTTTATTAACCATACCTGTCTGCAATTTCTTATCGAGTGTTTCATTATAAACCATACGGAACAATGTAATAAGTTCTTCCGATTTGCAATCAAAGCACAAACTTGCAACCTTACAGTAAATATCAAATACCGTAACAAGACTTTCGGAATCTTTTTTCTGTGCATACTCATTAAATTTATTTGTATTTATAGCATCCGATACTTCTCTTAATGATTTTTCAAGCTGATTTTTATAGCTTGTTTTGGAAAAATTAAAGGAATTTAGCTGAGCAATTTCATTTTCCAATATTGATTTAAAAGCATGAAGCATAGTTAAATACCTGTTAATATAATTTGTTCTGATGTCCAAATCCGAAAAAAACTTTCTTAAAACTTTTGATGTATAGGGTTTTCCTTTTAAAGACTCTTCATTATCATCGGGTACCGTAATATATAACATTTTTGCTATATCATCAGCACTGTAATCCGAAAATTCTGAATCGGAGTATTTCATAGCTTCCGCAAGTTTTAAAAGTAAATCTTTTCCTGCGCTCGGAAGATAACATTTGGGTTCATAAATTACGCCCATTTTTTCAAGCATTTTTTGTTTTTTCCATGATTTTTTCATAACCGCCGACCATTTTTCTTTCGCCCAGCCGTTTTTACTCCAAAATTCTTTTAATTTACCTGCATTGTTGGAATTGGTTATAGTCTTTTCATCAATTTCTTTTTCGGGTCTTTTCATAAATTTTGACAGAGCTTTTTTTACGGACTTGGATTCATGGTAGCTCCATGCTCTTTTTAAAACTTCGGTAAATATTTCACCCTGATAGGGATTTTCGTTAAAATATTCTTCATCTTCAACTGTTGTATATAATTCAATAGTTTTGTGAAGTAAATGATACTTTTTTAAAGCTTCGGATATTTTTCTTTTGTGTTCATCAGTCAGCGGTACACCTTTTCTTTTTAATCTTTTTTCAGAGATTGACCTGTTTCTTCTTCCTGCTTCAATAATAGCGTTATGAGATTCTTCGTCGGAAAGTTTTAAATATTGTCCGTATATAGATTTTACTCTCGGTATTCCGAGTTTCTCCATGGTTGAATTAAAGTCATGTCCGCATTCTTTTGCTATATCTCTGGTGGATAAACAATCCCCCCAATACATTTGAATTAACTGCATTGATAAATCTCTTTCGGGATTTAATAATAATGAGCCGTCAGATGCTTTTATTTCTCCTTTTTGAAACCTGTCAATTAAAGTTCCTTTAACAGGTTTTGTTTCAAGTTCGTCAATCGTTTTAACATCGCTGAATTCAGGATATAAAGTTTTTATTTCATCGAGAGAATCGCATTCACGCAAAGCAGAATATTTAATTTTATGTATATCGACAAGTTTTTTATTGTCTGCATTTCCGCTATTTATTGTTTGAAGCGCCAAATTTTCTATATCGGGAGGAAAGGCATTGTTAAATTTTTGCAGTTGTTCAACCGTTTGTTTAAGGTCTAAACTTTTTCCCGCACAAAAAGGAAGATAATATGCCGTCACACGGGGAAGTTCCTTATATGAAACCGGAATATTATTTAATTTCCTTTCATTTTTATTTATTTTTAAACATTTATTTTGATAAAATTTTGATAACAAATTAATTTTCATATTTTATGTCCTTTTGTGTATATTAAGTTAAACCATGTAAATCTAATTTTTTGATAAAATTATATTAAATACTAAAATCTGCAAGTATTCGGGATAGTATCAAATACGGAAAAGAATAATGAATTTGGTAAATATAAAAAAAATAATATGTATTGTTTCTTTTTTGCTTATTGGACTGCTGATATTTTTCTATCCCGTTATTATTAATCAGGGCTTAATGCCGGGGGATTTAGGAGATGCAAGATTTATAAATTACGTTTTAGAACACAGTTATCAATTTATAAAAGGTAATCCGCTTCATCAGGGCTTCTGGGATATGCCGATGTTCTATCCTTTAAAAAATACTCTGGCGTTTTCCGATATACTTTTAGGGGGAATGATAATTTATGTTCCGGTTAGATTTTTCTTTAGTCCGCAAACTTCTCTTCAGGTATGGCTTATTATTGTTTGTTTTTTAAATTATCTTTCAATGTATTTACTGCTTAAAAATATTTTAAAGTTTAATTCCCTGTCGTCATCAATCGGGGCATTTATTTTTGCTTTTTCTCTGCCAAGATATTCGCAAATTTACCATTTACAGCTATATCTTCAATTTTTTTCGGTTTTTTCTTTAATATGCTTTTTTTCTTTAAAAAAAGAAAATACAAAATTAAAGAATAATATACTGTTTCTTTTTGGAGCATTGCTTCTTGCACTACAATTCTATTCAAGCTTTTATCTCGGATGGTTTTTGATATTTGCCTCGGTAATATTTCTTGTTGTTTTCTCTTTTTTCAAAGAGAAAAGATTAAAAATAGTTGATTTTATTAAGTTCTATAAAAAAGAAATAATAACTTATTCGATTTTTTTCCTTGTAGCAGTATTCCCTATGTGCTACCACTATCTTACGGTAGGAGCCCAATTTGAATTTTTTGATTTTGATAACTTGAAAATTAAAAATTTTTTGGATTCCGAAAGCTTGATTGATATTCTTCTTTTTAGAAGTCCTGTCGGTGATGATTGCGAACAGCATATGGGTATAGGTTATATTACGACACTTTTTTTGATATGGGGAATGTTCCTTTATAAAGAAAAAAGAAAATATTTTTTAATTTTTATTATTTCCGTAATTTTGATTTTCGGTTTTCTGCCGTCAAGATATTTATTATATAATCTTTTTCCGGGCGCAAGCGTTATAAGAGCAATATCAAGAATAATACTGCTGTTTTTGCTGTTTTATTCTGTTTTTATTGCTAAATTTGTGCAAAATATAAAAAATAAGTTTTTGTTATTTCTCACAATTGCTTTAATCATAATTGAACAAATACCCGTAAGACACCACTTTGATTGGTCAAAAGAAGAACATATTCAAAGATTAAATTCTCTTTATATTGGTAAATCTTGCAAAATCGTTACATATCAAATTCAAGATAAAGAAAACTTTACCGATATATCTGATTTTATATTACTTGATGTTATATGGCTTGCTCTTAAAAATAATGTTTACACAACAAACGGTTATTCGGGTTATGTCCCCGAAAAAATAAACAGCGGAAACTTTGATAATCAATGCAGGTATGTTATAGTTTCTAATAAATATTTTGAAAGGCAAAGTGAATGAAAAAAATAGCAAGTTTTCAGGTTAACCACGATAAACTGAAAAAAGGAATGTATATTTCAAGAATAGATGATGATATTGTCACATACGATATCAGGATGAAATTGCCGAATAATAAAGAAAACGATTATTTAAAAAATCCTGCAATGCATACATTTGAACATCTTTTTGCAACTTATGCCAGAAATACCGAATTTTCAAAAGATGTTATTTATATAGGACCGATGGGCTGCAGGACGGGTTTTTATTTTCTCGTCAGAGATAAAATCAGTCATAAAGAAGCACTGCAAATTATGAAAGATTGTTTTGAATTTGTTAAAAAATTTGAGGGTGAAATTCCCGGTTCAAAAAAAGAAGAATGCGGAAATTATTTGGAACATGATTTATCGGGTGCAAAAGAAATTGCCGAAGATATGAGTGAAGTGTTAAAAAACTGGACGGAAGAGAAGATGATATATGAAAAATAAAACAATATGTACAATAGGTGCAATGGATTGCGAAATAAATAAATTAAAAGACATCCTGTCGGACATTGAAGAAATAAATTATGGAAAGTTTACGTTTTTTAAAGGCAGAGCATACGATAACAATATTATTGTTGCAAAAAGCGGTGTCGGAAAAGCAGCAGGAGCAATATGTACACAAATTTTAATTGATAAGTTTAACCCTGATTTTATTATAAATACAGGTGTTGCAGGAGGATTAAAAAAAGGAATGCAGATAGGGGATGTTGTTATCGCCACAAGGCTTGTACAGCATGACTTTGATGCAACCGCACTCGGATATGCAAGAGGGTATATGTGTAACGGTATTAAACCCGATAAACCGACATATTTTTATCCCGATGAAAATTTGGTTAAAAAATTTCAAAGTGCGCTCAAAAGCACTATGCCCGGTTTGAGATATCATGCTGGCACTATTGCATCAGGGGATGTTTTTATAAGCGATAATAAAAAGAAACAGGAACTCGTTGAACTTTTTGACGCCTCGGCGGTTGAAATGGAAAGCGGGGCAATTGCTCAATGTGCATATTTAAACAATATTCCGTTTGTAACAATAAGGGCAATTTCGGATTTAGCGGATGATGAAGCCTCTAAAAAGCTGACCTTTACCGAAGAAGATAATGCAAATTTATCGGCAAAAACAGTTAGATTGTTTTTGAGCTTGATATAGAACTAATTTATGTTTAACATTTGATACATCAAATCCGTATCGGGTACAAGGTGTCCTGTTTCATCAATGTAATCCACAAGATTAGCATAAATAAATTTATAGCCTTGAGTTTTATTGGTTCTTCCTTTTAAAACATGATGAATGTTATCTTCTTTGATTTTTAATTCTTCTGAAGCCGATGCAACGGAATTATATTTTTTATATGCTCCGTCAGATATATTAACAGCATATACGGATTCTTTATTTGCAATTTTTAAGCAATCTAAAAGCGTTGTTCTATCTATAAATATTTTTCCAAGCTCGTCAGATGATTCTAAGTCATTAGCATGTACAAAAAGCACATTATTTACAGGTTTATTTTCATTTAAAGATATAAATATCTGATATTCTTTAATGCCCAATTCTCTAACGGCATCTTTTCTTTTTATAAATTTTTTATATTCGCCGTTTGAATTTATCGCATAAATTGACGAAGAATTTGCAGTCTTTCTTAATTCATCTATTATTTTTTGATTTAAAACCAAATCACCGTTTTCATTTAAGGATTCCAATTCATAAGAATAGGCAAAAGTTTTACCGTCGATGTTTTTTCGTTTTTTATTCAGTATTGAATTAATTTTGCTCTGTGTATAGCCGGTATCAGTACAGGCTTCTTTTTGATTAGCATATTTTTTATAAGAACCGTCCGAATTTATAACATATATCGGTTTGGATTTAATGCTTCTTTCTTTTTTCAGAATAAGCTCTTTTACTTTCTTCTCATCAACAATTAAATTTCCGTCATCATCTCTTGTTTCGATTTCATCCGCACTTACAATCATATGATTTGAAAATATATTTCTGCCTCCCGACAGTGCAGCACATACATTTTGTCTGAATATGCCGAGAGCATTAGCTGTTTCGGTTTGACTGTAATATTTTTTATAAGTTCCGTCAGGACTTATAATATACATGGTTTTTCTATCTTTTGATTTAATTTTATCTATGATTTTTGCTAATTTTTCTTCATCAACAACCACGCTGTTATCGTTTTCATTTGTTATTTCAATATCTTTTGCGGGAATAAACAGATATTTACCTACCGTTCGTCTTTTTGAAGCAAGAGCAAGGCAGATATCTTTATGATGAATGCCTAAATCTTTTGCTGCTATCCTTTGGCTGCTGTATTTCTTGTATTTTTTACTGTTTCCTTCGGTATCGATTGCATAAAAAGAACTTTCATTTGCCCTTTGTCTTGCATCATCAATTAATTTTTGCCTGCCGATTGCATCTAATGATTCATCCGCTCTAACAAACGCATATCCTTTAATGGTATGACATTTCCCGTTAATTACAGCACTGATGTTTGACTGTTGTACATCCAAATCTTTTGCAGCTTCTTTTTGAGTTTTATATTCTTTTACTTCGTTTTTGCTATTAACGGCAAGTATTTGTTTGCTTTTACCGAAAAACGGTATGTTAAATAATGTTATATTCATTTTTCATTCCTTGTTATTTTTTAATAACACTGATAAATAAAATTTTTTGCTAAATTTTGTTACAAATTGCAAAAAAAAATATTTTGTAGTTTTATATAAGTGTTGTTAGTTATATGTTGAAAGGGCAATCTTATGATTTCCAAAATTAGTGCATCAGACATGCATGGATTATCGCCGTCCAAAAAAAATAAGGCGCAATCCGTGAAAATGAATGACTTTAAAAATATTACAAAATTATCAGGCGGAGTTGATTTTGCAAATTCAATTAAAGCACAAAAAATCAATTTCAAAGGCGGTGAAAAACCGCTTACTGAACTTGAAAAATCTTTTATTCTGCAAGAAGAAATTCGCATACCTAATATTTTAGATATAAATGAACCTGTTCATATTTCAAGAAATCAAATGCCCGAAGGAAAAACTAAATTAAATGCAGCCGGTATAAATCTTGAAAAATATCAGGAAAACGGAAAAGATGTATACAAAATTACAAACGACTTTAATGATACATTATTCATGGGCAAATTTGACAGATCCCAACCTCTGCCAACTATCATTTACAAACAGGGAAAATACATGCCTGAAATAACAATTAAAGACGATTCTCTTGACGGCAAAAAAATTAAAATGTTTGCAGGAAGCAGAATTCAAGGCAAAAATTTTGAACTTATAATGCCGGGCGATTATGAACCAATCCCCGAAAAGGTAAGACACAATATTGCACCTAATTTTTCATTCACAGGACATATTTATACTTCTGTTTTAAACAAAGAACCAAGAACTAAATATGCATTTGACAAATGGTACAACTCCGATTTACCCGCTCAAACAATCAAAGGTGATTATGCAGACGAAATGACTGAATACGATCCGAATATTGTCCTGCTTATGGGTGGATTCGGGGAAAGATTTAAGAATATAACACGCGACAAAGAAAATAAGCCCTCTGCAAAACTACCTACAAACGATAACTATCGTATTATGGCAACAACTCTTAATCTTGCAGCCTCGGCAGGCGTATTGGGACAAGGTGAAAAAGACAGCATTAGCTACTTGAGTCAAGCTCATCAAATAACGGGTGAAAATGTATATAATGTTAAAAAATACACGGACGACGGAGGTGCTGTTGCCGAAGGACTGCTTCGCGACATCATAAGAAACGACAAAGATACAATCATATTAAATGGTGATATTTTTACAAATGCCGATATTTCAAGGGTTTATCATGCCCTAAAAACATTACCCAATGCAGGTCTTGTAATTCCTTACTATCCCGTTGATTCTACAAGAGCCCGCGCTCTTGGACTTTTAGGTATTGAAAAGGATGAAAACGGAAATGCTCAAATAAGAGAATTTATAGAAAAATCACCTTATACAAGCAATATTCCAAAACCGAGTGACTTTGCTCAAGCCGGCGATTTTGATAAAGCAATGGATATGTACAATAAAGTACAGACTGCCCAAGTTCCAGGAGAGAAAGACAGGTTTCTTGCAAATCCCGGTCTTTACTTTATGTCAAAAGAAATGGCAAAGATACTCATGATTCAAGGTGTTGTTAACCCCAAAGAAACAGGCTTGGGTAAAAACGTAATGCCAAAAATTGTTGAAATGGCAAACAACGGTCAAATACTGGATGCCAAAGGTAATCCTTTAAAAGTATACACTGTTCCTCTTGAGGCAAAAGGCGGAAAATCAGCTGTTTGGGAAGATATAGGTACTGCCGAAATGTATTTAAAAGTAATTAAAGATGTAGCAGCAGAAACCGCAGCCCATGGTACAAGCAGCGAAAATAAATACTACGGCATGCCTGAATTTCTGCTTAAAGACTTTAAAAAGAATACCGATTTATATACGGGTGTTGTATATGGTTCCGATGAATCCAGAAAAGCAATGGAAAATTTCAAACAAAAATATGAAACAGGTGAAGCGGTTTACGGAAATATTTTCGTAACAATTGACTAAAAAATATATTAAAAAAGCTAATTTCAGGTAATTATGAGCATCATAATTACCTGTTTTTTAACTATTTTATAGCAATTTTTATAATTCACCCGTTTTTTACAACTATGAAAATCGAAACCAATAACAGTTACCGGAATATATTTTATATCACGGGTAAAAAAAATAACGAAGAAAAATCTTATAAAATTAATATCAAAGAAAATCCGCAAGATTATTCTTTTGCAAAAAATTGCACAATTCCCGATCCCGTTTCAAGAACAAGGCTTGTAAGTGAAAGATACAAGCTTTTAAAGCCTTTGAACAAAGACGAATATACAAACTTAATAAATAAAATCTCAAGTGATGATTATACAAAAAATCCGCCATACGTTTACATAGGAGAATATAAAGATACACCTTTGGAATTTATGGGACTTGTTCCTTATTGCGGGGATAAGGATATACATAATGAAATAAACTGCTGGCTTACAGGAAGATTTCACAAAGGAATAGCGGATGTAGAAGATGAAAAAATATCAAATATAGTAAATGCGCTTGATTATTCCCTTAAAAGACTTGATGAAAAATTCGGAAAATATTGGGGAATTGTATACAGATATGGCTTTTTTAATCCCTTAACCGATAAACAGTACTATTCTTCTTCCACTTCGGCGTATGGTGCTCTTAAATTTGCAATAGATGCCGTTCCTTCAAAAAAACATCCTTATTCAATAATAAAACTTAAAAACGGACACAGTATTTATGATTTTCAAAAATATGCAAATAATAAATATTCTAAGATATGTGCAGATATTGAAAAAGAAGTATTAATAGACAGAAAATCAAAATTCAGGTTAATCCCCGAAGAAGAATATACGGAAGAAGATTTAAAATTAAGAGAAAAATTTTTAGCAATTGCAGTAACGGATGAAGAAGAAGTGACACAACAAGATATAAAATTTGCCGTCGAAGAATACGATGACAGATTAAAATATATCTCAATCTGGGAAGAGATATAAAAAATTTAATACATAGGAAAAATTAAGTTATGAAAATAAATGCCACCAGCTATAACTACACAAACACCCCGAAAACCATTACTTTTAAATCGACTTTAGCGGTTGAAAAACCTGTTGCGCTAAATTCTGCCAATCATCAAATAAAGAGTGATAAAATTTCGTCAATAAAACCGATTTCCGTTATTAAAAAAGATGTTATTTCAAACAGACTCAAATCATTAGAACCTATCACTTTCAATGAATATATGCTTATGCTTGATGAAATATCGGAATACAAAGGACCGTTCTTTTATTATGATGCCGAAACAAAAAAAGCTTGCAATAATCTTATTAACTATACGGGTTATGAAGATATTGACGAGGAATTAAAAGGAATAGTGCCGTATTGCGGAAAATTTGACATATCCGACCAAATAAACAGATGGCTTACCGGAAGAGAATCGGAACACACAAAATATCATTTTAATAACCAAAGAATGATAAATATTATAAATACACTTGATTACTCCCTTAAAAGACTTGATGAAAAATTCGGAAAATATGAAGGAATGATATACAGAAACGGATATTTTAATCCGAATGAAAGCCAGCAATATTACTCTGCCACGTTTTTGCCCGAGAGTGTACTAGATATAAGAGCAAACTCAATACCATCAATCAAAAATAAGTATTCAATAATAAAAATTAAAAACGGTCATGATGTTTATAAATTCCAAAGATATGCGGATAGCGAAGTTTCAAATATGTTCGCCGATGATGAACATGAAATTTTGATAGACAGAAAATCAAAATTCAGGTTAATCCCCGAAGAAGAATATACGGAAGAAGACAAAAAACTGCTTTCCGATTTTATGACGGAAATAATTAAAAAATTTCATTCAAATTCAAGCCAAAAAGAACTTATGCTTCAATCTTCAAAATATAATGAGTTTATTTCAATTTGGGAAGAAGTATAGTTAAATCATATTTTCTTAGTTTGATAATTGTAAATATAATTCGATTAGCATTGATTCAACTTTGTTTCTGGTTTCTTTGTCTTCATCAGATGAATTTTCATCCACATTTTTTGCGGTTGAAATGCAATTTTCTGCATATAAATAGTCGTTATATGTGAATTTACCGTTTTGCTCCAAGTCAATTCCGTATACATCGGCATATTTAATGCGAAGCGCAAGCTCTGCCACATCATTTTTTCCGTCAAGATTGTAGTCTATTGCTTCGTTATAATTTTCATCACCATCTATGTAACCGTTATTATTTTTATCAACATCAAGTATCTGACCGTTTGCTAATTTTGCAACCTGATTAAAGTAGCTGACTTCGTCTTTCGGGTCTTTACCCTGCATTAAATCATCAAACGAGTATGCATCTATAAAATACAGACCGATATCAACCCCTGCTTGCTCACGCATTAATGTCTTATCATTTAAGTGGAATATACTTTCAAATAAAGACTGGGTTTTTTCAATATGTTCAATATTTTCTCTATGATTTTTTATATCGTCTTCAGAATAGGTTGCTTTTCTAAGATTCCCGTTCTCAATATAAGTATTAACATATTCCGTAAATTTATCGTTTAATTCAAGTGAAGCATTGTTCCATGCAACCGTACCAACGTCAAAAGCCATGTCATATCCTCTCAATAAACTTGTATCTCGTGATATACTAATAAAGTATTTTTTATATACTAAATTGCTGTTTTGTAAATAATTATTAATTTGGTTTTTATATGAAGCATCCGATTAAATCTTCAACAAGTGCTTTTGCATCCGCATCTCCGTTCTTAGCATCGGCATAAGCAAGATAGGCTTCAGCATAGTCACCGGAATTAAACTTACCGTTTTCATATTCGCCGTCTTCTCCGAGCATATCAGCAAGCCAATATAAAGTCATTAATTCTTCATATCCTATTTCGCCGTTTCCGTCATAGTCAAGAACATTAAATTCTTCTTTAACATCTCCGTTATCAATTAATCCTTGTATTGCTTCATCGGGTATATGTCCTTTTAATTCGTTTGCACCCTGATTTGTCCATTCGTCAAGACTGAATGCAAAATTTCCGTCAGTATCACCGGTTAGCATTTGTCCAAAAACTAAACTTTGCAATTGGTCAAAATAATCATCATCATTTTTCGGGTCTTTCCCGTTCATAAAATTGAAATCCCCAAGTTTTTCCATTGCATTATTATAAACAGAATAACTTTGTTCTAAAACTTCTTCCTGCTGTTTTCGCAATTCGCCAAGCTTTTCTTTTTTTTCATCCGAAATACCGTCTTGCGATAAAAGGTCATCAATCTGGCTAAATACGCTTTCCGCTTTTTCTTCTTCCTGAGATAAAGCATACTCACGTCCTGAACTTACCGCATTATATTGCGCAAAATTTGTATATAATTCTACTGCCGCATTAACATCAAATGTCATTTTTCCTCTCTTTCTTTTGACTTCGGTGTCTTAAAAAATTCTCATGTCTATACTTTTAAAATATAAGTTATATATAAGTAAAGTATTTTTTATATATTAAATTGCTGTTTTGTAAATAAATGTTAAAAAGTTTTTTTTGTGATATTGTTGTTTTATTACGAAAGACCGTATAGAGGAGAAATTTTTATGCTTGGTCACATAATTGATTTTATAAAAAAACACATTGACTTTAGATTTTACGGGGTAAGTTATATTGCTCTTGCCGTTATGTTATCGATAGCTCCGATGCTTAAATATCTTCCTCAAAAATATGGTTTTGAAAACGGATTACTGGAAAATATCCAAATGACAGTACTTTTTATAATTTTATATTTTTGTTTGACTTCAAAAGTAAACAAGAAGTTTTTTAATTTTGCGGCGCTTGCGCTTTCTTTAATAATCATAAGAGAAGTAAATTGCGGAAGAACTCTCTTTTTCCCTATACCAAATACATATCATCAGTATTATTCTTGGAAAGATTTACCATGGCCATGGCTCGGTAAAGTTGTTCACGGATTATACGGAACATGGATGGCTGTTATTGCATTTTTATTTTTAAAAAAGAAAATCTATATTGATTTATGGAGAATTGTTAAAAATATAAAATTTCCTTTCTGGAATATATTATTTGTATGTTTTGCCATGTTTATGGGTGCAATAGCTGAAAAACTGACAAATAATAACTTTATATTTGAAGAGGGTTTTGAATTATTATTTTATGTCTCCCTGCTCGGTATCGTATGGCTTTATTCAAGAAATAAAAATTTTATACTTGAAAAAAACAAGGATTAAACAATAACTGTTTCATAAGGGATGTATAAATAGTAACGTATAATCATACTTTACATTTTAGATAAATTTCAAGAATCGATAAATTACCCGAACTGTATTACAATTCGGGTAATTTATTAGTTATTAAAATCTTAATAAATTTACAAATGAAAAATGTAACTTATAATTAAATTAATGAATAGCGGAAAATTAAAACTGTTGCTTGTTTTGCTCTTTTTTACGATAATTGCGCTTTTGGCGGGCTTTTACAAAATAAGGAGCGATATTGAAGCTGAAAGATATTATAAACAGGGTATGGAATTATATAATGAAGAAAAGTATTCCGATGCATTTTATAATTTCAAGCAAATCAAACCTGTTAATTCTTTATATACGCTCTCGTTAATTAAAGAATTTCAATGTGCAAAAAAACTTTCGGATAAAAAAACTGCCGTTTTAAAATTAAACACATTAATTAAATTCACAAAAAATGATGCAATAAGACCATATCTTCTTTATAACGAAGCTCTTCTTGCAATGGAGATAAATAAAGACTCCAAAAATTTATCATATAAAAAATTTAAACAAATAGCAGAGTTATACCCGAAAAGTGATTATGGAATTGCAAGCTCATACAGAGCGGGAAAAATAGCCGAAGAAAAAAATGTTCTTCATGCAAAGGATTTTTATCTCAAATACTTAAAAGCTTCCCCTGACGGAAAATATGCACTAAATTCGCTTGAAGCAATACAAAAGGCAAATCTTTTTCACAGTCCCGAACAATCCGAAATAATTGCCTATGCTTATCTTGTTAATTCGGATTACAAGAATGCTCTTGCACATTATAAAAATACCGATTTCAAAAAAAACTGGTATAACATTTCAAAATGCTACAGGGGTATAGGTGATTTTGAGCAGGAAAAAAATACAATAATTGATGGTTTAAGACTTGACGGCAGTATAGCAGAAGAACTTGAAGTAAAATCCGCTTTAACAAGGCTTATTGCAATAACAAAAGCCGATAAAATTCAAATCCTTCAGGACTTATATTCAATAAGCAAAAATAAATATATACTGCCGACCGTAATGTACCTGCTTGCCGAAAATTCATCATCGCCGAGAAATATCAAGCTGTATGAACATATTGTTAATAATCATAAAGATTCAATATGGGCTTCCAACTCTTTATGGGAAATATTCTGGTATAACTATTCGATGAAACGTTATAAAGTTTGCGAAAGCTATGCGGTTATGCATATGCAAAATTACTCAAATGAAAAAGACGCCCCCCGTGTAGCATACTGGTATGGAAGAGCGCTTCTTAAGGAAAAAAGAACAAAAGAGGCAAGAGAAATATTTTACGGAGTAATTAAGGACTATCCTTTAAGCTACTATGCGTTTTTATCGGCAAAACAGTTAAAAATGTCAAAAGCAAACAAAATGATAGTTAAAAAACAAATAATAAGCTATAACATTAACTCGGTTAACAAATTTATATTCAAAGACAAAATCTTATTACGACTTGCAAATCTTGACGATTATGAAACAATTGAAGAATTTAAAATAAATGACGATTTTATTAAATCATGGATTGAAAACAAAAAAGAAAATTACCCGAAATCAATAACTCTAGTAAAAAATATAGTAAATAATACAGTTAAAGATGAAGAAAGCGAAGAAGACGAAAGCGAGAAGACACAAATAAGTTTTTCGGATTTTGAACTCAAATTAATGTATCCTGTTTTATTTGAAGATTTAATAAACAAATACGCACAAAAATATAAACAGAGCCCTTATTTATTTTTAAGTTTAGTAAGAGAAGAGAGTCACTTTAATAAGAATGCAAAAAGTTCTGCGGGAGCGTTGGGACTTGCTCAAATAATGCCTCCGACCGCAAACTTTATTGAAAAAGCAACGGTACCGGCTGATAAATTGCTTGATAAAGAAGAAAATATAAAAATGGGTTTAAAATATTTTGAGTATCTGGTTGAATATTTTAAAGGGGATGAAAGTCTTGCCATTCTTTCATATAATGCCGGACCCGGCAATATTAACAAGTGGCTTAATAATGCAAATATTAATACCGATGATATGGATACTTATGTTGAAAATATTCCCTATATGGAAACAAAAAACTACATTAAAAAAATTCTTTCAACTTACTGGGCATACTTGAATATTTATTCGCCTAAAAATTTGTACCGCTTTAAATAAAATTTTATCTTTTGTGCTTTTATTGTATAATTTCTAACATATACACTTAAATGAGGGTTTAAAATGGACACAAAAGAATTAAATTTAAAAGATACTCTTAATCTTCCGAATACTTCGCTTCCGATGAAAGCTAATGCAATAGTAAAAGAACTTGAAATTCAAAAATTCTGGGAAGAAAATAAGATTTATAATAAAATTCTTGATAAAAACAAAGGTAAGAAAAACTTCATCCTCCATGACGGACCCCCGTACTTAAGTTCCGATAAAATTCATGTTGGAACGGCACTGAATAAAATTTTAAAAGATATTATTTTAAAATATAAATCCCAGCTTGGCTACTACACACCCTATGTTCCGGGATATGATGCTCACGGGCTTCCTATTGAAAATGCCGTTGTTAAAAATATTAAAGGAGGCAGACATTCTATTACAGAGGGTGAATTAAGAGAAAAATGCAGAGAATATGCTCAAAAAAGTTTAAAAGGTCAAGAAGCTGCTTTTAAACGCCTCGGTGTACTCGGTAATTGGGAAAACCCTTATTTGACAATTGCTCCCGAATATGAAGCAAATCAGGTCAGAGTATTTGGAGAAATGTATAAAAAAGGCTATATTGAAAAAGGCTTAAAACCTGTATATTGGTGTGCTGATTGTGAAACAGCTCTGGCGGAAGCTGAAGTTGAATATGCGGATATTAATTCCGAATCTATTTATGTAAGATTTGAAATGACGGATGCGCAAACTGTATATAAAAAAGCGGGAATTGCATCAAATAATAAATTATATTCAATAATCTGGACAACAACTCCTTGGACAATCCCCTCTAATGTTGCAATCTGTTTAAATGCAAGATTTGATTACACAATATTTGAGTACAAAGGTGAAAATTATTTTGTAGCATCCGATTTATTTGATAACTTTAAAAAAGATGTTGAATGGGAAGATGCAAAACCCCTTGCAACTTTAAAAGGTGCGGATTTTGAAAGATTGGAAGCATATCACCCCCTATACAATAAAAAATCGCTTTTAATTTTAGGGGATCACGTTACGCTTGATGCCGGAACGGGTGCGGTTCATACAGCTCCGGGACATGGTATTGAAGACTGGGAAGCAGGTCAAAAATACGGACTTGAAACATTTTCTCCGTTTGACTCTAAAGGATGCTGGACGGACGAAGTCCCCGATTTAAAAGGTATTCCTTATTTCAAAGGGGATGCTATGGTAATAGAAAAATTAAAAGAAATCGGTGCACTCGTTAAACAACAAACAATAACGCACTCTTATCCTCATTGTTGGAGATGCAAACATCCCGTAATGTATCGTTCTACCCCCCAATGGTTTGTAAAAGTTTCAATGTTTAAAGACAAAACACTTGAAAGCATAAAAGAAGTTAAATGGTTCCCTGCTTCAGGCGAAAAAAGAATTTCAAACATGGTTGAAAATCGTTCAGAATGGTGTATTTCAAGACAACGTGCATGGGGTGTACCTATTCCCATATTCTATTGCAAAGATTGCGGAGAAACCATTGTTAATGATGAAACAATAGAACATGTTGCTCAAATTTTTGAAAAAGAAAGCTCAGACGCATGGGTAAATCGTGAAGCTTCAGAACTTCTTCCCGTCGGATATAAATGTCCCAAATGCGGAAGTGTTCATTTTATAAAAGAAAAAGACATTATGGACGTTTGGTTTGATTCCGGTGTCAGCTGGTCAAGCGTTGTTGAAAAAAGATGTAATGAACTGGGTCATACTCCTGTTGATATGTATTTAGAGGGTTCAGACCAGCATAGGGGTTGGTTCCAATCAAGTCTTTTAACCTCGGTTGCAACAAAAGGCAGAGCGCCCTATAAACAAGTACTGACCCATGGATTTGTATTTGGTGAAGACGGAAGAAAAATGTCCAAATCTTTAGGCAACTACATTCGTCCCGATGATATTATTAAGAACTACGGAGCGGATATTCTTCGCCTCTGGGCAGCATCGGTTGATTACAGAAACGATATTAAAATCGGAAATAATATAATCGGCCAGCTGTCTGAAATATTCAAAAAAACAAGAAATACCGCAAGGTTTTTAATGGGAAACATTTATGATTTTGACCCGAAAGCGGATTATGTTAAATATGCAGACCTTGAAGATATAGATAAATTCGCCTTATCGAAACTTGCAACATTAATCGAGAATGTTAATAAAGCATTTGAAAATTATGAATTTTATAAATATTTCCAATACTTACAAAATTTTGCAAGTACGGATTTAAGTTCATTCTATCTTGATATAGTTAAAGACAGACTCTACACGAAAGGTAAAAAGTCACTTTCAAGGCGTGCTTGCCAGACTGTATTGTATGAAACACTTCATACATTAATCAGAATTTTAGTTCCTGTTATGCCTCATCAGGCAGAAGATATGTGGCAAAATATGCTTCCAAATCATAAGGATGTTGAATCCGCTCTTTTAACGGATTGGGCGGAAGTAAAACCCGAATGGAAAAATGATAAGCTTGATGAAGAATTTACACAGCTTTTAAAAACAAGAGAAATCGTAGCCCGTGCAATCGAACCTCTCCGCTCTGGAGAAGAAAAAATAGTCGGTTCTTCTCTTGAAGTAGATATTATAATTAGTTCGGATGATAAAGAAAAAGAAGAATTATTGAACAAATATTCAAGTCTTCTGGGCGATTTATATATCGTTTCTCATGTTTATAACTCTAATAGCGGTTCTGATATATTAAACGAATATTCTCAGGATGGCTACAATGTCAAAGTTATGAAAGCAAGCGGTGAAAAATGCGCACGCTGTTGGAAATACAGACAATTAAACGAACAGGGTATATGTTCTGATTGCATAGATGCTATAAAATAAAGGAGAAAATAATGGAACTTAAGGGTTCAAAAACCGAAAAAAACCTGCAGGAAGCTCTAAAAGGTGAATCCGTTGCAAGAAATAAGTACACATACTATGCATCCAAAGCTAAAAAAGACGGCTATGTGCAGTTGTCAAAAATATTTGAAGAAATTGCAAATAACGAAAAAGAACATGCTAAAATTTGGTTTAAATTATTAGCGGGCGGAAATATACCGTCAACCGAAGAAAACCTTAAAGACTGTATCGCAGGCGAAAACTATGAACATACTTTAATGTATCCCGAATTTTCTCGAATTGCTCGGGAAGAAGGATTTGATAAAATCGCAAAATTATTTGAAGAAGTTGCAAATATTGAACGGGAACATGAATTAAGATACCAAAAACTTCTGAAAGAATTACAAAATGATGAAATTTTTAAAAAAGCGGAAGTAAAAAAATGGGAATGTTCTAACTGCGGATATGTACAAGTCGGTAAATCTGCACCTGATATATGTCCTGTTTGTTCGCATCCGAAAGCTTATTTTTTTATAAGAAAAGATAATTAAAATATAATTTAAAAAAACCGGCTTGATGCCGGTTTTTTAGCCGTTACGTGAACAATTTTGTTTCCTGCCGATTGAAGCAGGTGGGTGAGCGCCAGGGTGCATCCGTTTCCTTTAAACATTATCAAGAGGTAGGTATACTTCAAACACCAAATTCCTTATAACGATTGTTATAAAAACAGGCTGTCTTGCTGAGCAAATCTCTCCCTGTTAGATTAAATGTAGGAACAAAATTGCAAATTCACGCAAGGCTATATATATTATAGCATATTTTTTTAATTACGCACACATGCTCTGCCTGATGGATGATATCCGGCAGCACAACCGCTACATGCGTTGGGACCCGTGCAGGAGGTGCAATTTGGATCAAGGTTCTTGCAACTTGTGCAGTTATTACCGTTTTTATAATATCCTGCTTCGCAACCAAGAGTGGCACAAGTTTTACCACTGGGATACAAATCATCACCATTGCAGGTTGAACATTTACTGTCGCTAAGACAAGTTAAACAATTTGTGTCAAGCGTGTTACAAGCTACACAAGTCGATCCGTTCGAATACCATCCTGAATTGCATGCGGTACAATTTCCGGTACTTGTACAGGTATTGCAAGCAGCGTGTATGTTTGTGCATGTTTTACATCCGGTACCGCTTACATACCAGCCTGTGTCGCAGGTTAAACATGCTCCTGTACTATTGTTACAAGAAGAACAGTGGGAATCGGGACAATTTACGCATCCGGAACCGTTGTTGTATTTTCTTCCGGGGCACAATGTAAATACGCAACTGCTTCCGCTTTGATAGTACCCTGCTTTGCAGTTTGTACAATTTGTTGAACTTGTGCATCCCAGGCAATTAGCATTAACCTGATTGCAATTTACACAATTTGTTCCGTCAGAATACCATCCGTAATTGCATCCCGTACATTTTCCGTCACTTGTACAGGTATGACATCCGGTTAAAGTTGTACATGCACTGCAAGTATGGCTTGAATTTACATAATATCCGGGGTTACATGTTGTGCACCAACCTGTCGGAGTTGCGCATTCTGCGCAATTTGCAGTACAATTTACACAGCCTGCATTATTGTTGTACTGTCCTGACGGACAGGGTATACGGGAACATGTAGCCCCTGTTTCATACCATCCGGCATCACATTTTGTACAAGTACTGGCATCTTTACAATTATTACATTTTTCATGTAATTTAACCCTGCAGTTTTGGCAAGTTTTTCCGCTGACATAAAATCCGTTATTGCAAGTCATACATGTGTTTTTATTAATACAAGCAAGACAATTACCGTCCAGTGTTGAACAATTTACGCACACAGAACCGTTATTATACTGATTTGCAGCACATCCTGTCGGTGTACATTTGTTTCCGGACGGGAAATAACCCGCATCGCATACCGTACAATTTGTTTTATTTGTACATTCAACGCAATGATCGTTAACCCCCTCTGTATTGGAAGAACTATATTTACAGCTTATGCAATCTTTGCCTTTTAAGTAAAATCCTGCTTTACAGGTTTTACACCCTGTTTCTCCCGGTCCGTAGCAAGTCGCACAATTTTTATTACATTTATATGTACCGTCGCAGGTGTTTGTTGTATTGCCGCATCCTGAATTTGAACAATTACCGTTCGATACGAAATAATTGGAACTGCACTGTGTACAAGCTGTTCTTGTACATGTAATACAATTTGCTCTGCCGCAGCTTACATATTTGCATTGTTGTGTATCAAGATATTCTCCGTCATTAGGAGCTTTGCTGTCTTTTTTGCATATCGTACATTTATCCTGTGTACATAAAGAACAGTCGGCTGTAAATTTTGCACTGCAATTTTTTGTTACTCCGCCTGTTCCGCCTGTTGATACATCGGTCGAAGAGAGTTTTTTTGTAATTACGGGGCTGAATGCCGCAACAAGAACAGATAATGTTACAAGGGTTATCATTAATTCAACTACCGAAAAAGCTGTTAAGCCGGTGTGTAAATGTTTCCAAAGTTGAGTGAGTTTAGAAAAACTTTTCTTAACAAACGAAAACAAACCTGATTCCCTAACATTATCCATGACTAAAATTATATACTAAATTCCCGAATAAGTCATTGTTTAGTTTTAATATTGTTTGCTTGTTAGTACATATGATATAGAAATACAAACCCCTGTTGAAATTAATTTCTGTATCGATGTTACTTTGTAATTGATGCAAGTATATCCAATAGCTATTTAGATTGCCTTTGTTGTATGCTTTATATAGTTAAAAATATATGTATAGTTTTTTAAATTAAATTGCCGATGGCCACTCTGCCGAGAAAAAGTTGCGTTGAATCGCAAGTTTTTCGAGAGGTGAGAACCGGAAGGTTCGACTCCGGCACAAAAAAAGACTGCGTATTGCAGTCTCCATGTTAAATTGCCGATGGCCGGAGTCGAACCGGCACGTGGGGTGAACCACGCCAGATTTTGAGTCTGGTGCGTCTACCAATTTCGCCACATCGGC
>CADBOJ010000088.1 GCA_902796305.1 uncultured bacterium | reverse complement strand
TTTTTACATATTTCGCTCAATTTTTCCTCCAAACGTTGTATTTAAAATTATATTATGTGATTTTTATAAATTAAGCAATTATAATTAATATATAAGATGATGTTTAGAATTTTTTATTATGCCTGAAGAACAAAATAATATTTTGGAAAATAACATAAAATATCTTAACATGATGTTTAAAGTTAGTACAATTGCTAATCAAACAGATGATGTATTTGAACTGCTTCCAAAATTGAGCAATTTTATAAATGATATTATAAAATCCGAAAATATAACATTTTATATTCTGGAAGAACAATATTATAAATGCGTTTGCACTAATGAAAAAACAAGAAGCAACGAAGTTTTTGAATTTGAGGACTCCAATTCATTATTCTGGGATGCGGTTAATCAGGCACAGCTTATCAGAATGCGTGATGAAAAAGGTGCTCAAATCTTTAGAAGCTTTCTTGAGCAGAATAATATCTTATCACTCAATCCGAGCCATGTAAGAGTATTTTTTGATAATATTACTCCGATTTGCTTTTGTTTTATTAAAGAATCCGATAAAAATCCGATAAATATTGAAACAGAAGATAAATTAAACAGCATTTTTAACTATATGGAACCGATAATTGCAAAATTACGCAAAAAGGTTAAAAAAGAAGCGGAAATTGCGGTTTTACAAAAATCTTTGCATAATATATCAATTTTATACAATATTTCGCAGGCAGTTAATTTTATTGATGACCTTAAACGCTTATTGCAGGTTATTATTCAAAAAGCATTAATTACTCTGGATGCAGAAAAAGGCTCTTTAATGCTGTATGATTATTCAATAAATGCTCTGCAAGTCAGAATTGTATCCGGACTTCAGGATAAAAAACTCGAAGATGCCATAAACAACGGTGTTGTTCAGTGTTCTAAAATAGGAATTGGGGAAGGAATAGCAGGAACCGTATTTATGGAAAGAAAGCCTATTATTACCAATCTTGGTTCTGCCGATCCGAGATTTGTAACAAAAGAAGTACTTGCCGATACAAAATCAATTCTTTGCGTTCCGCTTATTGCAAAAGGTGAAGTTATAGGCGTTATAAATATCACAAATAAAAAACACGATAAATTATTTAATCAAAAAGATTTGGAATTTATTACGGCGTTAGCCAATCAAGCGGCAATTGCGATAGATAACGCCAAGTTATATGAACTTGCAACAAAAGACGGTATGACCAAGCTTTATATTTACAGGCATTTTTATACTCTTCTTGAAAACGAAATAAGAAGATGCCAGAGGTATAACAGAAATACATCATTGATAATGATGGATATAGATAATTTCAAAAGAATTAATGATACATACGGACACCTTACGGGGGATACCATATTAAAAAGACTTGCCTCCGTTCTTCAGGAAACGGTTAGAAAAATAGATATTCCTGCCCGCTACGGCGGTGAAGAATTTGTTGTAATTCTTCCCGAAACAAATAAAGAAGAAGCTTGCAATATAGCAGAAAGAATAAGAAAAAACGTAGCACAAATTTCCGTTAAAGTAAGCGAAACTGAAAATCTTTCTCCTACGATTTCAATGGGTGTCGCACAGTATACAACCGACGGCAAGGAAGCAAAAGAATTAATTAATGCCGCTGATACCGCTCTTTATTATTCTAAGCATAACGGTAAAAATATGGTTTCCATTTATGATGCCGCAGGATGCAGAAAAGTGGAGCAATTAAATACGGATATTCAAGCTAATCTTGATTAATTTTTTTGTAAAGGAATTTTAAGTTCGGGCTTTACAGCCTGCAAAATGTTATACTCATATTATTATGACATTATTATTTCAGGATGAGCTTACAACGAGAATACTCTTCGGACGAATTGAAAGAGAAATAGAAGAAGACCAGCTTGAGCAAACCATAATTGATATAAAATACTATAATGAAGCAAGAGAGAAAATAATTACCAAATGCGATTTGGCATTGAGGAATAACAAAAATTACAATCGTTAACAGTTTATTGCTATGCAAAATATTTATAAATACAGATTAAAGCTTGCAAAAAATCAGGAATTGAGGTTTATTTCCCATCTTGATTGGCAAAATTTGATATTAAAAATATTCAGGAGATTGGAATTGAAACTTGTACTTTCAGAAGGTTTTAATAAAATGCCGAAAGTTTCTTATTCTCCTGCTCTGCCTATTTTTTTGGAATCCGATTGTGAACTTGTTAATTTTCAAACTTATGAAAAATTGCCGGATAATTTTGAAGAAGAATTTAAAAAAAATTCTCCTGAGGGTTTGAAATTAATTTCAATAGAAATACCAGACCCGAAAGAACCCAAATCCCTTGAAAATTACATACAATGGGCAGAATATGAGGCAAGTATAAAAGAATTTGAAAACAGTATTTACAATTTTGAAAAAATAAGATATATTATAGAAAAGTGTTTATCTTCCGATGAATTATTAATCAGGAAGAAGACTAAAAAAGGTATAGAAAAATTAATAAATTATCGAAATTCCCTTAAATCTTTTGAAATAAAGGATGGCAATTTGCTTGTTTTTGTGCTTAAAGCGGGTCAAAATGATGTAATTCCCGCACTAAGAGCAGATGAGTTTTTAAAAGCATTGTTTGAAAGAAGCGACATTTTCAAAATTAAGAGGACGAAATTTTTCGATACTGAATTCAGAGTTATATAAGTTTAAAGGAAATTTAGTATGTCAAAAAAAATTATAATTGCGGAAAAAGATAATATCGGCGCTCTTGTTGAAGATAACAAGGTATCCGAATTTTTTGTTTCAAAAGGAGATGTATTATTGGGAGATGTTTATCTGTCCCGCGTAGATAACATTTTACCTTCAATAGAAGCAGCTTTTGTTGATGTAGGTATGCCTGATAAAATGGGCTTCATTCATACCGATGATATTATCGGCAAGGGTACTTTGAAAGAGAAAGTTAAACCCAATCAAAAACTTATTGTACAGGTTATAAAAGAACCGACAGGTCATAAAGGTCCTCGTGTTACAACAGCCTTATCTCTTCCCGGAAGATTTCTTGTACTTTTACCCGATGAAAAAGGGGTTAATGTATCTAAAAAAATTACTTCTCAAAAAGAAAGAGCAAGACTGAAATCTATTGTAAGCCTGCTTAAACCTGTAGGAGTTGGAGTAATTGTCAGAACCGAAGCGGAAGGGCAAACCGATGCGGAAATTCAGGAAGACCTTGAAATACTTCTTGAAAAATGGAATTCGATAGTAAATGCGGCAGATAGCGCCAACCCTCCGACTCTTTTATACAGAGATCAGGATTTGTTATACAGAATTATAAGAGAAGCATGTGACGCTAATGTTGATGAAATAATTGTAGATACAGCATTTGCACTCCATAGAACCACGCAATTACTACAGCATTGGAATATGCAGGTAAAAGTTACCATGCACAAAGGAAACGAACCTCTGCTTGTTGCAACCGGAATAAATAAAGAAATAATGAATTCTTTAAATACAAAGGTAAATTTACCTCTCGGCGGATACCTGTTTATACAGCAAACAGAAGCTTTAACCGTAGTTGACGTTAACTCCGGTAAATTTACAAGTTCATCCAATCAGGCTGAAACTATATTAAAAACAAACATTCAAGCGGCGGACGAAATTGCCCGTCAATTAAAGCTCAGAAATATAGGCGGTATGGTTATCATCGACTTCATCGATATGGCAACGAGAATGGATAAACTTGCACTTCTGGAGCATTTTGAATTGATGCTTGAAAAAGACAAAGCAAAACCGCAAATCGGTCAGCTTTCGGATTTGGGTCTTGTTGAATTAACAAGACACAGACAGGGACAAAGCTTGTCTGAAATATTCACAAAAAAATGCGATAAATGTCAAGGACAAGGCTTCATTATTGATGAAATCAAATTTGCAACTCCGAATGCAGTTGGCGAAAACAGGGCTAAAATGAATAAAATCAAAGGGCCGTTTACATCAAACTTCAGTTCAAATCAAGAAAATGCGCCAACTCAAAATCAAAAGCATAAATTTGACAAAAATCAGAAACGTGATAAAAATAAATATCAAAATAATCAGCAGAATAACCAGCAAAGACAGGAAAACCAAGAACCTGAACCGACTAAAAACGAAGTTAGCGAAGTAATCAATGATTTAATTAAAGATGTTGATATGACTCCCGTTCAGACTCAAACGGAAGAAATCAAGCCTGAGGATAGCACTGAAAGTCTTGAAATCAAACAGGCAATTAAAGATGCTGTTCTTGAAGTTACCAAAAATACGGGAAATAAAAACAGAAGACAAAACAGAAACAAAAAACAACCTGTTTTAGAGCTTGAAGATAATGTAAGCATTCCGAATACGGAAAATATTGCCGAACAAAAAGAGGAAATTAAAAAAGAAACTGAAGATAAGGTAAAAGAAGAAATTAAGGAAGAAACAGAGCCTAAAAAACTTTCCAGAAAAGCCAAAAAAACAAGAAAAAGAGAAACCGAATCAAAAGAAGCTCTTGAAAATCAGGATGCGGAAGAAAAACCTAAAAAAAGGACAAGGAGAACAAAAAGTGCCAAAACTTCACAGTAAACTGTATGGAATTTTGTTAATTTTAACTGCATTGTTCTTTTTTAATACAACAAGCAATTGTTATGCTGTTCAAAACGGAATTCCCGTTATGACAGAAGAAACAACAAGTGAATTAACATATGATAATCCGAATTCAAAAGTAAAAGATATTGATATAGACCCGATTAATACCGATAAGGTTAAAAAGTCCGTTATACCGGACACAAAAAAGGAAAGCAAAAAACTGATAGGGCTTTTTCTTAAAACAATGTTTCTTGTAGCATTTTGCGCAATGCTTCTATATGTAATACTTTTGTTTATCAAAAAGTTTTACGGAAGCGATTTTATTCCGACCAATGAGGAATGCGATAATGTTGAAATGCTTGAACTTAACACTCCGGAAACAAAATCGGATGCATTAAAGTCGTTTTTAAACAGGACAAAATAAATAAGGGATTACTAGGCAACGTAATCATTGTTGTCAGGTTCTTCGTCGTCCGGTAATCCCAGTGTTTCTAACAGAATATCAACAATGTATTTCATTTGACATGTGAAAGAGTAATTTGCTTTTGTTATAGGACAATTTGCACAATCAGAATGTAGTTTATAGCACTCTATTGCTTGCGGTGTCCAGCTTTGTACTATTGAATCGGAAACAATACCGTTTGTTTGACATACAAAACTCTCCCGTACAAATTTGTTTTCGTACCCTTTAAACAATTCTTCCCCTTAATCGTAGTAAATCTATGTATAGTTATATTATACTCTATCTTTATTTTTTTTCAAATTAATCATATGAAAGGTGTATATCAGAACTGATTGACATGTACGGCAAAAAAGAATAGCAGATAGTAACAACATTTATGCCGTTGCATAGAGTTAATTTTATTATATTTTGCAAGATTGTGAGTAAGTTTAATATTTTAATTGACACATTTGTATTGGTGTAATAATATATTTTTATAAAATATATAAATAGATTTGTTATATTAATAAACCAAACATGACAAAGGAGTATTTTTTACTCCATTTTTTTATTTTTATTATTTTTTCTTTACAACCGTATAGATGTATGGTTTTGAGAAATATTTATTTGCGACTTCAATTATATCAGCCTGTGTAACATTCATTATAAGCTCCTTATATTCTTCAAGAGCATTTAAGTTTCTGCCAAGAACACTGTACCAGTTTAATATATCCGCTTCATCCATGTTTGTTTCAAGCGAAAGCAGGAATTTTCCCATAATCTTGTCTTTGGCATCATTTAATTCTTTTGTTGTTACCATTTCTGTTTTTATTGTGTTTATTTCATTCAAAATGCCGTTTTTTGCTTCCTGAATACTTTTTTCGTTTGTTCCTATATAGGCAATAAATGCTCCGTCTTTAACATTTGTGCTTAGGGTAGAACCGACAGTATATGCCAGACCTTTTTCTTCTCTTAATTTTAAAAACAATCTTGAGGACATCCCCTCGCCAAGTATTGAATTTATAACATTTAAAACGGCTATATCTTTTCTGTTGTTCACTCCGCAGGTTTTAAAGCCGATAGCCATCCAATTTGCTTCAACTTCCTTTTTATATAATGTTGTTTCAATATTCTTTTCGGGACGGAAAGAAGCATATTTATAATCGGAATATTCAAATTTTGAACCTTTTGGATTTTTCTTTATTATTTCGTTTAGCTTATTTGAAATATAGTTATCATCAACATTTCCAACGATACTTATATACATATTTTCGGGATTTATTATTCTTGAATAATACTCTAAAATATCATTTCTGCTTACATTCTTAATGCTATTAATCATAAAAGAAGCATTTTGACCGTAAATTGAATTTGGAAATGCCAGCTTTTTAAATTCATCAAAAACATAAGTTGAAGGACTGTCTGAAACGGTTGCGAGCTCATTTATTTTTCTTTGTCTGACTTTTTCTATTTCACTATCTAAAAAGCTTGGTTTATTAAGTATTTCATCAAGCGCCTTAAATGCATCGTCAAGATGTTCGACAGTGGTTTGAGCAATTATTGAAAATACGTCATTTGAAGCTGAAACACTTAATTTAATACCGTTTTCATCAAGAAATTCACTAAATTTTGCATTAGAATAATCTTCCGTTCCTTTAGTCAGAGCGAGCGATGTTAATAGTGCAGTAGCGGGTTTCTTTTCAACGGCTTTTGAACCTTTTATTGATATATCTATTGCAACTATTGAATTTGTGTCTTTATTTTTTGTTGTTAATGTTGCCCCGTTTGAAAGAACATATTTTTTCTTTTTATCAAGTTCTTGAATAAGTTTGTCTTCTTTTTTTGCAGGCTGTTCTTTAATATCATTTACGGGTTTATAGTTATTAGGTCTAACAATACTTACGGCATAATTAGTAAAATATTTCTTTGCGACATTTTGAATATCTTTTTTTGTAACTTTGGAAATATTTTTTAAATAATTTTCATAATAACTGTCATTTTCCGCAAATGTAAAATCATAACCCATGTCATCTGCTATATTGGATATTGATTCTCTTGAATAGTATGTATTCGTTTTTATTAAATTGATTGCTCTTGCAACTCTTTCTTCTTCAAATTGTCCTTTTTTGATTTTATCAAGTTCTTTTAGTATTTCTTCTTCAATATATTTTTCTTTATTAGGGTCAAGTGTTGCATATATATAGAATAATCCCGAATCTTTTTGGGAATAATTGCCCGAATCAATTGACAGGACAAGTTCTTTTTTTTCTTTTAAATCCTGTTTTAAAATTGAGCTTTTACCCGAACTTAATACTGCTGAAAGTACGTCAAGTGCATAATTATCGCTTGTTACTTTAAACTTCGGAGCAAGATATGCCATCATATAGTATGTTTGGTTTATATCCATTGTATCTTCGGTTTTAACGTTTTTTTTCAGCGGTTTTACGGCAGGATAATTTACTTTCTCCTGTTTTCTTTTGGCATTTTCTTTGAAAGCTTCCGCTACTTTTTTTATAGCTTCGTTTTTATTAACATCTCCTACGATAACTGTTGTAAAAGCATCCGGTGTATAAAATCTTTTATAGTAGTCAAGTATTTCTTCTCTTGAAACCGTCTGAATTATTTCTTTTTTCCCTATAACCGTTCTTTTATAAGGATGGTTTGAGGGTTCATACAAACTTACATATATATTATCAAACATTCTGCTTGTAGGGCTGTCTTTGGTTTTTGAAATTTCTTCTATTACGACATCCCTTTCTCTTTCAAGTTCCTTTCTCGGGATTAAGGGATTTAGAAGCATATCTGCGTGTAAATTCAATGCCAAATCAAAATCTTTAGACGGTATTTCAATATAATAGTGCGTAAAATCTTTGCTTGTTGCAGCATTAACATTTGCACCCTTTGAATCTAAAATTTTATCAAAAGTTCCTGTCGGATATTTTTGTGTTCCTTTGAAAAATAAATGTTCCAGAAAATGGCTTATACCGTTTGTCTTATCGTCTTCATTTATTGAACCTGTGTTAATCCAAGTATCAATTTTAACAATATTATTATCCCTAACTTCTTTAACAACGACTTTTTGACCGCTCGGAAGCGTTTGAAGTGCCATCCCGTCTTCAAGTGCAAGAACGCTGTTTAAAGATAAGATTGCAAAAGCAATAATATAAGTTATTTTTTTCATTATCCTCTCCAAAATCCGATTTTACAGATATTTTAGCATTTTAAACAAATTATGTCATCTAATCGCAGGAGTAATATTTTAAAAGTTTAAACATATTACAAAATATTAAGTCCGCATTTTTTGATTAGCAACTAAAATCTTTTAGCTACATTGTATAAATAAAATTATAAGGAATGGTATATGAATATTCAAAATCTAACGGGAAAATACTGCATAAATTTTAAAGCAAAAGAAAATAAAGCAAATAATTTAAAAAATGCTCTTATGTTTATAATGAACAATTACGACAAAGTTGAAAATGATACATTTACCGCTTTTTCGACCGATAAAAAAAATGACGGCGCATCTTCTAATAATCAGGATGGGGAAAATCCCATATCTTCCTCATCTGAAATAATTTTAGAGGAAAAAAGCAAGCAGACTGCAAATAATGAAGAATTAAGCACAGTTGAACCTGAAGAAATTACCGCCGAAGATACGCTTCAAGAAACTCCGGAAGAGAAAGAAGAAATTCAAGAACAGGAAGAAGCTCCCGAAGAACAGGAAGAAGCTCCCGAAGCATCGGAAGAAGTTTTGGCTGAAGATGATAATTTTGAAGCACCTGGGGAAACTGTAAGCACTAATCCTTTTTTTATTGAAAAAAAATCCGAACATCCCCGCACTATTTCAAATGAAGAACTTGCCGCATTGGATAAGAATGTTGATGATGATTATAAACCGAGACATGGAAAAAGAGATCGTATTCCCGCTGAAGATGCGGTAAATCTTTCACATATAGAAATTCCTCCCGTTCAAGGGATATACCGTGGCAGTTCAAAAAACATAATTGCAGGCAGGCTTAATACATATGAATATCGTATTAAAAAACAGCTTAATGTTTCGGGTTGTATGTTTGATACCGCATGCAAACTTTCTCCCGAAACCATTCAGTCAATTAAAAGCGAGGAATTACTTTATTTAATGGTTGCGAAAGATAAAGTATTGAAAAAAATATTCGGAAACGATGCCCTTGATTACAAAGAAAGAATGAATATGCTGCACAAGTTTGAAGATACTTTTACTCCGGAAGAAATGGAAACAATAACTTCGGATGATAAGAGTAACTCAAATATTATTACGGAACTTGCAAGATGGCTTTTTACATTTAACACTGTTGAGAATAAGGAAAAAATCAAGAACATCTTAAAAACAGCACCTAAAAGCAGTATTAAGAGCACAAAATTTAATATTGCCGAATATTTTTCGAAAACCGAAAAGAAAGGCAAACTAAGAAGATTTTTTCAAGGCATGAGCAAAAAAAGCCATGTAATAAATGTTGATTAATTTTAAGAAACTGCGCCTACGCCTGAAATTATTTCCGTTAATTCCTGAGTAATTTTACCCTGACGTGCTTTATTATATTCGATTGTAAGCGTTGAAATCATTTCTTCGGCATTATTTGTAGCCGAACTCATTGCAGTCATTCTGCTTGCAAGTTCGCTTGCCTGAGCTTCAAGAAGCGATTGGTAAATAATATTTGTAACATACATCGGAATAATTTTTAATAAAACCGATTTTATATCAGGTATAAATTCGCTTAACGGCTCAATTTTAGTTGCGTTGTTCTGAATATTAAGCTCTTTATCAAGCTCGGAGTTATGGTTTTCTTTTAATTCCTGTATATTTGTTGCAACAGGAAGTAAAGGCCAGCTTTCCGTTATATATGTCATCATGTTTTTATATCTTGTTGTAACAAGCTCAATCTTATCGATTTCTTTTGCAATATACGCATCGGCAAGATTAGAAGCTACCACATAAGCGGAGCTTGAATTTATTCCGTCAAGCGTATTAACGTATGTCTTTTTAATTTCAAAATTATATTTATTTTGAGCGCTTTTCATAGAGGGAAGTGCCTTTTGACCAATTAAGTATACATATACTTTTTTGCCTTCGGAAGTATATTTTTTAATTAAATTTAAGGCATATCTTACAATATTAGCGCAGTATGCTCCCGCAAGACCTTTGTTTGAAGAAACTACGACAATACCTATTGTATTAACTTCTCTTTTTTCAAATAATGCCGAATAATTTTCAAGTCCTTTGCAATCTTTTGATTTTTCGACTTCATCATTTTTAACATGCTCATATATCCAGCTGAACATTTTATACAGTTCAAATGTAAACGGGCGGGATGTTTTAACTGCGTTTTCAGCTTTTTTTACTTTTGCTGCCGCAACCATTTTCATTGCACGTGTGATTTTTTGAGTATTTTTAATACTTGTTATTCTGTCTTTTATATTTCTTAAACTAGCCATTAGACTTCCTCTATTATATCCTATCCTACAATATAGTATATTTAACTTCTTTTTGTAAATCCGCCAAAAATACGGGTTTATTCTATTTTAAATAATTTTCTTATAAATTGCGCCTGAATATCAGAAGAAATTATTGAATAATATTCTTGTAAAACAGGTAAAAAGATTATTCCTATAATAGTTATACATAAAATTACAAATAATATTAAATACAATATTTTAAGAAGCAGCAGAAAACCAAAATATTTCATAAATGGTTTAAAATTCTTAAATATTATTTTTTTTATTTTTTTAAAATCAAAAAATGAATCTAAATCCAAATTTGTTAAAAACGATGTGTAGGCTCCCAGCTGAACCAGACCGAAAGTTATACCCAGAATAATAGCAAATATTGCCATAATAACCGCAGCGGCTGCAAAAAATTCCTTATCCGGCACGGGGATATTTTGGAGCCACATTTTTAATAGAACAGACAGCATAATTCCCGATATGACAAGAACAAAAAGTATTGTAAATGCCAGAAATGCCGTAATTATCTGCCAGACAAAAAAGCCAGCAAATATTTTTAAACCGTTCAGAAAGAAAGCTTTCCAATTATTCAATTCGGGCAATTTGCTCTCAGGTTTATGAATTCTAATATTTGTGTTTATTGCAAAATATCCCGAATAAAAACAGCTTGCAACTATTGTAATTATAAAAACCGCAACAGAAGTTATAAAAATTTCGGGATGTTTTAATAATTTTTCAAGTACGGCACCATTAATACTGTTTGCTATTGCGCCAAAAGATTCCGCCAATATTGCAAAAACGGCAAGAAAATACAATATCAATATCTTTTTTTTAAGTGTACAATCATTATAAAAATAGGTAAATGCTTGTTTTAAATTGAATTTCATAGATTATTTTTTCTGACCTATTTTAAATGCATGTCTTATAAACTGAGCTTGAATATCTGAAATTATTGCAAAGAATATAAATATTATTGCAGGAACCGCTATAATACCTATAACAGTAATTCCTGCAATTATTTGAGCCAAAAAGTATAAAATGAAATAAATCGCCATTTTACTGATATAGCTTACGAAAAGTTCATTTTTTAAAATATAATTTATGGCTTTGAAATTAAAAAACGATTTTATTTTAAAATCCGTAACAAAGGCTAAAACAGCAATGGCAAAATAAATCATAGGTACCAGAAATAATATCACTGCCATTAAAAATCCGAAAGCCATGGATGAATTTCCCGGAGCAAGAAGAGGGCTTACAAATACGCAAAACAAAATGTTAACGGGTATTCCTATTATTAAATTTGCTACCATTGCCTTAAAGCCGATACCAAGCTGACCTTTGTCATTCCAATTCGGTAAATTACTGTTCGGCTTAAAAACTCTGTTTCTCGTATTAGTCAGAAAATAGCCCAAAAATTTTATTGCAAAAAACGGAATTAAAATAAAATTCAAAAACGGAATTATACACAACAGACAAAACCCGTAAAAAGTAAGCAATTTCTTTTTGAAATCTTTATCTTCTTTAAAGTATTCACGCGCACGTTTATCATCGAGTTTTATCTGCTCTGTCATTTTTCTATCCTTTATACTATTTTCTTTCGGATTCTCTTCTTTCAGAGAAGATATTTTCCTTAAAGTCTTTTACTAATTTTATAAGAGCTTCTTTATCCGCATCTTCAAGTTTTGCACCCTGATTTAATCTTTCTTCAAGTTCGGGGCAATTTGCTGAGAAATATTCAAAGAATTGCTTTTTAAACATCGGGATGTCTTTATTTTCAACATCATTTACATATCCTTCGTTTGCAACGAATAATATTGCAACCTGACGGGCAACGCTCAAAGGTTTATATTGAGGCTGAATTAAAATATGTGTTAATTTTTCACCTTTTAATAATTGTGCTTTTGTTGCAGGATCAAGGTCTGAAGCAAATTGAGCAAATGCTGCCAATTCTCTGTATTGAGCCAAATCAAGACGTAATTGACCTGCTACCTGTTTGATTGCTTTTGTTTGAGCCGCACCGCCTACACGTGAAACCGATATACCTGCGTTAATTGCAGGACGTTGTCCCGAGTTAAATAAGTTAGACTCAAGGAATATTTGACCATCGGTAATAGAAATTACGTTTGTCGGGATGTATGCAGAAACGTCCCCTGCTTGAGTTTCAATAATCGGAAGAGCCGTTATAGAGCCTGCGCCTCTTTCGTCCGATAATTTACAAGCACGTTCCAAAAGACGGGAGTGTAAATAGAATACATCTCCGGGGTATGCTTCACGTCCCGGCGGTCTTTTAAGAAGCAAGCTCATTGCACGATATGCCTGAGCGTGTTTTGTAAGGTCATCATATATAATTAAACAATGTTTGCCTTGTTCTAAAAATTCTTCCGCAATGGCGCATCCTGCAAACGGTGCGATATATTGAAGCGGTGCCGAGTTATCGGCGGTTGCCGATACAATGATTGAATAATCCATTGCACCTTTTTCTTCTAATGTTTTAGCAAGATGTGCAACGGTTGAAGTTTTTTGACCGATTGCAACATAAATACAAATAACATCTTTACCTTTCTGGTTAATTATTGTATCAATTGCAATAGCGGTTTTACCCGTTTGACGGTCGCCGATTATAAGTTCTCTCTGTCCTCTGCCGATAGGAGTTAAGGCATCTATTGCCGTTAAACCCGTTGCAAGAGGTTCATGCACTGATTTTCTTTCGATAATACCGGGGGCAATTCTTTCAATCGGGCGTGTTTTATCTGTTTGAATATCGCCTTTACCGTCTATCGGAATACCAGTAGGGTCAATTATTCTTCCGATTAAATTTTCTCCAACCGGAACGGATGCGATTTTTCCCGTTGATTTAACACTCATGCCCTCTTTAATTCCAGTATAATCTCCGAGTACAACAACACCAACATTGTCTTCTTCAAGATTGAGCGTTATACCGAGAGTGTGCTTTCCGTCATCAAACTCAACAAGTTCGGATGACATAACATTACTTAAACCATAAATACGTGAAATTCCGTCGGATATTTCAATAACCGAACCGACATTTTCAACCTGCAATTTATCCGAATAGTTTTCTATTTTGGATTTAATAATTGCCGTAATTTCTGAGCTGTTTATTGTTGATGACATAGGTTTTTTACCTTTCTTATATTTTTTAGTAATTATATTTTTTCTAAATTCTCAAATTTTCTTTTAAGACTTAAATCTAGGACTTTATCTTCGATTTTAACAACCAGTCCGCCTATGATTGTTTCATCGATATCATAATTTAGAATAACCTGTTTTTTCATTTTTTCGGCTAATTTTTCCGCCAGTCTGTTTTTAGCATCCTCATCCAGACCAACAGCGCTTACTACCTGAACTCTTTGCATGTTTTTGATTTTTTCGGTTTGCTTTTTATAGAGTTCAAGTATGCTTCTGAAAATAATAAATCTGTTTTCGTCTAAAAGAGTTCCTAAAAAATTGTATGTAATTTCGTTTATTTTACCTTTAAAGACCGAATCTATAACATCTTTTTTATCTTTCAGAGAAACAACAGGATGCAAAAAGAATGTTTTAAGTTCATTATTTTGGAAAATCAATTCGTCAACAAGTTTAAGATTTTCCAAAACTTCATCAAGAAAATCGTTAGAACTTTCAATTAATGCAGCTGCATATCTTTTTGCAACTTTCATATTTTTTATGTCAATTGTATTACTCAAGATAAGTTTCCTTTAATTTTATCAAGCTCATCGATTGATGAATTAATTAGTTTTTTGTGAACTTTTTCATCAAGTCTTTTGAGCACTTCTTCTTTTGCAAGGCTAACGCTTGCACCGTATACATCTTCAAGTGTTAAATTTTTAAATCTTTGAGCTTGAGATTTAAAAATTTTCTCAAGATGCGACAAAAGTTCTTTTTGTTGAAGAGTGGTTTTTTCTTCGGTTTTCTTTTTTATATTTTCCGCGCTTAATCTTGCCTGATGTTTAATTTCATCTTGCAACTGCTGGGTATCACTTACAAGTTCCTTTGTTTCTTCATATTTTTTTAGTGCTTTTTCTTTATTTTCGGTACTTGTTTCAACGGAAATTCTGATATCATCCGCCATTTTTGCAATTAAATCGCCAAGATGCGCTTTTTTGTAAATCAGCACAAGAGTGTAAATTACAATTAAGAAATTTACTATATTGGTACTTAATATTGCTTCAAATAAACTCATTTCGTGCATATTCACCTAAATTTTCAAGTATTTATTAATTCTGTCTTCTTCAATACTAACTTCTGTCTGCTCGTTAAGAATTTTAGAAACAATTAACGCAACAAAACCCGAAACTTCCGACTTTAAATCAATCTTTGAATTATGACTTGATTCTTCAAGATTTTTTCTGTTTTCCTCAATTGCTTCTTTGATTTCTTTTTTTGTTTTCTTAATAATAACGGCGCATTTTTCTTTTGCTTCGGTTGAAACTTCTTTAATATGTTCTCCCGCTTCGTTTCTTGCCTGTTTTATTCTTCTTTCTTTATCTTCCACAAGGGCAATTGATTTTTCCTTGCATTCTTTTTCTATTTGAGAATTTTTTGCAAGAAATTTTTCCCTTTCATCTATTGCCCCTGTAATCGGGCGATAAAGCAAGGTTTTTATGATAAACAAAAATATCAAAAAGCTTATAACTACAAATACGAATGTTCCGTCAAGTTGCATTAACATTGTTATTTTATCCTATTTCAATACGAAACCTATTAAAATTACAACAAGTAAAGCATAGATAGCACATGCTTCGATAAGACCTGCGCCGATATAGAAATATTTTGAAATTTGTCCTTCAGCTTCAGGTTGACGTGCAATACTTTCAATAATTGCTTTAGTTGCAAGACCAAGACCAAGACCGGGTCCGATTACACCTAAACCAATAGCTAAACCCATTGCGATAAATTTTAATACTGTTAAATCCATGATTTTTTCTCCTTTTTTATCTTACTAGCTTATTTTTAATGCTTTTTAACCGCTCCCGAAATATATGCACTTGTCAGAAGTGTAAATACAAGAGCCTGTATAAATGCAACAAATATTTCAAAAAACATAATCGGCAACGGTAACAATGACCCTAAAAATATCGTAATATTATATATCCAGCTTGCGGGAAGTATGCCTCCTAATGTACTCTGGCAGAATGCGCTGATTGAATTAATATCCACAAGAGAAGCAATCAGACCTGCCATAACCATGATTAGTATTTCGCCCGCAAGTATATTTGCAAAAAGACGAAGAGCCAGTGTTAAAGGTCTTACAATATCTTCCAGCATATTAAAAGGGGTCATAAACCATACAGGTTGAAAATAGTGTTTAAAATAACCGAGTCCTTTTACTCTTACACCGGATAAAATGTAATAAACAAGAACAATTATTGCAAGTGCCGCCGTAACATTTATATCATTGGTCGGAGAAGCAAATTCTCCGTGAGTTGATTTAATAAACGGGAAAAAATTTAAAATTTTCCAGGGTAATTGTCCGATTAAGTTACCGGTTATAATAAGCAGAAACAATGACATCAAAAGCGGAGTATGGCGCTTTCCGTCTTCGCCCATTTCTTTTGTAAGAGAAGTAAATATCGTAACTATATTTTCAAAAGTAGCTTGCAATTTTGACGGAACAAGTTTTGTCTTACCTGTCAGCAATAATGCAAAGAATATGACTATTGCCATGGTTATCCAGAGTGTAACAAGAGTATCCATATGTACACTCATTCCAAGCAAAGTTACCGTCCAATGTTCGCCTATATGAAATTCCATCGCATTTCCTTATTTATTTATTAAATAGTCTTAAATAATAGTAACCTAATTTGGAAAATATTATTTAATCTATTTATATGAATTTTATTGAATGATAAAAATTTTTTATTTTTATTTTAAAAAAATACTATCAACAGACTATTGCTCACCCGTTATTTTTTAAAAAGCCGTAAACAAATGCCGTTTTAAAGCATTTATTTAAAACTAAATCTTTGGATTTAGATAATCAGATGCACTATAAACAGTCTAAATTTCAATCTTACTATTGATGAATAGCCAGTACAAAAGAAGTATATTCAAAATGTAAATTACATAAATTGAATTAAAAAGATTATAAAAAATACTTTATGGAGGGGGTAATGAGAAGAACAACGGATTTTAAAAGAAAACGTAAAGTTATTGTAGTAGATGACAAATACGAACATGCATCAGGCGTGCGTGAGCTGGTTAATCTGGAAAATGATTATGAAGTTATAGCAAATGCAGGAAATGCTTCTGTTGCTATTTCATTAATTAAAAAATATCAACCCGATATCGTTCTTATGGACATAAATATGCCTGAAATGGACGGTATTAATGCAATAGCTGAAATTCAAAAACTTGACGTAAAAACAAAAGTTATAGTTTTAACAGCATATGATGATGCAGATTTAATTTATAGAGCAATGAAAGTCGGTGCATGCGGATATGTACTAAAAACAATGGTATCGGCTCAATTAATTAAAGCACTTGACGAAGTATCAATAGGTAAAATTTATCTACCGAATGTTCTTTGCTCCAAATTCTTTGAATATTTTCAAGATTTTGAAAAGAACGGTGCAAAACAGGAAGATGACGGAGAAGAAAATCTGCTTCACTATTTAACAAACAGAGAAGAAGAAGTACTTTCACTTCTATTGGAAGGTGCAACATATAAAGATGTTGCAAGAGAATTATTCATCTCCGAAACAACCGTTAAAACGCATGTAAACAATATTTTCCAAAAACTTCAGGTTAAGGAAAAAACCCAAGCTGTACTTTATGCAATTAATAAAGGCTTCAAACCGAAAACTGCTCAAAAAATCGCTGTGTAAACCGCGAAAGCCGGTGCGATAGCAACAATTCGTTGAGAATTGTTGCGTGCACTACGATGGCGACGTAAGAGTTTTACTTTTGTAAAACTCCACAGGAGCAAGAAAGCGCAAGCCGGTGCGAAAGGGCTTGTAAAAACCAAAATGATAGTACTGGGGGCAATAGCCCCCGCTATTAATAAAAACGGTAAGTTTGATGAACAAAACGAAAAACAATTTGAATACATTTTTTGAAGAAAATGACTTGACAGCAGGTGAAACATATTCGTTTGCACTTGTTAAATCAATAGCCAGAAGCATACTTGAGCCTATTGCCTCAGAAAATTCAAATTCTATAATTTTGTATCATTTTAAAGATATTCCCGAAACAAACAGTCTGATAAGACGCCTTGAGTATTCGGAAAATATTATTTTAAAAGAGTATACCGATTTTGAATTTTCCAAATACGATATAGAAGAAATCGGTTTTATAGTACTTTCTTCAAGCAGATACAACGGTGCATTTTTATTTAAAGAAGTAGCCGACGGCGAATATAAAATTTATCTTAAATTAAATTCAATATTTGTTAATAAAGTATACGAAGCAATAAAATCAATATTTTGCACAAATCTTGATGAAGAATTTTATAAATACAAACCCGAAAGAAGAGATAATATTTTGATGAACAGAGCTTTGAAAAATCTTCTTCGGGATTTCAGGGAAATAATCAGGGAAAATGAATGCAACTTAAAATTACAGGAAAATTACAAAAATGTAAATGTTGCAAATACCGTATTCAGAAATGAAATATATCAAAATGTTCGTCAAATAGCTCATGAAATAAAAAATCAAATCAGTATTTTAGATATTTATACAAGAATTTTCGAGAAAAAAACAGGAGATGAGGAAATTGTCACACCGTTAAAAAAATCAATTGCACTAATAAAAAGCCAGATTGAACAATTTAAAAATATTGATGTTATTAATTTGCAGGAGCAAAATATTAAAGAACTGATTAAAGAATCAATTAAAACGTATTCCGAATTATTAAAAGAAAAAAATAATAAATTGATTTTAATTGACGAAATGCCGGAATGCGAAGCTAAATCATTTGCGGATAAAGATAAATTCTTAATCGTATTAAATAATATAATAAAAAATGCACATGATTCCGCTTCAAATGACGAAATAATAATAAAACTTTCCAAATGTGACTCAAAAATAAAAATTTCATTCATAAACCACGGGGAGGAAATAAAGAAAGAAAGCCAATCAAAAATTTTTGAGCAGGGGTATACAACAAAAAAAGACGGATGGGGAGTCGGCCTTTCGGTTTGTAAAAAATATATAGGTTCTCAATTCGGAACTTTTGAACTTGAAAAAAGCGACAAAAATGAAACAATTTTTACAATATTAATACCTTTAATTGAAACTTAAAAAAAATAAATTTTATAAGGATAGAATTATGGATTTTATTGAAAACAGAACAAGAAGTATAGGCGCTATGGCGCTGGACGGACTTTACGAAAGGACAAAAGCAATTTCGGCTAATACCGCCAATGCTTTAACACCGGGGTATCAGAGAAAAACGGTATCCTTTGAAAGCAGTCTTAGAAACATAATAAACAGGGAAAACGAAAAAGAAGAAATCAAGCTTCAAAATGCAAGGGAATACGAAAAAAATCCCGAGCGTGTTTTATACGGGAAAACACCTGCCGAGCTTGCTTTTTTAGCTACCGAAACAAATGCGGATTATACAATTGATGTTGAAACTGATATAGCTGACGCTATTGACGAAAACGGAAACAATGTAAATATTGAAGAAGAAATGATGGATGAAGCCAAGACAGGTATTCAGTATCAGGTTATTGCAAGTTTGATGTCAAAGTCATATGCACAACTTGCAGGGGTTATTAGAGGTGATAATCAATAATAAAGGGGAATTAGTATGACATTCGGAATTTTTGATATTGCAGCTTCGGGAATGAGAGCCCAAAGAATTGCAATGGATACTGTTTCATCTAATATTGCAAACGTAAATACCACAAGAGATGAATACGGAAACAAAAACGTATTCCACAGAAAACAAGTTAATTTTAAAGAAATGGCGCTTAAAAAAGGTTTTGGTTTTCCGAAAGGAAACGTAAGCGTTGAATTTGACCCTCCGGAAGAGCCGTATTTGGTTGGAGGAGTAACGGTAGGTGATAATGCAATTCCAAAAGGGGTTATGGTTGATTCTATTTCCGATTCAATAAATCCGACAAGAATTGTATATGACCCGAGCCATCCTGATGCGGATGAAAACGGATATGTAGAGCTTCCTAATGTAAATGTTGTCGAAGAAATGGTTAATATGGTAAACGCTTCAAGAGCATATGAAGCCAATGTTACCATTGCACAAACTTCAAAATCGATGATACAGAGTGCCATCAGCATATAAAAAGGGTAGATTATGAATAATAATTTTATGATAAATACAAATTTTCAAACGGAACAATTTAACAATTCAATCGGAAATTTTAACAAAGAATTCAATAAGAATTTTAAAAATTCGATTGCTAAAACAAATGAAATAAGCGAATTTGATAAAGTATTTAATTCAATCAGGCAAAAACCTTTGTCAGCAGGTGTTTCTATTGATGAAAACAAGGGTAAACACCTTTCTCCCGCAGAAAAAACTGCAAACGATATAGGAACAAGCATTGTAAACGGATTAAACGACCTGAACAACATCCAAAGAAAAGCCGAAACTGATTTTGAAACATTTGCTTCAGGAGGCGATATAAGCGTTCATGATGTTATGATATCCGCTCAAAAATCCAACCTTTCAATGCAAATGGCAGTTCAATTAAGAAACAAGTTTTTAAATGCATATAATGAATTAAAATCCATGAGTGTATAGCATGCGAAGCCGGTGCGTAAGGGCTTGCGATGAGCAAGACCTGAAGCACTACGATGGCGACGTAGGAGCGCAGGACAAAGTCCGAGCACCACAGGAGAATGCGAAGCCGGTGCA
>CADBOJ010000087.1 GCA_902796305.1 uncultured bacterium | reverse complement strand
TGCGGGAGCTGGATTTGAACCAACGACCTTCGGGTTATGAGCCCGACGAGCTACCAGACTGCTCCATCCCGCGATATTTAATTGTCACTTACGTTCAACTCTCCGGAGCAGTCTTCCAGACTTACCTCTCCTCGAACAATATTTAATCGTTCTCGTCGGCAGAGTATCCCGCGATATTTAATTTTAAGCTTTGCACCAAAACAAATCATCTAAAATAATTTAATCTGAAATCCGTTTGGATTATCTATCCTTGTTTTGATACTGTGAACAGAATCACAAGTTAATTATCTCTCTTCAATATAAAAAATCAAGTATAAAATATAAGTTTTTTTATTAAACGATTTTTGTAATACAATAAAATTGAGGTAATAAATGAAAAAAATTCTTGTTACGGGCGGAGCCGGTTTTATTGGTTCAAATTTAATAAAAACTCTCATTAAAAGCGATAATTACATAATCGCTCTTGATAATTTATGCACCGGAAATTTAAAAAACATAGAATACCTTACCTCAAGGAAAAATTTTGAATTTATCAAACACGATATAATAAATCCTATCGATATTAAAGCTGATGAAATTTATAATCTGGCATGTCCTGCCAGTCCCGATAAATACCAGATTGATTCTGAATTTACATTTAAAACATCGGTTTTTGGGGTTTATAACCTGCTTCAGCTTGCAAAAAAATATAATGCAAAATTCTTACAGGCTTCAACAAGTGAAGTCTACGGAAACCCGAGAGTACATCCTCAAAACGAAGAATATTCTGGAAATGTCAACTGCATAGGGATAAGGGCATGCTATGACGAGGGGAAAAGAGCATCTGAAACTTTAATATCCGATTTTACAAAAAAATACGGAATTAAAACAAAAATTGCAAGAATATTCAATACCTACGGTCCAAATATGGATAAAAATGACGGAAGAATTATATCAAATTTTATTAATCAAGCATTAGAAAACAAAGATATTACAATATACGGAACGGGCGAACAAACCCGCTCATTATGCTATATTGATGACACTGTTAACGGATTAATTAAATTAATGAACTCCTCCGATGAAATTAATTTCCCGATTAATATAGGAAATACCGATGAAAGAACAGTCAAAAATATAGCAGACATAGTCTTAAATTTAACTTCATCAAAATCAGACCTCACATATACAAAGCCTCATGCCGACGACCCATTGAGAAGATGTCCCGATATCACAAAAGCAGAGAAATTCCTAAATTGGGAACCTGTTGTTAATCTTGAAGAGGGCTTAAAAAGAACTATTAAATATTTTAAGGATATAAAAACAAATAATGAATAAGAGCATTAAAAATATTTGCGTATTTGCAAGTTCTTCAAATAATGTTGACAAAATATACTATAAAGCCGCATACGAGCTTGGCGTTGAAATAGCAAAAAACAGTTATAACATTGTTTATGGCGGTTCAAAACTCGGTCTTATGGGGGAAGTTACCTATTCGGCTTCAAATAACGGCAGTGATATAACGGGTGTTATGCCTGAAAAACTATATAATCTCGGAATTCATCCCGGAGACTGCACTAAATTTATCTTAACAAAAGATATGCGGACAAGAAAACAAAAAATGGATGAATTGTCGGATGCTGTTATCGCTCTTGCAGGCGGTTTTGGAACTCTTGAAGAACTATCCGAAATGATAGTTCAAAAGCAGCTTGGCTACAGTAATAAACCGATAGTTATTTTGAATACAAACGGCTATTATAATTCCTTAATATCATTTTTTAATGAAATAGTTCAAAACAATTTTGCGCCAAAATGTGCTTCGGACATCTATTATATAGCGCCTACACCCAAAGAAGCCTTAAATTACATTAATAATTACGCATATGAGCAGGTTCATTATCTTGACAGCAAAATTAAAATAAACTAATCTTAAGATTGATTTAAAAATATGTGTTATAATGCATACTATATAATGTAGTACTAAGACTTAGGGAAAATATGCTGGATAAAATTATAAATACAAATTCAGACTCTATTTCACAAAGTCAAAATTTGGATAGAATTAATCAAATCGGTGCAACAAACCCTTTTGAGAAAGTAAACTCGTCTTATTTTATTGATGAATCTCAAATTTCGGACGATGCAATCGAAAAATATCAAAGAGAATTAGATGTTAAAAAATTTAGTGAAATTTTAAAAGAAACCGATGAAAAAGAAGCGAATGAGCTTGTTTTAAAACAAGCATTTGACGGTATTCTTTCTATTGATGACGATGAATTTTTATCCGAATTATTGACCAGTGATGTATTTTTAAATGATATTGCGTAATTTTTTTAATTCTTTAAAGAAACAATTCCACACCAAAATATTAAAAAGAAAATATTACAGATTCGGTTTCTGCAAAATGTGTGGTGCTTGTTGCAGAAATATTTATGTACGTCATAAAGATAAAATAATTAAAACAGAAGAAGAGTTTCAAAAAATACAAGATACTGAAACTTATTCTTTTTATCAATATATCAAAGTTATAGATAAAGATGATTTTGGTCTTATATTTGAATGTCAAAAATTTGATAAAGAAAAAAATATTTGCAAAGAACACAAAAAAAGACCCTCTATTTGTAAAAATTATCCGTCCGAAGAAATTTTTAAAATGGGAGCCTGTTTAAAAGAGGGGTGCGGATATTATTTTGAACCCATTGAAAAGTTTGAAGAGGTTTTTAAAAAAATATCCAAAAAACCTCCAAAAAAAGTTTACACGATTGATAAAAACTAGTTGCATAAACTTGCAACATTAAATCTTTCATAAAGTTTGAGCGCTTGCATACTTAGTTCCACATTATGCACTCTGATATAATCTATGCCGTCTTCCATCATTTTATATGTGGCTAATGCGGTTACAAAATCAGCATCTTTTGGTTCTTTTGTATTTATAACATCCTGCAAAAATCTTTTCCTTGAAACACCGGCAAGTACAGGGTATCCCATAGACTTAAATTCTTCAATCCTTGCAAGCAGATAAAGATTTTGCTCAATATTTTTTGCGAAACCAAAACCCGGGTCAATTATTATATTTTCCTTTTTAAGCCCGTTTTCCGTTGCATATTTTGCTTTTTTATATATTTCGGTATAAATATCATCTACAATATTATTCTCATAATACGTCAAATTATCCATTGTATAACTATCGCCTCGGGAATGCATTATTACGAGTTTTTTATCCGCTTTTGCGCAAATATTAACAAATTCGGGGTTTGATAAAAAGCTTACATCGTTAATTATATCCGCTCCCGCATCAATTGCCGCCTTGGCACACCCCAGCGTCATTGTATCGACACTTATTTCAATATGAGGATAAGCGGTTTTTAGTGCAGTTACAATGGGAGTTACTTTTTCGATTTCATACACTATACTTACTAAATCACTGTATGGTTTTGTCGATTGAGCACCTATGTCTATAACTTTGGCACCTTGTTCAATCATATCAATAGCATGATTCATTGCTTTATCTATTTCAACAAATTCGCCGCCATCCGAAAATGAATTTTGAGTTAAGTTCAAAATTCCCATAATTTTGGGGTTGTTTTGGGGTTTAAGTTCATTTTCAATTTTTTCCAAAATGCTATCAGATAATTTTGAAAGCGAGAAAGGCTGGTTTTTTAGTTTCTCGGCAGTTTTTTTAAGCTGAGAATAAGTACCAGACAATATGCAATCCGAAAAACTTACCGAGCAGTCAATAACACCTCTGTTTACCGCGCAATCGCAATCGCAGGATAGGGCGGTTTGTTTTAAAATTGTCGCTTGAGATGGCGTAACATCAAATATTTTAATCGACATAAAAAGATGTTTTTTTGTAGCGTGTTCAATATACCCTTCGTCAAACCCGACAGAAGATATTTCGTCTTTTATAAACTTTTTTAAAACTGTTTTTGATAAAAATTGCATTTTTTTGTTTAACAAATATAATTAAAATACAGTAATATTATTATT
>CADBOJ010000086.1 GCA_902796305.1 uncultured bacterium | reverse complement strand
GATATCGTTCAAGGTTTGCCGAGAGTTGAAGAACTTCTTGAAGCAAGAAAGCCTAAAGATTGCGCAATTGCAGCAGAAGAAGACGGTACGGCTATTATAGAATACGAAGACGATATTCCGAGATTATACATAGAAAATGAAAACGGAAGAACGGAAATCAAATATCCTATCGAAGCAACGGTTATTGTTAATGATAAGCAAAAAATCAAAAAGGGCGATGCTCTGACATCTGGTCCGATGAATCCGCATGATGTTATCAGACTAAAAGGTACAAATGCGGCACAGCAATATCTTGTTGACGAAGTACAAAGGGTTTATCGTTCACAAGGTGTTGAAATTTCGGATAAACACGTTGAAGTTATAGTTCGTCAAATGATTAAAAAAGTAAAAGTTATTGACTCAGGTACAACTAAACTTCTTCCCGGAGAACTTGTTGAATTGAAAGTTATAGAAGCGGAAAATGCGGAAGCTAGAGCAAATAACGGACAAGAAGCAACATATGAAGCATTATTGCTCGGTATCACAAAAGCATCATTAAATACCGAATCGTTTATTTCAGCCGCTTCATTCCAAGAAACAACAAGAATTCTTACCGAAGCTGCGGTTGAAGGTAAAAAAGACCTTTTAAGAGGCTTGAAAGAAAACGTTATCATAGGTCGCTTAATTCCCGCAGGAACAGGTTATTATCACCTGATAAATGCATCTGAAGAAAAAGAAAAAGAAGCTCAAAAAAGAGCAGCTCAAAAACATCAAACAAGGAAACCATCGGCAATCTTAGAAGAAATCGAAGGTATGTTTGGTGTAGTTGACCCTGATATACAAATGTAATCGATAAGTTTCAAAGTCCCGCAATTTTTGCGGGACTTTGACTATATTTAAAAGAAATTTTATGTATAAAAAGCTTGACGAAGTTGATAAAGCTTCTGTAAAAAATGAAGTCATAAAAGAATACATTCGTTTCAAAAACAAATATCGGGATGCAATAATTTTTATGCAAATCGGCAGTTTTTTTGAAACTTATTTTGAAGACGCACTTTTGTTTTCCGAAATAACGGGAGTTACACTAACATCAAGAAAGTTTAAAGATTTCGGAGAAGTACAACAGGCAGGAATTCCTGATAATTCATTAAATATTTATATAAAAAAGATTTTAAACTCAAATCAAAAAGTTTGTATTTGTGACCAGTATCAAACAAAAGATAAAACTTTTAAAAGAAAAATAAGTCGTGTTTATACAAAAGGAACGGTCATTGAAAGTGAATTTTTAGATTCCGGAGAAAATAACTACATTGTTTCGTTATATTTTAAAGACGGATTAGGTTACTTAGCATATGCCGATGTTTCAACGGGGCAATTTTATAAAACAAAAGGAAATTTGGGAGCAATTATTCAGGAGGTAGATAAATTATCTCCGAATGAGATATTGATAACTCAAAAACAAAAGAATGTATTTCAATCCGTTGTTGAAAATTATAATACTACATTATTACCGATAAACTACTTTGATGCCGAAAAAATTGAAGATACGATTTTAAAATATTGCAATCATACCCAGCTTGATTATGTGCCAAAGCTTGACGACATTGTTGAATATAATACAAATTCGACAATGTTTATTGATACAATAACAAAGCAAAATCTTGAAATATTAAGAACAAAGAGATATCAGAAAAAAGAAGGAAGTATATTTTCTTTTTTAAACGATACAAAAACCCCGATGGGCACACGACTTTTGCGAAAATATTTAAACGAACCTCTTTTAATTCCGGAATTAATCATAAAAAGACAGGAAGCAGTCAAAGAAGTTATTTCAAAGAAGCATCTCATTGAAAAAACAGATAAAATACTTCAAAGTTTTATCGATTTATCAAGATTTTGTGCAGGAATATCAAACTCAACAATTCTTCCAAAAGACTTACTTTTAATCGTTAAAAACTCTTCCGAGCTTGCGGAATTTGTGGAAATTTCATCAGGCTTTAAATCTGAATTTATCAAAATTGACCCCGAAAAACTAAAAGCAGTATTGTATCTTTCAAATAAAATCAACAAAGCAATTTCAAGCTCGGCAAGTAATGAACTGAAAGACGGAGGAATTTTTAAAAGCGGATACAATTCAAGGTTGGACTATTACAGAGATGAGCTTTCAAAAGTACTTAATGAATTAAATTCTTACGAAAACAATGAAAGAGAAAGATTTGGAATTAAAAAATTAAAAATCGGTTATTCAAGAATTATAGGTTATTATATAGAATTTCCTTTCGGAAAAAAGAACTTCATTCCCCAAAATTATATTAAAAAACAAACTTTGACAAACTGTATAAGATGCACGAACGAACAGCTGGGTGCTTTTGAACAAAAAGCATTAAATTTAAGATATAAAATTAATGAACTTGAATTTGAATTATATAAAAAATTAAAAGAAGAAGTTATAGAATTTGTACAGGTAATAAGAGATTTAGCAAAAGAAATAGCAAGATTTGATGTTATAGTTTCTTTTGCAAAATGCGCAATTAAAAATAATTTTATTTGCCCGAAGTTTAATGCTGAAGACAGACTCGAAATAAAAAACGGTTTTCACCCCTGCTTAATTCAGCTCGATAATGAATTAGTTAAAAACGATACCGATATAAAGAGCGGTCAAATGATAATCCTAACCGGAGCAAATATGAGCGGAAAATCAACTTATATAAAACATAATGCAATTATTTGTTTCCTTGCTCAAATAGGGTCATATGTGCCGGCAGGATATGCTAATTGTTCAATAACCGACAAGATTTTTATGCGTCAGGATTCAAACGACGATATTTCAAACAATAATTCAAGCTTTATGGTAGAAATGGACGATTTTAAATTCATACTCGATAACGCAACATCATCCTCCATGGTTTTATTGGATGAACCCGCAAAAAGCACAACACCCGAAGAAAGCAGTGCAATCGCAAAAGCATATTTGGAATATCTTCTGAAATACAACTCACCTAAAATATTTGTTGTTACGCATAATCTTGATATTTCAAAACTTGAATCTTCTCATCCGAATAATGTTTTTAATTATATGATGGGCGGAAATTTATCGGATAAAATTGTTATGGATAGAAAAGTCAGAAGAGGTGTATCAAAAAGAAGCTTTGCAATTAATACGGCACAGCTTGCCGATTTGCCAACCGAAATCATAAGAAACGCAAAATTGTATCTTATTAACAACTACAAGTAAATTTTGGTAATAAAAAATGCGGGTTTAAATTTTCAACCCGCATTTAATGATAACCTTATTATCTATTGGTTTAACTCAAACTGACCTTTTGAAGATATTTCACGTTCAAGATTTTCAATAAATTCGTCTATTGTCATTTCGCCGATTTGACCGACACCGCGTTTCCTTATTGCAATCTTGCCGGATTCAACTTCTCTGTCTCCTGCAACAAGAACATAAGGAACTTTTTGGTTTTGCAGATAATCCCTGATTTTATAGTTCATTGATTCGGATTTGTCTTCAAAGATTACTCTGATTTTCTTTTCTCTCAATTTCTTATAAATTGTTTCCATATATTCATTATGTCTGTCTGCAATAGGAACAAGAGCCACTTGATGAGGAGCAAGCCAAGCAGGAAAAGCTCCCGCATAATGTTCAATCAGGATGCCATGGAATCTTTCCATAGAACCGAATATAACTCTGTGAAGCATAACAGGAGTTTTTAAAACACCGTCTTTATCCTGATATTTAATTTCAAATCTTTCGGGCAAATTAAAATCAAGCTGGATTGTTGCGCACTGCCAAGTTCTTCCTATTGCATCTTTTACTTTGAAATCGATTTTAGGACCATAGAATGCACCGTCGCCTTCATTAATTTCATATTTCATACCGCGTCTATCCATAGCTTCTTTTAGTCCAGCTTCAGCAAGCTCCCAGTTTTTAATATCTCCAACATAGCTATCGGGACGGGTAGAAAGCTCTACTTCAAAACCCATATTAAATATTTTCATGGTATCTGCCACAAAATCAATAATATTGTTAATTTCATCAACGAGCTGTTCGGGAGTACAGAATATATGAGCATCATCCTGAGTAAATCCCTGAACACGGGTTAAACCGGATAAAGCACCTGATTTTTCACGTCTGTATACCGTACCGAGTTCTGCCATTCTGAGCGGTAAATCACGATATGAATGTCTTTGTGATTGGTAAATCAATATATGAAAAGGGCAATTCATAGGTTTAACAATATATTGTTCATCATCAGCTTCATCTTTTTGAATAAAGAACATATTTTCTTTATAGTGGTCAATATGTCCCGATAATTCCCAGAGCTTTGATTTAGCCAATTGCGGAGTCTGAACTATTACATAATCTCTTTTTCTGTGTTCTTCTCTCCAATAGTTTTCAATCTGTTCTCTAACAGTATATAAATTAGGATGCCATAAAACAAGCCCTCCGCCTATTTCATCTCTTACAGAGAATAAATCCAGCTGAGTACCGAGTTTTCTATGATCTCTTCTTTTTGCTTCTTCCAATCGATTTATGTATTCGTCCAATTCTTCCTTGGTTAAAAATGCAGTGGCATATATTCTCTGGAGCATTTTATTTTTTTCATTACCTCTCCAGTATGCTCCTGCCACACTCATAAGCTTAAAAGCTTTGATTTCTTTGGTTGAAGCTATATGAGGACCCGAGCAAAGGTCGTTAAATAAAACTTTTCCGTCTTTATCCTTTGTTAAATAAAGGGTCGGATTGTCATTTTTATGTTCTTCAAGTAATTCAGCTTTATATATTTCACCTTGTTTCTTAAATTCATCAATTTGAGCCTGAACATCAGGTATAACATATTTTTCAAAAGTTAAATTTTGAGCAATAAGATGCTTCATAACTTTTTCGATTTCTTTAAGGTTTTCCGTAGTTAACGTTACACCTTCTATATCAAAATCATAATAAAATCCGTTTTCAATGGCAGGGCCTATTGCTAATTTTGCCTGCGGATAAAGCTGTTGAACAGCTTGAGCCATAATGTGCGAACAAGAATGTCTTACAAGTTGCAACTGTTCGGCTTTTTCTTTAATTTCTTCCATAATATTCCTCTTTTTTAGTCTGTTTAATTTAATTCTAGCAGGGAAAAAAAGATATGTAAAATCAAGCATTTAATTTTTGTAAAACTTTATTAAAATATAGCAGTTTTTTAGCAAAATATTTTTTTACAAAATTTGTATAATATGTTTTTAAAAAAGGATTATTTATGAAAATAAGCGGAATTTCCAATATTTTATCGGCTTCACTTACGGGTAAAAACAATATATTGAAAAAATATAACAATCTAAAACCGTTAAAAGCAGACACTTTTTCTTTCAGCGGAAAAACAAATACAGAAGAAAGGAATCCTGCCGATTATGAAACATTTAAGAATATTTTGCTGTCTTCTAATGCCAAATCATTGAACGAGGATGGAATTAAAGCTTTCTACATTCAATTCATGAGCCTACTCACAATGATTAAAGAAGATAACAAGAGCGACTTCCCGGATACCATAAAAGCTATGAAAGTTTTTGGCGAAAAATATCCGTTAGAAAATTTGGCTTTTCACGTATATCAATCCTGTGCATTGAGTAAATTAATAAAAATAATTAAAAGCAGTCTTCAGATATACAAATTAGCAGGATATTCAACAAAGTACGATGATATTATTGATGCCTTTCCGCATGCTAAATTATTGCTAATGGAAAATGGAATTTTAAATTCAAAAGATTTAAACAAATATCTGGAAAGTATAGATACGCCAATTACAGCATTTAATACAAATTCGAAAGAAAACAACTATCACTATATTCAAATACAGATATATTCTAAACTTGACAATAAAAAAGATTTAGCAGATTATTCAACATTACTTATATATGCATCGAACGGCGGAGAAAGCGGATATATAAATCCTGACTTTAATCCGAATGAATTAACGGCTTTTTTGAAAACCATAGGTTTAAAAAATATCAAAGATTTTAAGAAAAAATTTGATTATCTTGCTCATAAATATAACGATTTTGAAAATATTTGGGATATGTATGATGCAATTATGGACTTAAAAAAAGAATATCCGCAAAAGATTAAACTTTTAAAGGAGCTTGCAACTAAATATCCCGATAAAATTAAAGCAAGAAACGAACAAGAATTTGCAGAAATTTATGCACAGCATAACAATCTTGCAGATTACATATATTCAAAACAAAACGATAAAAGTTATGCGGAAGATTTGCCAAAATATGTTGATTTTCTGACTGGTGTTGATAAACTATCGGAAAGTACAATTAAAGAAATAACAAAAGGAGAAAATTCTGATAGCAGCGAAGCTTTATACAATACACTTGAAATATTTAAAGAAACAAACGTAAGTATTGAAGAAGTTGAATTTATCAAAAATAACGCTCATATTTCCGATAATGATTTATTGGATTGTATTATAAATAAAGAAGATATCGCATACAGAATATCCGTCTTAAAAAATATTTCCCAAGCTGATGCAGAACATATATATTTAAATTTTGCAAGCGAGTATAACGCACTGATTAAAGAAGCAAATAAAAAAGATGACAAATCGGAAGTATTTGAAGGTTTATTACAAAAAGATAAAACAGTAGAAGAATTTACAAATATTCTTGAAAGATACGGAATATTGGGCTACCTGTTAACAAATCCTGAATATGATACAACATTTAAAGATATGCTATTTGAATTTGGTTTTGCAAATAATTACAACAGAAAAAAACAAATAAGCTCTGCTAAATTTGTAAATATAGTTGGAATGCTTCAACTGTTTGAATCAAAAGAAAAAATAAAAGAACAAATTACGCAAAGTACTGATGCTACAACTAAAGAAAAAAATAAAACAAACAAAAAGTTTGCAAAAAAATCAAAAGACACAAATCAAATCGCCCCGCATAGAATTAATGAAGCAATTAAACATGAAAAAGATATTTTTAAAACAATAAAACCGGCAATAATAAAATACTTAAGCGAAGATGATTCGGATTTTTATTCGGGAAAAACAATTTTTGAAATATATAAAATAATAAGAAATTTACAAAACAGTGAAAACAAAACAGTAAACGAAAACAAAAAACCGCAAAGCACAAGCGAAGACCAAGTGTATACCGAAGTAAGAAATATACTTGATTTATACAGACACGGACATACATTTGATATTAAGTTAAGTCATAAGCTTGAAAGTTTAATTCCCGACAAGGAGCTTTTAAATAATTTCAGAATAAACAATGAAATAAGTTTAATTAGTGATGATGCAGACAGAGATGAAGAATATATACAAAATTGTTTAAAAGTACTTTCATTATTTAACGGAAATATGGAAGAATACGGCAATATTATAAAATATTACAGTAATTCGGATTTCTTAAAACTTTCAAGAAAAAGTTTGACAATGTTTTTTGAAAAATACAATACTGCTGATTTACAACACAAAATACTTACAGGTATTGCAAAAGCAAAAATTATAAATATAAATCAATTTAACAGATTTATTAAAGATTACTCCGATAAAGACGAAGGCTTTGAAAATTTAATTGCATTTTTAAATAATCTGCCGGAAGAGATGTGGTATGATAAATTTATAAAAGAATTTTATACACCCCTAAAAGAAAGATTAAGAATATATAATTTACCATATAGCATAGATAATTCCAATATATTAAACATAGATTATAATTACATAAAACCAATAAAAGATTGTAAGCAAACCGACATAAATAAGATTATTAATTCTATATCCGGTGCAAAAGAAGGTACTAATTTTATATCAACATTACCAGAACTATATATTGAAGAAGCTGATGGTTATTATGCAAGTAAAGGGAATATAATTAACGAATATTTAAACTGCAAAGATAAAGTGCCCTATGAGCATTTAGACAAAGTTATAATACCCTATAATAATCAGATAGAAGAATCTTCTTTTCCAAACGGCAAATACATGGTATCTAACAATTTTCTTAATTTAATTAATGATACATCTTGGATAAAAGTTGATGAAAATCACATTTTTAACATGAGTTTACACGCAAAAATGAGATTTATAGACAGATTTATTATGCCCGAAATTAAAAATATTGATGATTTATACACACCTGAAACAAAAGAAAAAATGAAAGATTTAATTACTGAATATTATGATAAATTCCAGACGGCATCAATACATGACATAGGATTTGACAGTAGACAAAGAAGGATTTTTTCAAACTTTGAAAGTACTTCCGGCACAATAAAAGGTAATTTCAGCGGACATGGCAACTTGGTTACAATCTATAGGAAATACGATAAATAATATAACTACACAATCTTATCTGTAATAATATCGGTTATTCTCGAAGTCGAGCATAATTCATCGCCTTTATGATAAATATCTTTTGTTCTGTATCCTTCTTTCAGGGTTTCTTTAACTGCTCTTATAATATTATCACTTGCAAGTTTTTTATCGAAAGAATATTCAAACATCATGGCAACAGAAAGTATTGTAGCAATAGGATTTACAACATTCTTGCCTGCAATATCAGGAGCAGATCCGTGTATTGGTTCATACATAAAAGGTGTCTTGCCGTCTGACATCGATGCAGAAGGAAGCATTCCAAGCGAACCTGCTATGGTTGATGCTTCATCCGATAAAATATCTCCGAAAATATTACCCGTTAATATCACATCAAACTGCTTAGGGTTTTGAATTAATTGCATTGCACAATTATCAACGTACATATATGATAATTCAATATCAGGATAATTCTCTGAAACATCTTTTGTAATTTCTCTAAACAATCTTGAAACATCAAGCACGTTAGCTTTATCCACACAACAAACTCTTTTTTTTCTTTTTTTTGCAGACATAAAAGCAACATGAGCAATTCTTCTTATTTCATCTTCGTCGTATATCATATTGTTGAAGCCGACTTTAATTTCTCTGCCGTCAAGTGTTTTTTTGGTTTCAATTCCTCTGGGTTCTCCAAAATATACATCGCCCGTCAGTTCTCTTACAATCATTATATCTACATTTTGAGCCGTTTCGGGTTTAAGAGGCGAAGCATGTAATAACTCATCAAAAACTTTAACAGGTCTTAAATTTGCAAACAGGTTAAGTTTTTTTCGTATTCCAAGGAGTGCTTTTTCCGGACGAAGCTCGGGAGCAAGAGTATCATACTTCCAATCACCGACAGACCCCAATAAAACCGCATCAGAATTAAGACAAGCATCGACGGTTTTATCTGGTAAAGGTAAACCTGTTTCTTCGTACGCTCTCCCGCCGATTGGAACATAGTTATATTTTAGCTTTAGATTATATACGCTTGAAATTTTATCAAGCACTTTTACTGCGCTTTGTAAAATTTCAGCCGAAACACCGTCACCGGTTAAAACTGCTATGTTATACATTTTTGCTCACCTTCTCTTTTGTGTAATTAACAAGACCGCCCGAGTTAATTATTTTTTGAACTTCGGGAGAATAAGGACTAAAACTGTATTCCTTATTTTTTGTTTTATTATAAAGCTTACCCTCTGCAAGATTAAGCTCGATTATGTCATTTTTATCAATATCTGCTTGAATTTCAGAATTTTCAACAATTACCAAACCTATATTTATTGCATTTCTGTAAAAAATTCTGGCAAACGATTTTGCAATAACTGCATTTATACCGCAAGCTTTAATTGCAATCGGGGCATGTTCTCTGCTTGAACCACAACCGAAATTTTCGCCCGCAATAATAAAATCGCCATGGCAAACTTCATGTGCAAAACTGTCATCAATATCTTCCATGCAATGGAGTTTTAATTCCTCGCTTGAAGCGCTATTTAAGTATCTTGCAGGAATTATTACGTCCGTATCAACATTATCCCCATATATCCAATTCATAAAATTCTTTCCTTTTTCATCCATTTAAACTATATACATTCAATATATTATAAATTAATATAATTATGCAAACAGAAATTTGGAAAACAAATTGTTTAGCGGTAGTAAAGCTTGTATACGATAGCATTTTAAAAGGAGTACAACAATGCAAGAAACAATTATTGAAACAGCTGGTAAAATTTGGTCTTACCTAAATG
>CADBOJ010000085.1 GCA_902796305.1 uncultured bacterium | reverse complement strand
TAAATACTAAGTATAACGGAATAAGTCTTTTTAATAATACTTCGGACAATAAAAATGCATCCGGCGATAACAACCTGATAAATAGCGGTGGCAATGGTGACAGAAATACAGGTGACATTTTGCCGATGTCAAACAGGGCTTTAAGTTCGAGCCTTGTAAATATTAACCCTCCTCCAAACCATCTTTTATCTGATTTTGATACCGGTGATACGGGTGACCCGGGAGGTACGGTAAATATAGAAAATAATGAAGATACAATTTCTAAGACTCCGAAACTTGATAACAATATTTCAATTTCGCAATTGAAATCATCAAGCTCCGGAGGCATTCGCTTGCTTGGGGCAGGTGCAACTACCGATTACAGCTATAGTTTTGCTGCGGGTGAAACAAAAAGCATAACCTTTGACACTGCCCTTGGTTCAAGGACATACAGTATTACAAACAGAAATGAATCAACTGTTAATTTTACCGCAAAGGTTGATAATTCAACGGGTGAAATTACTTTTGGCGGTGACTATTTTACTATTAATTCAACCGATGACAATGCCCAAAAAACTGTTCTTAACGGTGCTTATACGTATTTTTACGGAACGAGCAAAAATGATGCGATAACCATAAACAATGGTTCATGCCGTGTATATGCGGGTGACGGTGATGATACGATAAAAAATTTACAAAAAAGAAATGTAATATACGCAGGCAATGGCAATGATAAATTATTCCAGAATGGTGGCGGTCAAAATGTTGTTTATATGGAAGATGGTAACGATGAAGTAATTTATGTTCGCAATAACGAATATGATTATGTTAATCTTGGTGACGGAAATGATACCTTAAGGGGTGGAACTTTAGACGGCGAAGTAAACAACGCCAGGAATTGTAAAAAATCGTTTGTATACGGTACGGGAACAAATACTTATCAATTAACGGGTTCAAAGGAAGGCACTGTATTAGATATATCTAATAATAAGTTTTCAAACGTAAATATAGGGGCTGGTGAAACAAAATCTATTACAATTGCAACAAATTCAGGAAACAGAACCTATATAGTATCAAATGATATAGACCATGAATCATCATTACAATATAAATATGATTCCGAAAATGATAAGATTACTTTTGCGGGAGCTAATATTACCGTAACGGGAGAAAGTAACAAATCGCATAATGTTGAGTTATTGGGAAGGTGGGTATTTTTCCATGGAGGAAATAAAGACGATAATATATTAGTAAGAGGCAGAGGAAACGAAGCATACGGCGGAGGTGGTAACGATACGCTAACCGCTGATATATATTCGGAATATGCTGTGTTACAGGGTGACGACGGTAATGATTTAATTACTATGAATGGTGGCAGTGGAACAATTAGGGGCTCAAACGGTAATGATACGTTATATGCTAACGTTAATTGTTCTGTATACGGGGATGGAGGAGATGATACAATATACTTATCATCTGCGCAGACCGGCAATGTTTCGGATACATCAGGCAATAATACGTTTTACATAGAAAATTCCGGAGTAAGAGTTACTGCAGGAAGCGGTAGTGATACATTCTATGTAAACGGAAATAACGATACAATAAATGCAGGAAGCGGTAATGATACATTCTATGTAAACGGAAGCAATGATACAATAAATGCAGGAGGAGGTGCTGATACATTTGAAATATCGGGTAGTAATAATACGATAAACGGTGAAAGCGGTAATGATTATTTTGCTATTTATGGCAGTGGAAACACTATAAACGGTGGTGCAGGAACAAATTATTACCTCGATTACGGTACGGATAATACTGTAACAAGTGCTATTATTGATACCAATGTCGGAAGTCACGATTTTACTTATGTTGGCGAACAGTATTCGTTTACTTTCGGTAATAAAACATATACTGTTACAAACTCGACGGAAACTGCTTCCGATATAGCAAATAACTCATTTTCATACAGATATAATACGGTTAGCGGAGAGCTGATACTGACAGGTTCTAATTTAACAGTAAAATGCAGTGATTACGAAAGACATATTGTAACAATTGAGGGTAGTAATAATACTCTTGACGGTAGCAATTACAGAGATATTATTACCGCAAAATCCGGTACAAATAATCTTATAAGAGGAAATGATGGAAATGATACCATAACAATGAATACAGCAAATAATGCTATATATTCGGGTGCCGGAGTTGATACCGTAATACTTAATGCTTCAACCAATAAAACGGTGGATTTGGGCGATGATAACGATGTAATATACATTAATTCCGACAATAATACAAATATTAATATGGGTTCGGGCAATGACACCGTACAAAGTGCAACAGGTGCATCAAATAATAATATTAATTTATCGGGCGGAAACGATAATATATCATTGCACGGCAATAATAATAACATAACGGCTGAAGCCGGAAGCAATACAATTTTTGTTTCCGGAACCGGTAATACAGTAGCTGCCGGCGGTGGAAACAATACATTAAATATTGAGGGAAATCAAAATATTATAAGCGCAAGAGGCAACAGTACAATTGATATTAATGGTGATAAAAATGAATTGACGCTATCGGGTGATTCAAATAATGTTACTTCAGGCGGATATAATAACAGTGTTTCTTCAACCGGAAATTCAACATTTACAATGAATGGAAATAAAACAACGATTTCATCAAACGGAAATTCTTCTATCCGTGTTGAAGGTGACAATGCCGTAATTACATCAATAGGAGACAGTTCAATAACATCCTCCGGTTTAAACAGCAAAATCACTTCCAAGGGTAATTCAACAGTTAACCAAACAGGAAACAATGCAACAATAAAAGCAGACACCGGAAATGTTACAATAAACGGAAATAACAGTACTTTAACGGCAAAAGGTGCAAATTTATATATTCAGGGGGATAATAACGAAGTTGAAAATACCGCAGTGGAAACCAGAAACATTGAAATAACGGTTAACGGAAGCCAAAACAATATAAGTTCATTAAACACTCAAGACAGGCTCAGACTTAACGGAGATAATAATACGGTATCTTTAAATAACCATGATGATAAAATTGATATAAAAGGAAACAACAATACCGTTACAACAACAAACGGCAAAAACAGCTTTGAATTAAAAGGTGACTTAAATAATGTTAAAGGCGGTGCAGACAATGATACATTTAGTGTTGTATCGGGCGACAGAAATACCGTTAATGGAGGAAGTACTGCACATAAAAACAATGTTATTGATTATGGAACGAATACAATAATAACCAATTGTTTAGATATTACTCCTCAACCTCTAAACATAGAATTTCAGGTTGGTCCAAATGCAGATGATGTATTTAACATATCTATGACCTTTAAGCTCGGCAGTTTTTATGTTGATTTTACCGATACCGAATCAATAAAAGATAGTCTTGAAAGAATTGATGATGCACTGAATGATATAAATAGTGAAAAGGCAAAAATCGGAGCAGTATCGGCAAGGCTTGAACAAATGCTTGAATTAAATACTACGAGAAAAATTACTGCCAGTCTGGCAAAATCCGTAATAACGGATTGTGATATGGCAGAAGAATCTCATAATTTTGTTTTAAATAATATTAAAAGAGATATGGTATCGTCCTTATTCTCTCAAGCTTACAATCTTAAACGCGAATCTGTTTTGGGTCTTATAAACAGAATTTAATTACAGAATTTATATTTATAATCAAATATTTAAAATATTCATTCTAACATTGATATTCTACAGGATAAAGAACGGATGATTTTGAAATATTGTTTTCCGATGCAACGGTTAAGTAATAATCACATAAAAATTCCTGACAATAATAATGTTGAATTTTTTTACCAAGTTTATATTCTGCTTCTTTGTATGTCCAAAATTTATAAAAATCTTTTTGAGTTTTAAAATCCTTTTTAAAAAATTTTGACAGTTTATTCAAATCTCTATTTTTAATAAACTCAATATCTATTGCACAATGAGCATTGTCAAAACATGCTATTACAATATTTTTAGAATGAGAGATATTAAAATGTAAATCAGCATCCTTAAACTCAGGTTTACCGTTTCCGTTTAAAATTATCTTCGGGTCGGATATGTTGTAAAATTCTTTTGCAATACTTTTAACAAGAAATCTGCCTGTTGAATATTCGAGAAATCTTTTTTCATTGTTAGTTTTTATGTCGCAATAAGATTTCAAAAAATCATCAGAATGTGTTTTTTTAAATTTTTCTATATCTATATAAAAAATTTTCATTTTATACTCTTTTAAGTATCAGTGAAGTGTTTATTCCTCCGAAAGCGAAATTGTTGCTCATAATGTATTCCGTATCAATTATTCTTGCGTTATTCATTATATAATCAAGTTCGGCGCATTTTGAATCGGGATTTTTAAGGTTTAAAGTAGGATGAAACCAATTATTGTTCATCATTTCAATACCTAAAATTGCTTCAATTGCACCGCATGCACCCAGAGTGTGACCTATATAACTTTTTGTTGAGCTGATTGGAGTATTGGAGCCAAATACATTATAAGTTGCAATGCTTTCCGCAATATCGCCGTTAATTGTTCCTGTTCCATGGGCATTTATATAGCCTATTTGTTTTGAATTTATTTTAGCGTTACGCAATGCTTCTTCCATAACTATGGTCATTGTTTCCGAATTGGGATTTGTAATATGAGTGCCGTCGGTATTTGTTGCAAAACCTGTAATCTCTGCGTAAATTTTGGCATTTCTGCTTTTTGCATGCTCATATTCCTCAAGTATCAACGTGGCAGCACCATCGCCGATTACCAGTCCGTCCCTTGATGCATCAAATGGGGAAGGTGTCATTTCAGGTGTGCTGTTTTTGATACTTGTTGCAAATAGTGTATCAAAAACTCCGATATTGCTAACAGTGTACTCTTCTGCACCTCCGGAAATCATTATTTTTTGCGCACCTGATTTTATGGTTTCGTATGCATATCCTATTGCCATAGAGCCGGATGTACAGGCGCTTGAAGTTGGAATTATCCGTCCGCGGGTTTTAAAATATATCGACATATTAACTGCAGCCGTGTGTGACATCATTCTTACATAAGAGCCCGAATTAAGATTTTTTATATCATGATTAACACAAACGGAATAAAAATCTTTTATGGCGTCAATTGAACCGGAACAAGAACCGTAACTAATTCCTGTATCTCCGCTTGAAATTACGGGGCTATCAAGTAAACCGGCATCAATTAAAGCTTCTTTCGATATGACCGTTGCCATTAATGCAACATTTCCCATAGTTCTTGTGACTTTTCTTGTAAAATCTTCGGGGGTAATAAAATCTTTAGTGCGGGAATTAAGCCTTGTATGTAAACCATTGTATTGTTCAAGCTCTTTGTCGTATTGAATGCAATTTTTAAGTTCGTGCAATCTGTGAAATGTTTTTTGAACCCCCGTACCCAAAGGGCTTGTTAAAGCCATCCCCGTTATTACAACTCTTTTACTCATTAATACATTCCTCCGTTTACGGATATTACTTGCCCCGTTATGTAAGAGGCATCTTCGGAGAATAAATAATTAATTAAACTTGCAACTTCTCTTGCAGAGCCTATCCTGCGCATAGGTATTGCTTCTTTTATTGCTTCAAAAGGAATTTCCGAGGTCATGTCCGATTCAATCACACCAGGGGCAACGCAATTTACGGTTATATTTCTTTTTGCAACTTCTCTTGCAAGGCTTTTGGCTGCTCCTATAATTCCCGCTTTTGAAGCTGAGTAGTTGGTCTGCCCCTTGTTTCCGGCTATTCCGGAAACCGAAGAAAGCGCTACTATCCTGCCCTTCTTATTTTGTATCATGGGTAAAATTAAAGGATGAAGAGTGTTATAAAAGCCGTTTAGATTTGTATTTATAACTTTATCCCATTCGTCATAGGACATTATCGGGAACAAATTATCTGCAGTTATTCCGGCATTTACAACAACTCCATAATAAATGCCGTATTTCTCAATATCTTCCAAGAGAATTTTTTCGGTCTGTTCTCTGTCGGAAACATCAAACTGTAAAATTCTTGCTTTTTGACCCATATCTTCAATGATTTTTTGAACTTCCAAAGCACTGTTTTTGTTTTTGTTGCAATGCAATACTATGTCAAAACCATTACTTGCAAGGTAAATTGCGGTTTCTTTACCTATTCCTCTGCTTGAACCCGTTATTAAAATTGTTTTACTCATCAACAAATTCCTTTGTATTTTTTAGATATGCATTTATTGTTGCACTTGCAACTTCCTCATTTTTATCATTATATATAAAACATTCAAAAGAATATATTTCGGAAGCAAATACTTCTAAAACTTTTATATAATATGTTTTTCCAAGTTCAAAAACTTTAATTGCATTGTTATACAGTCTTGTACCCAATAAAAAACCCACTTCCGGTTTTGATAATTTTTTCTTATAGTGTGCGTAGCATCCTATTGTTTGCGCCATATATTCTATACCGATAACACTGTCTATACCCTTCAAATTTTTGTCATAAAAAAGACTTTCTTCTCTTATCGTAACTTCAGCTTTGAGCCATCCCTCTTCAATTGAATAATCGATAACGTTATCAATTAAAAGCATAGGTTCTTTATGAGGTAATATAGTTGCTAAAAATTTTTTATTGTTCATTTTTCCCCATTATCATTATCACATTTGCTCCCCCAAAACCGAAAGAGTTATTCATTATAATTTTACATTTTTTATATTTTTGATTTTTTTGCACCAAATTCAGTTTTGGTAAATTTTCGTCATAATCACCGTCATACATATGAGGATATAGTCTGCCGTCAAATTCCTCGATTAATTTACAGCATAATGCGGTTTCAATTCCGGCGCTTGCTCCAAGACAATGACCTGTCATTGGTTTTGTTGAACTTACGGGTGTAGCTTCGGGAAATATTTTAAATATTGCATTTGCTTCCATAATATCGTTAGCAATAGTTCCTGTTCCATGCACATTTATATAATCAACATCACTTGCACATATTTTTGCTTCAGCTAAAGCATTTTTAATTGCAATTATTGCTTCTTTTGCTTCAGGATTTGGAGTTGTGGGGTGAAAAATGTCCGAACTTTCACCGAGACCTAAAATATCAATTCCGCTATCCGCTTCTTTTTCTGTTATAAATATTACTCCCGCTTCTCCTAAATTCATACCTTTTCTGTTTTTTGAAAAAGGAATGGAAGGATTATCTGATAAAATTTCAAGAGAATTAAACCCGTATGCCGGAATTTTTGCAAGAGTATCAACGCAGGCAACAATAACTGCTTGCGCCGAATTACTCTTTAATAAATCTTTTGCAAGAATAAATGCTTTTAATCCTGACGAGCAGGCAGTTGAAACGGTCGCATAAAAACCTTTTAACCCGAGATGATTTTTTAAAAAATATGCAGGATTTGATAATTCCGAATGTATTTGATTTTGCGATTTTTCGTATTCTTCCACCCCTGAATTAGTTGTTGCACATACGATTGCAATATTTTCGGGGGAGTATTTTTCTTTTAATCTTGTAATTTCTTTATCAATTAAAGAACTTGCCTTTAGCAGAACCCTGTTGCATCTTAAATCAAAGTTCTTATCCTCAATTTTATCCAAGGCGGTTTTGATTAAACCTGCTCTGATATCTTCTTTAATAAAAGTATTAATATTTTCAAAACAATTTATATTGCCGTTAATTGCTTTTTTGTATATTTCATCAATATTACCGCCCAAATTACAAATTGCTTGATAACTTGTTATTTTCAATACTCAACCCTCTTTTTATAATATAATATTAGCATGAAAGCTTACATAAATAAGTTTTATTTTTTAAATAACAAAGATAATCTGATCCTTGATTTTATTCCGCAGATTTCAAGAAGAAGAATGAGCGCACTTGATAAAATCAGTATTTCGGTTATGAATGAAGTTTGTTCTGAAAATATTGAAAATATAATTTATGCTTCACGTTTTGGAGAAATTGACAGACTGCTTAAAATAATTTCTCAGTATAAAGAATTAAACGAAGTTTCGCCAAATGTATTTTGCGCCTCCGTTCATAACCATCCCGTATGCTTTTTCTTATTAAACAAGCAAAAACCTGTTGTATACAATGCATTGTCGGGTTTTAAAAACACTATTTCATCAGGATTGTTGTCTGCAATGATATCCGAATATAATAATATTTTATTTTGCTATGCAGATGTATACAAAGATATTTTTCGTGCATTCGGACTTAATATTTCCAAAATAAAGAATGACGGTGAAGAATATAAAATAAATATAATCAATTCTAAAAACAAAGATAAAGACGAAGATGTTTATGAAGATTTTATAGAATTTTTTAAAGGGGAAACAAATTTTTTAAAAACCTCTCTTTTTGAAATAGAAAGAAAGGCATAATGAAAAGATTTATAAGAGGCGCCGGTGTTGTTTTTTTCTTTGCTTTTTTTGGTCTAAGTGCACTTTTTGTGAGATATTTTGTTTTCCCCTTTATAAAAACAAAACATGAAGACTATGACATGTTGCGTAAATTATGGAAATTTTTTGTCGGAATTTTATGCAAAGTAAAAATAATTAATGTAAAAGTTGATGAAATAGAGAAATTAAAAAATATTAAAAATTCAATTATTGTTTCAACTCATCCAAGCTATATCGATATTTTGCTGTTGATTTCAATTATTCCGAATTCAACCTGTTTTGTAGCGCAAAAACTTGCAAATAACTTATTTTTTAAAGATATAGTTGATTTATTGTTTATATTGGACAGTAATAATATTGACGAATGGTTAAATAAGGCATGCGAGAAACTGAATAACGGTCTAAATATTATTATTTTTCCAATGGGCTCAAGACATGATAAAAATGAACATCCTAAAATAAGACGAGGTGCTTCTTTGATTGCTTTTAAGTCGCAAAGAAATATTGTTGCATTAAATATAGAAACAAGTTACAGATTTCTTTCAATTAATCAGCCCATATATGATGTCGGTGACAAAACGGTTGATTATAAAATTGAATATTTGGATGAAATAAATATAAAAGACTTTTTAGCCGAATATCCCGACGAAGTTTCTTTTAAAACGGAAGTTACCAGAAAAATTTCAAACATTTTATATAAATATAAATAATATTTATTTTATGCTAAAATATTTATATGGAATTAGAAGAGAGAATTAAAAATATTATTATAAACTGTCTTGAATTGGAAGATATTTCAGCTGGAGATATTAAAGATGATGAACCGTTATTCAATGAGGGTTTGGGACTTGATTCCATTGATGCTCTTGAACTCGGTATGGCTCTCAAAAAAGAATTTGATATTTCTTTCAGCAAAAACAAGGAAGAAAACAAAAAATATTTTTATTCTGTTAAAGCTATTGCTGACTATATAAGGACTCAAAAAAATGGCAAATAGTTGCACAAAAGAAGAAATATTTAACAAAATATGCGAAATTTTAGAAAATGAATTTGAGATAGATAAATCTCTTTTAAAAGAGGATGCTGATATTTTTGAAGATTTGGATTTAGATTCAATTGATGCTGTTGATTTAGCTGCAAGAATACAGCAATACAGTCAAAAAAGGTTTTCCCCTGAAGAATTTAAACAAATAAGAACTCTTGGCGATGTTGTTGAAGTATTGTACAAACATATATCGGAATAGACTGGCTAAATTAAAAGGTATTCTGCCTGTTTTATTTACTGTTTGTGTATTTGTATTATTTTATGTAAAACGTTTTGTTGCCTTAAAATATTATCCGCCAATATGTAACGCATTTTTGTTTATGGTTTTCTTTACTTCGCTTTTTTCAAAAGAAACAATTATTCAAAAAATTGCAAGAGCGTATGGTGATAAACTTGAAAAACCCGCTCTGGTTTATACCAGAATAGTTACCTATGTATGGTGTTTTTTTATGTTCATAAATCTTTTAGTTTCAATCTGGACAATATTTTTATCCGATAGAATATGGTTTATTTATAATGGATGTGTGTCATACATTTTAATCGGACTTTTATTTATAACGGAATATTCGATTAGAATAATTTTAAGAAAGAGGAAGTTAATCTAATGCTTGAATATTTTTTGACAAATAAATACGATAATAAGATTGCGCTGATAAACAATGATAAAAGCTATACTTATTGTGAATTAAAAGCAATAATTTCATACTTTATTGAAAAAATTAAAAACAGAAATCAGAATATAGTAATTTCAACTTCCGATAATTTTTTATTTGTAATTTATTTCTTTGCATCTTTGTTTTGCAACAAGAATATTTATTTATTATCCGACAGCAGGAAAATAAAGAACCTCAATTTTGAATACGCGCTTTGCGATGATATTGAACTAAAATCCTTAAATAGCTATATTTATCCTGAAATCGATATAAATAAACCTTCTATTAACTTTTATACGTCGGGTTCTGCTTCCGAACCGAAAATCATTAAAAAATCATTGTTTAATTTGATTAAAGAAGCCGAAGATATTAACGGTACATTTAATTTTTCGGATAAAAATTACGAAGTATTTTCAACAACTTCAATGTGCCATATGTTTGGAATGACATTTCATCTGATGGTTCCTTTTGTTTCGGGGCTTATAATAAATACTGCAAAAATTTCATATCCTGAAAATTTTAATAAAGATAACTCTATAATTGTTTCAACTCCCAGTTTTTTAAATTCCGTTTTAAAATACGATATTTCATTTAAAAAATCCCCCTGCTGTATTATTTCAGCAGGCTCAAAACTGGATGAAAATACATTTTCTCATCTTGAAAAGTCTTCTAAAATAATTGAGATATACGGTTCTACGGAAACAGGCGTAATTGCGTATAAAAATCATTACAGTGATGATTTTAGTATATTTAAAAATGTTGAACTAGAGGTCAATGAAGATAATATTGAAGTAAAATCCGATTATTTTTACGACAAAAAAGCCGTATTGAATGATTGTATTGAAATACATAATCAAAAACTTACAATCAAAAGGCGAACAGACAGGCTTTTTAAAATACAGGAAAAGCGTGTTTCGGCGGAAGATTTGGAAGAAAAATTAAAAAAGAATGATTTTATAGATAATTGCTATATTATAAAGAATAATGATAAACTGGCGTGTCTTTGTGCTTTATCCGAATCGGGAAAAGATTATTTTATAAAAAATGATATTGTAATGCTTACAAAACATTTAAAACAATACCTTTTTAAATATAGTGAAGTTATCCCCCAGAAATGGAAATACATTGATGAAATTCCGCTTACTCAACAAGGAAAGGTAAATAAAGAAATCATTAATCATATTTTTAATACAAATTTATCCTTACCGTTGATTTTAAAGAGAAAAATATCCAAAGACAGTATTACATATACAATTTTATTTTACAGACAATGCAACTTTTTTAAAGGTCACTTTGACAGTCTCCATCTTGTGCCGGGGGTTTTGCAATTATATTTGGCTAAAGAACTTGCCAATTTTCATTTTGGGCTAAATCTCGGTATGGGACAATGGAAGAGGATTAAATTTACAAATATGATTCAGCCTGATGATATTGTTGAACTCAAGCTGGAAAAAGATGATAAAAGTGTTGCATATGAATATTTAAAGAATGATAAAAAATGTTCATCAGGTATATTTTTATGCGAAAATATATTTGAAAATGCTATGAAAAAAGGATTACTATGAGTTTATTTCATTCAACGTATGAAGTAAAAGTATCATTTGAAGATATAGATTATATGGGCATTGTCTGGCATGGGAATTACATGCGCTATATGGAGCAGGCAAGATGTGATTTATTTGAAAAATTAAACTATACATACATAGATATGAAAAATGATAATTATGCATATCCTGTTGCAAAGATGAAAGTAAAATACATTAAACCTGCAGAATTTAGAGATATTCTGGTTATAAAAACAGAGATTATTTCAGTCGAACCTTCGCTTGAAATAAAGTATATTTTTTATAGTAAAAAAACAAATCAAAAGCTTTTTGAAGGCTATACAATGCAGATAGCAATTGACGTGAGAACAAGGGAAAGCTTATATAACGCACCAAAAAGACTTATTGAAGCTATTGGAAAATAAAAAATGAAAAAAATATTTATTTTATTTTTAGTATTGTTTTTTAATTCCGTGTTTGCACAAAATCTTGATGAGATTACAAAGAATGTGCCTAAAATGGGTAGCATAAAATGCAGGTTTACACAGGAAAAATACATAAAAAACCTCGAAAAACCGCTTATTTCGAAAGGGGATTTTGAATATATAGAAAATAAAGGTGTATATTTTTATACAAAATATCCTTATCAAAGCGTAACTGATTACACAAACGAAAAAAATAATCAAATAAACGATATAGTAAATGCTGTTTCAAGTAAAAAATATTCAAAACTGGAGCGTGAATTTAATTTTGAATACGGGGGCAATATTACAAGCTGGAATTTAAAAATGACGCCAAAAGAAAATTCTTCCGCCCGCAATTTTATTGTATCAGTATCTATAGGCGGTACCGACTATATCAATAAAATCAATATTGTTCAGAAAAACGGAAACAAAACGATAATATGGTTCACAAAATAAAACTTATAACTTTCTTTTTGTTTTTTTGCATAATGGGAGTATTTTGTTTTTCTTGTAAAACAAATGTGGAGACAAACCTTTTAAAAACATTACTGCCTCAGGATTTTGTTCAAAAATCCGATATCGTTCCGATAACAAATAAAACTTCGTCCGTTATCAAGGTTGTTTTTGAAAGCGAGAGCGAAAGCAAACTGGAAAAGCTGACCGCCGATTTTAACAGCAAAATTAATAAAGATTATTTTAAAAATACCAAACCCGACATTTCGGAACTGTTAAATAAATACTTGTCTTCTCCTTATAATTTTTTGTCGGATAATTCTAAAATTCTGCTTGAGAGAAAAGAGTACAATAAATTATATAATAATGCACTAAGTAAACTATATAATCCGACAAATCTTTTGATAACAGACTTTGATAAAGACCCTTATCTTTTGTTTGATGATTTTATTTTAAGCAACAAAAAGATTTTTAATAAATTAAATTATTATGATAATAAATATTACGACTCTATGCAGTTAAGAATAGTTTCAAATGATGGTTTATCGCCTGATTTAGCAAATAAAGAAATTAAAGAATTAATAAATATTCAAAAGCAATTATCCGATAAATCATCAAAAATCTATCTTGCCGGAACTCCGATACATTCATACTATACAAGCAAAAAATCAATTATTTTTATAAATATAATTTGTATTTTGTCATCTCTTTTGATTATATTTTTAACCTGCTTCTTTTTTAGAAGTTTAAAACCGTTAATTCCGATAAGTTTAAGCATATTTTTCGGTATGCTTCTCGGATATTGCGCCGTTAAATTCCTGTTTAACGATTTTCAGATTATTACTATGGTGTTTTCAACAACGCTAATCGGCATAGGAATTGATTATTCGTACCATTATTTTTTTAAAAGCAACGATAAAATATTTTTCAAAAATTTGTTTTACAGTTTTTTGACAAGCGTTATTCCTTTTGCACTGTTATATTTAACGAAAATAGAATTTTTAAAGCAGATTGCAATATTTACCATATTTGGTTTATTCGGAATTTATCTTGTTGTTTTGTTTATTTACCCTTGTTTTGATATAAAGGATGCAAAAAGAACGGTTAATTTAAACTTTAACTTATATAAAATATCTTTATGCATACTTGCTGTGTTTATAGCATTCGGTATTTTAAAATTCCGCTTTAATGACAGTTTATCTGCTTTATATACCCCATCAAAAAAACTTTTAAAAGCGGAAAAACTTTATTCTGAAGTTTCGGGCGGTAATTTTGAAAATGCGCAAATAATCCTGGTTCAGGGTGAAGATATACAAAATACACTGGAAAAAGAAGAAAAACTTGCAGTTGAATTAAATAAAAATAAAGTTGAATACATATCTCTTTCAAAATTTATCCCCTCTTTTAAAACACAGGAGAAAAATTTTAAGCTTGTTAAGAACTTATATGCTGATAATTTAGATAATTTTAAAGATATTTTATCGGATAAGCAGATAAAACACCTTAAAAATTCCAAGTTTAAACCCGTGTATTTCAATATTGAAAAATACCCCTTTCTGAAAGACTTTTTATTTAAAGATAACAATACTTTAATTTTTGCTTTTAGTGACAGCAGGATAAGTATTTCGGATAAAAATATAAAAATTATTAATTTTAAAAATGATATTGAACAATATATGAAAAAATACAGGCAAATACTTATGTTGATACTGCCTGTTGTAATATTTTCAATGTATATTCTGCTTGCAATTGTATACGATTTTAAAAAAGCATTGAAAATAATGTTACCCTTGTTGTCGGGGGTATTTTGTGCACTTACCGTGCCGGGAGAACTGAACTTATTCAGTATAATTTCTATATTCATTCTGCTTGGTTTTACGATAGATTATTCAATTTTTCGCATGAATAAAGATGAAAAAACCGAAGATGCTATTTTTATTTCTTCGCTTACAACATCTTTTTCGTTCTTGCTTTTGAGTTTTTGCGGTTTTAAACTGCTTGCATCAATGGCAGCTGTTTTATTTTTTGGGATTTTAACATCATATATTGTCGGTTATTTTGTTTTTAGAAAATAATTATATGGTAAAATTTAACCATGGAACTTAAACGAAGAACAAAAACTTCAATTGTTGATACTTTAACAAATGCGCAGAAGTTTATTTTTGCGCCGATTGCGTTTTGTGCTTTAAAAACAGCATTTGATTTGGGAATTATTGAATTTATAGGTAAAAATAAAGCAGATAAAAATGAAATTATAGAAGCATTAAACCTTGATGAATATACTTTTGATACGTTAACGGATGTTTTAGAAATTAACGAAATTATAAAAAATGAAAATAACGTATATTCTTTAACAAAATTAGGCGAAATGTTTTTATATGATGATATGACAAAAGCTAACTTTAATTTTGTAAAAGATGTATGCTATCTTGGTATGAATGAACTGACGGAATCCTTTAAGGAAAGAAAACCAAAAGGTTTATATAAGGTAATCAACGGTCATAAAACAATATATTCCGCCCTGACATCATTACCGGAAAAAATGCTTAAAAGCTGGTACGAATTTGACCATCTGTATTCCGATAATTGTTTTGATGAGATTTTTTCAATAATTACAAAAAAATATGATTCAATTTATGATATTGGCGGAAATACAGGAAAGTTTGAAAAAGTTTGTTTAAAAAATAACAAGAATTTTAAAATTACAATGATGGATTTAAAAGAAAACATTGATAATATTAAAAGCAATAAAGATTTATTAAATTGTAAATTCCATTGCATTAATGTATTGGATGAAAAACCCGATTATCCTTTAATTCAAAATTCCGCAATATTAATGAGCCAATTTCTAGATTGTTTTTCAAAACAAGATATTGTCAAAATTTTATCCGATTTAAAAAGAGTTATGGATAAAAAATCTGCAATATATATTCTTGAACCGTATACCGATATGCAAAATTTTAAAGGAGCAAAATATTCTCTTTTGCATTCATCGTTGTATTTTACTTCTATGGCAAACGGGGTAAGTAAATTTTATAAATTATCCGAAATGAAAGAAATGATTAAAAATGCCGGTTTAAATATATCTTCGCAGTTTGATAATATCGGCTCTTTTGATTACACTTTGTTGGAAGTAAATAATGCAGTGGTTTCAAATTAAAGAACAATCAGCAGGTAAAAAAAGACTTATCTTGTCCTGGTATTTGTATAAAATATTCGGAAAAAATGTTCTGTATTTGATAGCTTTTTTTGTGTCTTTTTTTACTTTTATTTTTTCGCCGAAAATAAGAGAGTATTCAAAAAAATATTTTAATGTAATTAATCTTAAACCTTCTTTGATTAATCAATTTAAACATATATTGTCTTATGCAAATTCACTTGTTGATAAAATACTTGTTTTTTGCGGAGATTTTAATCCCGATAATATTATTTTTGAAGATGAAAATGATAAAAATAAATTATTTGATGATATTTCAAGGAAAAAAGGCGTACTTTTAATTTGCACTCATATAGGTAATATTGAGGTATTTTACTCATATTATTTAAACAGTGCAAATAAAAATACTCATGCTAATGTTTTTGTAAATAAAAAACAGGGTAAAATTTTTGCCGGATTTTTAGAAACAATTAAAACGGACTTTCCCGTAAAATTCTTTCCTGTTGAAGAAATAAGTTTAAATACGGGTATTGAACTAAAAGAAAATTTAGACAAGGGCGAGATTGTTTTTATTGCAGGTGACAGGTTGGCGCAGGATAATGATACAAAGATGATTAAAGCAAGAATGTTTGAACATGATATCCTGCTTCCTAAAGGCACATTTAAACTGGCTAAGTTAATGGATGTTCCGACTTATTTTATATCTGCCGTAAAATTAGGAAAATATTATAAAATCTATTTGGAACAGCAAAATGATTTATCGCAAAAAGCGCTTTCGGATGCGTTTGCACAATATATGGAAAAAGTTGTTAAAATTAATCCTTTTCAGTTCTTTAATTTTTATGATTTTTTTATTTGATTATGAATTAATCTAAATTGGTTATTTGCTTGAAATTTTAGTTATTTTGGGTTAAAGCTAAGTTTATACAAGTTAACAAAAAAATATATAGTAAATTTCTTATATTTTTCAAATTCTTTCAGGGTTGATTAATATAATTTATTAGCAAAATAAAATTTTCACAATTGTTATATGTTTAAATAGAAAGGAATTATGTATGAATATTCAGAAAATAGGAAGTTGTAATAATATTCAATCTTTTAAAGCTAATCTTTTTTACAAAGGACAGAAGATTGGTGCTACTATTTTTGACTATGATAATATTGCTGAGCGCGGAGCAAAAAATACTGATATTCTTGTATCGGGCATTGAATCAAAAAATAATGGATATGAGCATGAAAACAGAATCAATTTTACTCTTAGGAGTCCAATATTTGGTGAAAGAACATTTAACGTCAGAGGATGCGATACTATATATAATCCTAATGAAAAAATGGAGTCTAAAAAGTTTGTTTATGATTTTTTTGCATCAATAGGTGATATATGTAAATATTATGAAGATAAAACCCTTGAAAAAACTCTGTTAAGTAAAGTAAACAAAAATGCTAAAAATAATAAACATAATTATAATTCAGCATGTGAAATTGATGCTGTCAAAATTCTCAATAATATGCTATCCAATATTGATGTTGAGCAAGAAGGGCTATCTGATAAAAGAATTAAAGAGCTTTATGGTATTGCAAGAGATGTAAATACAAATATCGCAATTCAAGGTTCATCATCCTTATTAGATGAAATAGCATAAATTATATAAGTTAAAACACTCTAATAAGCAGGAATAAAAATTTTACTCAGCTAATTATTAACCGCACTAATTCAGCTATAACAACACAAAAGACGACCTTTCATCGTCTTTTTTATAAATGGGGCCCATGATGGCGTAGTCTTAGAACCCTAACCAAATTACTACAAAACGTCAAAACGCAACAGTATCAACAAATTGAAACCAACCTAAATTGGTTATTTGCTTGATATTTTGGTTATTTTGAGGGGGTATCAAGTTTACAGAAGTTAATATTTTGATAATAAATTTTTAATAGTTATTCTAAATTAGCAAATAATATTAATTAGCATTTTTGTATATAAAAAGGAATAAAATATATGAAAATTGTACCCATTACCATAAAATTATTCAGTATATATAAAAATTTAAAAAACGCTCCTGTTTTCAAAGCAAAAAATAGCGATAATCCCATTTGTCCAGATAGTTTTGAATATTCTAAAAAACAATCTGTATATAATACTATATCTGATCAAAATAATTGTTTTACATATTTGAAAGAGTATGCAGGGCAGTCAAAATTTGATGAAGAATCCAAAGCTCTAGCCTTAGATATACTGTCACTTGTTCAAAAGGGTGAACTACCGTTTAATATTTTAAGAGGTTGGGACGATGCATATTATGATGAAACCTTTAAGAAAAATGCGAAATTATATTTCTCGGCATTAAAAAGCGGTACAAAAAAAGAAGATATGAAAAAATTATTTATTCCTTGCTATAATTCGATAGATGAAGGAATGAAAAAAACTGCTGCAGGGGATCTTTTTGAGATAAACGATAGTGTTTATTTAAAAATGAATGAAAGACAAAAATACAAACTAAAGATAAGCGCTGATGCATATTTAAATTTATTTCCGCCAATAAATTTTTATTCTCAAAGTCCTAAAATTGGTGATTGTTATTTTCTCTGTGCAATTAGTTCAATGTGGGATAGTCCGTTTTATAAAGCATATGTTTTAAATTGTTTTTCTGAAACTGATGATGGAAAGCTGGCGGTTAGATTCCCAAGAGGAACTAAGCAAATTGTTACCGACTTAGATGGTAATTTACCTGAAGATAAAGCAGAAAATCAAGAATATTATGTTAAAGGCTCAAAAGGTATCAAACTGTTAGAATCTTTGTATGAAGATGAATTGTGCAGTACTAAAACTGCTACAATAGCTAATCTTATCATGAGTTATATTGCTAAAATCGCATGTGATGATTTGGAAAGTACAATTAATGAGAAAATGGCAAAAAAAATGGAAGAGGTATATAGATCTGTTACTCAGGGTAATACAATAGATGATCCTGAATATGTATTGTCGGATATTAGATATGATGTAGAATGTCAACTTGAATTAAAAGATAAGTCAGATACTTACTTTGTATATAAATTTGAAGATATGCAAAAACAATATAAAAATAATCCACTTGTTTGTACAAAAAATCCCACATTATTTTATAGAAGCGACAATGGTAATGTTATTGATGCATATAAGATTTTTGGCTTGTCGGGGTATTTAAGACACGATGGCAGTGAAATACCGCATAAATTAATATTAACTCCAAAGCTTTTAGATTCAATAACGGAGATGAATAACGGATTTTATTTATTTTCTGCTTCAATCAAAAATTTTGAAGGTATGTCAGAGTTTGAACCGATTAATAAAGAAAAAGGACTTATAGGGGGTCATGCCTATTCTCTTAAAATAGAACAAAATAGTCAAACAAGAGAATATGAGTATATATTAACAAATCCATATAATTCATCAAAAAAAGTTAAACTAACTAAAGAAGAAATGCTTTTGTATGTTAAAAGTATTGGTATAGCACATCAAAAAATCAATTAATTTTGTTTTGACTGTTAAATTAAATTGGTGGGTGGTGGACTCTGCTGAGAAAAAGGCAGGATACCCTGCATTTTTCGAGAGGGCAAAAGCGAAGCGGTTGCATCTCCACATACACACGCATGAAAAAAGGCTTAGATAAACGAAACCTATTATATGGGGCCCATGATGGCGTAGTCTTAGAACCCCTTGCTAAATTACTTAAAAACGTCAAAACACAACAGTACCAACAAATTGAGACCAATCTAAATCGGTTATTTGCTTGATATTTTGGTTATTTTGAGGGGGTATCAAGTTTACACAAATTAACATAAGACAACTTTATACTATATATAAACATTTCTTTTCAGATGAATGCAATTTAGATTTCTCAAGATTTTGGTTTTACAAGATATTTATTTGATAACTACTTTTTAGCGGAATTCATAAATTCTTGCATATTATAAGTTTTGAAATTTGTTTTATTTGTATAATTGGTTTTGGTTTCAGGCATTGTTTCTTGCTGTTTTTCTGCGCTATTTTTTTGTTCTTTATTTGACTTATCTAATTCTTCATCATTTTTCATTTTTTTATTGCGGTGTCTAAAGTATGCAAATACCGATCCAATAACTGCAAATGCCCCTATTATTATACCGATTATTTTTCCGCTTTTTGAACTTTGCTTTATATTATTTATTTGCTCTTTTGCTGTATCGGATTTTACGGTATCTTGTGCGGCTTGAACGGTTTTTGTAAATAGTTTTTCAACTAAATTATATTCGGGATCAAGTTCCAATCTTTTTGCTCCTTCTGGTATTTGATAAATACCTGCTTTTAATTTATCAAAAAATGATAGCGAATCATCGTAATACTTTGTTAATATTCCGGAATCTTGATCTTTAAATTTTCTTATCATAGAAACTAAGCTTTCAAATTGAGTTTGAGCTGCTTCTTTTTTATTATTTGAAACCCAACGTATTTGCATTTTAGCTAATTCTGTTTTTAAGACATTTTCTTCAACATTTTCTTTGGATAGTAAGTTAGATAACATTTTTTCATAATCCGATGCATTTTTAATTCTATTTGCAATTGTGTCACTATCAATTTGGCAAGCTTGGGCAATTTCATTTGTATCTAAACTATCAAAGTATCCTGACATAGTTTTATGATATTCTGTGCCTTTCGTTTTTAAATAATTTATCAATATTTCTTTAGAGGTATCTGCACTTTTTACTTTTGCTGTATCGTATAAATGATAAAAAATGCTTCTGTATTCAAAATTTGCAACATTTGAAAGTGCACTAAAATATGGGTTTGAATTTCTTGAAATACAAGTTGTATCAATATCTGAAAAACCTAAGTACGGTTTTGTTGTTTTGAGTAAATTTTCAAGATTAAATTTTTTTATATCGCCCTCTTTCAAGACGCTGAAATTAGGATAAAATGAGCCATAATCAAATCCTAAACCTTTTTTTGCCAATTCGTCATAAGTTGCCTTATCCTGAATAGACATTGTAAAACCGCCAAAATCAATAAATTTAGCTGTATTTCCATCGTAAAATATATTATCTATTTGTGCATCATATTGTAAAAAACCGCTTTTATCCATTAAGGTTAGTTTTTTTAAAGTATCTTTTGTTTGACCCGGTGTTAGTAGCCTACCTTCAGATGGGTTTAGAGATTTACCCGTAACTAAATTAGTAACAATATAATGCCTACCATCTTTTTCAAAAATATCAATCAATTTTTGGGAATCTTTAACGCCTGTTTCTTCGAATTTCTTAAGTGCAAAAGCTTCTTTTTCATAAGTTGAGTCGTTGCCAAAATTCATAGCATCAGGTCTAAAAAATCTGATAGCAAGATTTTGTCCGTTGGAAGTCGGGATTTTGTAACATATAGAATTTGTGCCAACACCCATTACTTTATAAGAAGATGAATCACTTTTTTTTAAAAATGATTTCATTTCGTCTTTATCCATTTGCCCATCTTGCTTACCAATAGCTTGTCTATAATCATCAACATATTGGCTTAAGTTGTCGTAAATAGGATTTAAAAAATTAATAAACTCATCTGCGTAGTTTCTTGTGTATTCAGGTATATTAGGCTTTATTCCGGTAAAACTAACTGTATCATTATGAGCAATTCTAATTGAATTGAAAGTTCCGACATTTTTATTTATTTTAGTATTTAAAGACCTTTTAGAGTAGCCATAAGGCAAACTAACAATACTTGATACTTTCAACACAACCTCCCTGTTTACTTATATAAAACCACAAAAAAATATATTTTGTTAGTTTAATGTAAACATTTATGAATTTGTTGCCAATTTTCTATTTGAAAATAGCTTATGTTGTGTTTAAATGTCTAAAGGTATATTTAATTAGAAATAGTTGGTGCATCTTGCGTATTGCTGATATTAATACATCTTGCAAACAAATTAGATTTGGTGCAGGCAACTTTTCCCTTTATTCTGATTTTGACGGTACATATATGCCTTTTGAACATAGAGAAATTTGTTGCCATGATGCATACAAGAATAATCCTGAAGTTAAAAATTTATTTAATCACTGCTTTTTCCCGTTTCAAAATTTTTTAAATAAATTTGGCGATAAATTCAATTTTATTATAACAACAGGAAGAAACAGACCCGAATTTAATTACTTTATTGATAAATTAAAAGAGCAGGGAGCGGATATACCAAAGCCTGATTCTTTAATTACATGCGATGGTAAGGATATTTTTTACAAACAAGGCGGTACTTATCCAAAAACATCTATAGATAATCACAAAAGAAATGAGTTAAATAAAAAATTAACATGGAATCCATCTTCAATTTTGCCACAAATACAAAGTATAGTTTCAAAAACTCCAACAAGCAATAAAAAACCAATTAATGTAATAGAATCCCCTATTAATAAAAATTCAACAGACTATGGTGATATTTCCCTTCAGTATCTGCTTGAATGTAATGATGGTTTAAAAGATAGCTTTGCATCCTTTAACGAAGGATATGATTATTCACCATACATAGTTTTTTCTGATAATGCAAATGTAGAATATACCAAAAAACAATTGGAAATATTTTTAAAAAGTAATAATATTAATGCAAACGTGAGTTACTGCAAAGAAGATTGGGATGTTGAATACGGTAAATCTTATCAGTCTTTATCAATAAAGCCATATCCAACGGAAGGCTTTTGGAAAAATAAAAAAATTAATAAACTAATTGATACTCACAAAAAAGTAGAAGATATATACAGAAATAAGACAAATGACCTTGTTATTGTTGCAGGTGATGCAGGAAATGATGAGGATATGTTAAATATATTTAATTACGTAGATATTTTAGGTTTAGAAATACCTGCAAGAGACCAATATAGTGAGTTTTTACAAAATAAACAAAATAGAGAACTTCTAAGGCAACTTCCAATTATTAGTATTGTTGTTGGTACAAAACATGATTTAGATCTTATAAGAAAAAATCAAGACTTATTAGATCAGTATAATATCGGCAAAACGATATATGTTGATTATGGCAGAGGTGATACTTTAATAGACGGTGTGAAAAAAGCTGTTAGTATGTATTCTAACGACAATGAAGAATTTAAAAATTCATTAGGTGCGGAGCTTTTAAATGAAATAAGTCAAGCAAATACATTATTAAATAGTAGATACGACAAGCTTATGGAGAAGATAAAAAATTTGTTTAATAAAATAGAAGAAATAAAGGAATCTTTATATGCTTAAATTACCCTTTCAAATGGAATTTATTGTTAATTTAACTCACAGATGCAATATGACGTGTAATATGTGCACTCAATATGGTGCAACTTTCAAAAATAATACACTACAAGAGATGACATATGAAGAATGGGATAATTTTTTTGAAAGTATAAAGACAATAAGACCGAGACCACAAATTACATTAATGGGCGGAGAACCATTATTACATAAAGATTTTGATAGAATTTTAATGTCTGCTGCAGATAAAAAATTTAAAGTTCATATTGTTACAAACGGTTTTTATTTAAAAGAACATCTTGAAACAATTGCTAAAGCAAAAGCAAGTTTATCGTTGAGTATTGATGGTATAAGTGAAACACATAATAAAATTAGAAATACAAAGGGAAGTTTTGCTAAGTCAGAAGAATGCTTAAAATTGATACAAGAAATAAATAAAAGTAAAAAAATAATAAGAACTTGTATTAATTTTGTAATGTTGCCGGAAAACATAGATGAAATTCTTGATTTTGTAAAATATATGCGTAAATACAGACCATCTTTTATTGGTTTTCAGCATTTGCAATTTTCATCTGATAAATTAGATAAAGAAAATAATAAAGAATGGGTTAGATGCTTTAATAAAAAATATACAACTAAATTAAAACCAAAAGTAGTTTATAAATTTAATGAAGATTATGTCGAAAAATTATATTCAATAATTGAGAAATTAAGAAAAACATACAGTCCGACTAAAGTATATGATTTTCCTCACTTGTCATTGGAAGAAATGAAAAAATATTATTTGGAAGAAGATTTATCGTTAATTAGAAAAAACAGAATTTGTACGACTCCTTGGATGTCCCCATCTATCACTCCGGATGGCAAGGTGTCAAATTGTATTTGCAACGAAATTGGTGATTTAAGGAAAGAAGACTTTTGGACAATTTTCAATAATGATAAAGCAAATATAATCAGAAAACAATTAGCCGAACATGGAAAGTTCCCTGTATGTTCAAGATGTTGTTGTTTTTACAAAAGTAATTTTCTGGTTGCTCCTAATAAAATAATTGAATTAAATGATGGTCAGAAATTACTGTTACCACAAGAATTAAATTATATAACCGCAGCCAAAGATGGGGTTTTTGTATATGATGCTAATTTTATATTTGAAAACAGTGAACAAATGGAATATACTCCCGTGATACCACATACAATACATAATTCTAAACAAGAAATGCTAATAGAAAAAGATAACGTTATAGTTGGACACTACAATCAAATGCTATAAAGAGATATTAAAATAAAAAAGAAAGGGGAAGCAAAAATGGCAATTAATACACAAGATAACAGCTTAATGTTTACAAAAAAACATTTAAAACAAAAATTTGCCAATTTCAAAAATTTAAAATCAAAAACAAGTGATTTGCAAAGTTTTACAGGAACAAGTATTTATGAAACAGGAAAGAAAAGTAAGATTGATTCCGTTAAATTAAAAAATTCATTATTATCTAATGTATCGTTTGCAGGAACATCAAATGCAATTTCATTTGGATCCGGCGGAAGTTACGGAGGTTATAGCTCTTCGTCCACTCAATCTTCACAGAGTTCACAACAAACTCAAACTCCTCAAAGAGCAGAGGCTGCAAAAAGAGCGGATATGGTAAATGATGACTTTAGTATTGAAGGTTTGTATAGTAGTGATAAGATAAAAAAATTAACGGGTACTAAAATGGATTTATTAAGGAAATATAAAGAATTACAGGCAACAATTAAAGAACTGGATGCAAAGAAAAAGGAAGCTATTGAAATGCTTGCCGAAATTAGAAGCAAAGTACATCAAGTAAACAAAGATATTATTAGTGCCGAAGAAGAAGAACTTTTCGGTAATTCATAATAGTATGAACTATAACAGAAACTATACCAATTATTTAAAAATTTCCCCTAAAGATGTATTGAGTATAGATATTACTACTTTTAAAAACATTCTGATTGATAGACTTGGAAGGAAAATATTCCACCAAGTCTATCAGTGTGATGAATTAATCAAAAGCCCGGTTGAATGTTTTAAAAATTCTGATTGGTTTAAGAAAGCAAAAATAGTAGGTGTAAATCCAAGAATTACAGGAAGTTTTTTAAATATAGTAAAATATGCCCTAACTTTTAGTGAAAATGCAATTCATATAATGCCGTTTTTTGAATCAGGTCATGAGGGTAGCTTATATGTACAGAATAGTTGGCGTATTTCTAATGAATTTTTAGATAAAAATTTTATTGATGAAGGATTTAATACAGCTGAAAAACAATTGAAATTAACAGTAAATCTTCTGCATGCTCTTGGAAAAACTGTTGGATTTGATGTATTACCACATGTTGATAGTTTTTCAGAAATTGTATTTTTAAATCCAAAATATTTTGAATGGATTAAACTTAACAAGCAAAAAAAATCTCAATTATTTCCTCCTGAAGTCATATATGATGATATACATTTAGGAGTAGAAGAAAAAATAATTGAATTTATAAAAAAGAAAAATAATTACTCAACAAAATTTGATATAAATAAACTATATAGTGATGGTGTTAGCGAAGAATTACGTCACTCTATTATTTTTGGTAATGATTCCGATAAATGGGAAAAAATAAGATTGGAGTTAATAAAATATATTCGCTCTTTTGGCTTTGAAACAATTCCTGTTGCAGAGCATGCACCAATGCGTCCCATTGTATTTGATAAAATAATACACAATAAAAGTACTGATTGGGCTCAATTTAAAGTTGAAAATAAAGCAAAAGATGCGGTTATTTTGGGATGTACTACTCCTTATAAATGGTATAAAATTGACGAGAGTGGTTATCCTATAACATCAAAACCCGAATATACAGTATGGAAATATTTTATCAAAAAATATAAAAGTATTCAGGAAGAATATGGTTTTGATTTCTTAAGAGCAGATATGGCCCATAATCAGATTTCTCATTCATCAAAAACAATCGGAAAAGTAAAAAAGAAAGAATTTTGGGCTGAGCTAAAACATTCAATACAGAAAAACACGCCTTATTTTGCGACTCTTGCAGAGGCGTTTTATAATACATATTATATCGATGGATATACGGATATGATAAATAAAGAATTTGATGTTGTTCTTGGAAATTTAAACTATAGAATTCTAAACGAAAATTATATAAACCATATAAAAGATTTTATTAATGTATATCCTAAGCATTTTCCGTTTGCACCTTGCATATGTGTTTTTACAAATGATGCGGATAAAAAAGAACATAATATATTTTACCAATCACCATTGGCAAATGAAGTTAGGATGTTTTGTGCTTATTTTTTAGACCTTCCAAGTTATATGGGCATGGGTTACGAGTTAAGAGAATCATTACCCGATAAGCAGGAAAAATATACTTTTAATTATATAAAACAGATGAAGAAACCATATCAATGGGGCGATAATGAAGAATTTTTATCTTCTGTTTTTGAAATGAGAGAAATTTATGAAAAAATAAAAAATAAAATTAAGCAGCCAAAATTAAGACTATGTAAAACTGATAGTCTATCCTTAGCTTGGGTTTATTTAGATGAACAAAATAATGCCAAATATCTTTTTTGTTTCAACTTAGACAATAACAAAGATGAAATTTCTATTACAATAGATAAAAAATTATGTATAAACAAAAAGGTTGTTGGTATGTATTCAAATATATATGAAGATATAGATCAATTTAATTCAGAAATTACTGCATCCGGTAAATTAGTATTGAAAAATTTTGCTATAGGTTCTTGCTTAATATTGTATTTGATTTAATAATTGCATCATTAAAACTATTATAGAGTTTAAATTTGTTATAAAACTTAATTACTAATTGAAGAATTACATGTTTTAATAATATATATAGAGTACAGTATAGATGCAACCGTAAATCTGTATTAAGATTAAATAAAAAAATAATGCCAAAATTATTTATCCGGTAAGAAATATTTTGTATTGGTTGATAGGAAATGTAAAATGCAAATACAAGCGATTAGCTATGGTTTAAAGAATCATAGGATATTAAAAAAACAAAATAACAATAAAGCTACTGCTAATATTAATAATAAAACCTATGAACATATTACATATTATCAGATTTTAAATAATAATATTAGTTTTACATCTTCTATAAGTCCCCAAAAGAAACTCATTGAAACTTGCAAAAATATGACGTATGAAAACTATAATGCAGCAGCAGATAACAGAGCAAAGGGGATTTTTCAAATTGATTTGCATTCTCATTCCAACCATTCTGACGGATGGGCAAATGTTAAAACTATTTTAGACCAAGCTGCTAAATACGGAGATGAATTATACGCAAAAACAGGAAAACCATTCACCTTTGCTTTAACAGACCATGATGACGTTTGGGGAGTAAAAGAAGCATTAAAATACATTGAAAGTGATAAAGCAAAATTTAAAAATGTTAATTTCATCCCGGGTGTGGAATTGAGTTTCTCTTTTGTTTCGGGCAATGATATTAAAAGCGGTGAAGTTTTAGCTTATTTTATAGACCCTGATTCCAAAGAAATGAAGATGATTGTCGAAAATGTCAGAAAAAATCGAAATGAGATGATTAATAATTTTATTGAAGTATTAGGAGATGGCTATAATCGTAAGGAATTGGAAAGATATTTTATTGACGGTGATGAAACCTTTGCATATAATTTGCACTACAGATTAAGAAATTATGCTCAAATTAAAACCAGAATTAACAAAATAGCTAAAGAATATAATGTGTCAGCCGATGAGCTGTATAGAAATTTGATGAACGGATATGTATTCGGAAGAGTTTACAGGGTCCAAAAACCACACACCACCCCCGAAGGACTGGATGACTTTTTAAAAAAGAATTCAATAGAAACACATACAGATTTAATTGATGAAGGTGTAGAAGATATTTGTCATCTGTTTTATCCCGGATTGATTGACAATAAGATTGTTTCGGTAACCGAAAACAGTTTTGAAAAAATACTGAAAATTCTTGGCAGAGATGATCGTATATTGTTAGGCTTTGCGCATCCGTATTTTACCGCAAAGCAGATGAAAGATTTCAGAAAAGGGTTTGATAATCTTTTAAAAATTGCAAACGGAAAAATTGTTTTTTCGGAAAATTATCATCAATCATATCCGCAATCAATATTAAATTCGGATAAAGAAAGAGAATATTTAGGCGAAGTAAATGAATTCTTACTCTCGAGAAATTTAATTCCTATAGGCGGACGTGATAATCATTCACCGAATTTTCTTTAATTACTTTGATTATTTGTTGTTGTATTTTTAGAGTTTTGAAGCGTATACAGATGCACGAATAATATTAACTGTGCTGCACTTAATAATTTGATAAAGATTGGGGCGGGTGGTGTGTATTGGTTACAACCCTTGGTCAAAATAATTACTCAAGAATTAAAATATCTAAAAATTAAAGAAATGTTTTATTGTATTTGATTTAAAATAATAAAAATTTAGAAATCTAAGATATCCTTTTTAGTTTGGGTTTCAGCTATAACTGTTTTACATATACTGTGTCAAAATAAATTGGAAAAATTTCAATATTCTCAATATTATATACTGCAGTGTTATTTGGATTTATAAGCCTTGCGGATTCATCAAAAGGATTATAGTCTGAAACAGAATAAGCATGGTTTGGACATATATCACTTATTAAACTAAGCCAATTCGCATTTATTGATCCTATTACGCTGAGCGTTTTACTGTTACTCAACAATTCTTTTAGCGTAGAAACAAGTTCCTTTTCAGTCACGAAAGTTATACTTGCATTAGATATTTCATACCAATTTCTCAGTTCCCGATAGTTTTCTAAAATTAAATATTCTAACAATTCACGCTCTCTTCTAAGTTTTTCATATTCTTTTTGCTTTGCTTTATTTCACGCTTTAAAATGTCCATAAAAGTGATACAAAACTGTAACAGTTCATCATCGTCAATTTCAGGGATAACATAAGAATCATTTTTATATATCACATTAAAATGAGGCTCGTTCATAAGTTTAAAAGTAAATCTAACAAAATAACCAAATAACGAATTTAAGAAATGACACTAAATTATTCTTGGTTTTTCTTTATTCCCCAGACATCTTGTATTTCATAATAACCGCTATATCTGTCTATACATTTTATAAGTTCTATATCTGCACCATGAATTTTACAAAATTGTGAATTTAGTCTGTTTATTGCTGTGTTTAATCTTTTTTCTTTGTTTTCACCTTTAAATTTAAACATTTGTAATAAATCGAATTTATAGAGTTTTGTATAGTTGTATTTACGCACATAGTTTTTAAGCTGATTATACATTTCATATTGTTGAGGATTAAACTTAGTAACTTTTATATTTGAGCGATTATTTGTTTTGGATTTTAATTGATTAATAGAGCCAATCCTAAATAATGTTGTTACATCCACTGTAATTTTAAATCCAATGTGTTTGATGATATTATTCGGATTTTCTAAATTGAAATTATCAAAATTATTGTCATAGCTAAATGATATATCCTTGATAAAGTTTTTGTTTCTTGAAGATTCCATAATAGCAAATAAAATATATTCATATTCGGATATGAAGTTCATACTGAAAACATTTATATAGGTATAATTACAAAAGGTTATATCATACAATAAGTATGAACTTCTTTAGAATTTTTTTACATGGCTTTATCCTTTCGTTTATTATTAGTGTAAAAATTCTTATTTCTTACATTTATATAAAACCAAATTGCTTGATGCAATTAACAGGCAAAATATCGTATTTTGAATAAAATACATTAGTTCTGACCTAATTTTTGATATAAATAAGAATATTTTCCTATTTTAAAAATATTTAATAAAATAATTTTAATTTAATTTATTTTTCTCAAAATGAAATGGCGGAAAATCACTAAATACTTTAGCAATTAAGGTTTCTATCTCATTCTTATTTCTAATTTTATTTTCATTATTAAGATATGTTAAATAACTTATTAGGTTATTGTATCTTAATTGCCTAATATCACTAAGTTTTTGAATAATCTTTAAGTCTTTATCTTTTTTCTTTATTGCGTAAACAATTGATTGCTTTTTTAATTTTTCTGTATCAATTTTATATATTGCATCAACTAAATTTTGGCAATTTATGCACATATGCTTTTTATTTTTTGGAGTATTTTTAATTACAGGATTACATATATGGCAATTACTCTGTTTTTGAATCTTTTTATTCAATGCCTCAATTTTTTTATTAATATTTTTAATTAATTTTTTATGCCCATTAATATTTGTTGCCTCACGGTATAAATCTATAAAATTATTAAAAGGAATTTTAAAGTGTGATTTTTCATTTGTAAGAAACATATTGTTGTCGTATTTTCTTATGTAAAAATCTTGAAAAATTGTTTTTGTTTTTGAATATGGGTATAAAGTTATATGTTGTATGTAATAATAACCGTTAGAGTTATAAATACCGCAACAACATTTCTCATTCAAATTTCTTCTAACAATATAGTTTAGAAATTTTTTAGATTTTTTAGATTCAGGATATTTCTCCCCAAAAAGCGATTCTATTGAATTACAAATATATTCAATATACCGTAATAAAATTTTATCAACATTTTGAGAAAGAATATAATTTTAATAAAAAGGAAGATTACCATCTTGTATGTCAGATGATGACTTTAATCAAATGCTAAGTGAATGGCAGGAAGAAAAAGATAGATTATTAGTTAAACTAGATGAAAACAACACTAATACCAAAGCATTATATAAAAGAATTGATTTTATTTTGGGATTTACAGAACGATTACCTGAACTATTTAAAAAAGCAACAGCGGATGAAAAGAAGCTGATTCTTACAACTATGGCAAATAATATATATTTTGATGGAGAAAACATTCAAATTGAACTTAAAGATACCTTTAAAGTATTACAATCTCTTAACAAGTTTAATACAAAAGGGGCAAAAATCACCCTTAGAACCCCGAACCTTAGAACCCCGCAAAAGCCTTCTGCAAGAACGAAAAAAGCAGATATTTTACCTGCTTCTTATAAATGGGCGGGTGGTGGGGATCGAACCCACGAATACCGGAACCACAATCCGGGGCCTTAACCACTTGGCGACACCCGCCATCAATCATACTTTATTATTCAATTTTAAATTAACAAACTTTGTTTCTTGTGGTTCCCGGAACCAATTCAATCTCTCATGGCCGAGTAACCACTTTTGGCGACACCCGCCATTATTAAAAATTTCTTATGGTATAACGACATAAAATAGCCAAAAATACCAGCTAGGCTATTATATACTAAAAATTATTAAATTTCAACAAAACACCCAAAAATTTTGTACAACAGTACAAAAAATCCCGCAAATTTAAGCAACTTACAAAAAAATATGTTAACCTGAAAATATGTTTTCGGACAATTCAAATTAGTATCATCAAAACCGCATAGCACAGGCGCAATCGTAGTGTTTCGGTCGAGCTTCATCAGCTCGCCCTGCACACCGGCTATCGCATTTGACAGAGAAACGAGGCTGACGAAAATAAAGGAGGGGATACTGTGCGCCATTGTAACAGTGTATTTAGCGCTAACGACATCTGGTTTCTTCAAGATAGGGATGGTTTAACAAAAAGAAGCTTATATCTTGCATTATGCCCGATTTGCAATAAAAATATGGCTCTATATGTACATTTTGACTTAAAAACAAATGAATGGTATGAAAAATACTACTACTCGGGCGGTGTTGAAAGAATTAAATCAAGGCTGAAAAAGGATTTACTGTACACTAAACTCGGTTTTAAAAATAAATTCAGAGCTCCGTGGGGTTTTGTTTGGGGAGATAACAGAGAAATCAAAAGAAAAGGCAAAATAACGGGAATAAAGCAATATGCCTGCGATTTTTTCGGAAATAAAATTCCCGTAAAAATTATTCAAAATGAATAATAATGATAAACAATTAAGCATTTTTCATCAAAAAGAAATTCAAAACGAGCAAGAAATTTTTACTCTTGAAGAAGCTTTAAAACAATTTGAAGAATTAAAACAAATTGCTCTTGGGTGTTTTGATAAAAACGGAAACCCTAACATTCAAGCAGCCTTGAGAGCACTTGAAAACAAAGCAAAAATCGCAGGATTGTATAAAGAGACAAAAAAAGAAAACAATGTATTTATAAAAATGAACGATATAACTCTGGATGGTGAGCAGTTAAAGCTAAATATCGGCGAGGATATTTAATCTTTATTTATAAAACAATTATAAACTCTTTAAAGTATTCACCTGTTCTGATGTATATTTGTTGTTCGATAAACCTTTTGCAATATCTGCAGTTTCAATTGCTTTTTTAATGTATTTATCTTTTTTCGTTTCTTTGTATAAGTTTTCGTTTGCATACGATAAATACAAATAATATTCATATTTCGGATTTTCTTTTACAAGCTTTTCAAAAAACTTTACCGCTCTTTCATTATCTGCATTAAGGTAACTCATATAAGCATATCTTAAAAGTCTTTTTTCATAGTTTTCGGGTTGATAAGGATTGATTTGATTATTACCCGTTATAACAAAAGATACTTTATCGGAAGATTTTTTTGCTTCTAAAATCTGACTGTTATACAGATTATATCTTCCCTCTTTTATCCAATCGGGGCTTATGTATCTTGCTATTTCAAGTGCGTTTTCTTTTCTTTCTTTCGGGTGAGGGTGAGTGCTTAATAGTACTGCATTGCTGTTAGGCATTGCTTCCATAAAACTGATTGCATCCATTGCTTTTTTGGGTGAGTAACCCGCTCTTGATAAGAGTTCAAATGCTTGCGAATCGGCTTCAAGCTCTATTTCTCTTCTTTTTTTATAATAAATTAAATCAAGCGTGCCCATCTCTCCCTGCGGAACCCATTTTCGCAATGTATTATCCAAATCCGCCGTTCTTTGCAGATGACCGAGTATTTGATGGGATAGTTCATGGGATACAATAAATGCAAGAGCATCGTCGTTTCCATACAAAGTATCGTATAAACCGCTGTATACCGCTATTAAATTTGCCATTGCCGTATAAGCATTATATGTTTCGGTATCGTTATATAAAGATATTCTCCAATTTATGTAGTCAAGGTTATTTGCTCTTATTATTCTTTCGGCTACCCTGTATAAATTATATAAATCGGCAGATAAAGGCTGTTTTATGGAGTTGGTTTCTTTTTTTGGTTTTAAATTTTCATGTTGTATTTCATATAATTTTTCATCTTCTTTTGTTTTTTTGTCAAATTCGGTATCGCTTATTTCTATGCAATCGGAAAGTTTTATCAGCTTCGGGTCTTTGATTGTTTTATTATCAATTTGCGAAATGTTTTTATTGGCATAAATATTTATGGAGCTGTATTTTTTTGTGTTCTTTGTGTTTTTTAACTGTTTATCAATATACGAAGCCTCGCAGGCTAAGCTAAAAGCTAAAACCAAAAATATAGAAAATATAATCTTTTTCATTAAAACCCTGCCTTATCTTACAAAATAACTATACAAAATAAAGTAAATCAATGCAAATTAAACTTCCGAATATTTTAAATATCCCTCCCAAACTTTATCCTTTTATTTTAGAATTTAACAATTACTCCTATTTTCTTCTTGAGGGCGGGCGCGCGAGCGGAAAAACGCAAAGCACGGCAAGATTTTTACTCTATATCGCAGAGCAAAGACACGTCAGGATTTGCTGCGGAAGAGAAATACAAAATTCAATCAATGAATCGGTCAAAACAGTATTTCTTGATTTAATTGAACAATACAATCTTTCCTATGAAATAAAAAGAGATTATTTAATTAACAATCAAACTGGTTCAAAAATATTTTTTAAAGGCTTTAGAGAACAGGGAAATGTTAATATCAAGGGTCTGGAGGGGGTTGATATTCTCTGGATAGATGAAGCACAGGCAATAACCAAGGCAACGCTTGATATAATCATTCCGACCATTAGAAAGAAAAATTCGGTCATTATTTTTACAATGAACCGATATACAAGGTTTGATGCGGTTTATAACTTTTGTGCAAAAAGAGAAGACTGTCTGCATATTAATATTAACTATTTTGATAACCCTTATGTTGATAAAAAAATATTAAACGAAGCTGAGGTTTGTAAAAATACTAATATAAACGACTATAATCACATCTGGCTCGGGTATCCCATGCAAAACAATAACGAATTTCTTTTATCTTCAGATGCTTTGGATAAAGCAATAAATTTAGAATATGAAAAACAAAGCCTGTATTTTCAAGGCTCGGTTATGAGCGTTGATTTATCGGCATCGGGGGCGGATATGTGTGTTGCCAAGCTGTTTGTTCAGGAAAATGAAACAATCTGGCTTGAAAAATCCACTAAAAGCTGGTCTGAAGCCGATACGGATATAACAAAAGGTAAAATTATAAGCCTTTATTCCGAATGGTCGCCGAATGTTTTAATAATGGATGCTGACGGATTAGGGTATCCCATCTGGATTAGCATTCAAAAAATAATTAATTCCGCAATAGGTTTCAGAGGTGCTAAAAAACCCGTTTCAAAGTTTGCGCTTAATGCAAGAGCTGACGGCTATCTTGCCCTGAAAGAATATATCGATAAAGGATATTTAAAATTAACGGATAAACAGGGAATAAGACAGCTTGAATACATAAAGAAAATATATAAACCCAACGGATTGATTGCAATTCAGGATAAAAAAGAAATAAGAAAACTTCATAACGAAAGCCCCGACTATGCAGACTGCATCATGATGGCACTGTATGCCATAAATTATTGTTCCAAAACAATTATTTCGGAATATGAAAATCAAAATTCGTTTGTTGAAAGCGAATTTGAACCGTTTGATACTTGAAGAAAGGATTAAAGAATTAGGGCTTCAAAATAAATTAAAAGGAATAATTACAGGCGGGGCAAGTAGCGTTGAAAAGCAAGAAATAAAACAAAAAGTTAAATTATTACCTAAAATAGAACCAGACAATACGCAGATGCCGTTAAAAGGCGGGGTTTCTTATGATGAGATTAAAACAGATAGTAGCATAAAATCTGTTTCTAATGTGATATCTAATTCTAATAAAAATTGGAGCTACAGTTAACCATGGTTTAGGTAATTCAAGAAGATTCTTAGAACAATCGGGAGGTGATTTTGACAAATATATTGAAATCAGAAGAAAGTTTTATGGCGATATTGTTAAAAAGAGACCATCCCAAGAAAAATTTTATAAAGGTTGGATGAATAGATTGGATACTATAAAAAAGAATAAAGGAAGTTATTAAGAATTAATTAACATAAATTGATAAATTGCCAATACTTCCATCTTCTTCAACAAAGAACCAAATAGAACCTTTGCCAATATTAAATCCACGCCAATTCCAAAATATAGCACTTTTATTTATTTCATCATACGCACTTTTACCAAAAAGTGTGTTTTTATCCAATTTTAATAATTCTTTTTTTGATTTTATTTCAATAAATTTCTTATTTTTATAATTTTCAATAAATACATTAGGATATGGCGCAATATTTGCTAATGCATTAATATCTTTTGTTCTATAAATGTATTTAATTATTTTTGCAAAATCATAAGCTGTATCAAATTGTTTTTTAGAATAATAATCTTTACCGCCTGCACCACAATCATATTTTTTTACAAGCTCGGGATGTTTTTCAGATTCTTCAAAAGAAGGACACCAGTCAATCATTTCTTTTTTATATTCAGGATTAATACCCTCAATTTCTTTCGCAAAGATACAAGAAAAGCTCACAAAAACAAAACAAAATATAGCTGTTATTTTTTTAATATTCAATAGCATACCTTGATTTTAATTTATTTTATAAGTTATGTAAATAATAAAATGGAACAATTTAAAACAATATCCTAAATTTTCAAATAATCAAAGCATCATTTGATTTTATGTTTGCATGGCTTTTAAGAAAATTCTTCAACTTCCTGACTAAAAAATTCCCGACCCCTTTTAAACAAATCGGATATTTTTTCAGTATTGAATTTTACAAAAACCTCTTTAAAAAATTACGGAATAAACAATAATCAATAAAAAACAATACCAAAATATTATCAACTCTTTAATTAAAGAGTTGATAGTTTAGCACTTAAAAAAATGAAAGGAGAAAAACAAATGTTTGGTAATTCAAATTGGGATGAATCCAAACATCCTCGGGATAACGAGGGTAAATTTACTTTTAAAAACGGAGGAAGTACTTCAAGTACAAAAGAACGACCTGCGGATATATTGTATCACGATTCAAAAATCAAAGCTGAAAAAGATAAGGAAGAAGCTGAATATAAAAATAAACTTCTTGATATTCTGGGCGATAAAGCAAAGCCAACAGATGTATTATATGGAACGACTAGTGAACTGGAAAAGAAAGTTAAAGAATACGGGCTTGATGCGAAAACAACAAGCATGTCGAATAGTGTTGAAAATTCTAAGAATAATTGGCAAAAACCAGTTGAATATAATAGAATTAGTTCACCTTACGGTTTAAGATATCATCCAATTAAAAAAAGAAATATTTTTCATCAAGGCATCGACTTGGCTGCAAATGCTAATGCTCCGGTAAAAGCTCCGACAGACGGTACCGTCGTAAGTGCTAAATGGGAAGGTGCATATGGTAATTGTGTCAGAATAAAGCACACATTAGATAACGGGAAGGAAATTACAACAGTTTATGCTCACTTAAACAGTTTTACTACAGCAAATGGAGCTACATTGAAAGCCGGACAAAAAATAAAACAAGGCGAACAGATTGGGCGTGTTGGAAGTACGGGAAAAGATAAAAACGGAAAACCAACATCAACAGGAAATCATTTACATTTTGAAGTATGGTATAATGACAAACCGCAAAATCCGCACGATTATTTTAACAATCTAAAATAGCCCCAATTTACTTTGCATTTTATACATTTTTTGCTGATATGAATTTATCTTTTTTATAAAATTTATATATTTATTCGTATTTTTAATTTTATAAGGTTTTAAAAATTTTTGCGCATAATAAGACTGGCAATCTAAATTTTGGGATGTAAAATCACCATAATAATCAATTTCATATTTACTTATAACACCATGAAACTCATCGCAAATATCTTTAGGAAATGCAGAAATTACTCCATAGGAATAAATCATATTCTGCTTTTCTTTAAGATTATTTTTGTCTGACAGAAGTTTTTTGTAAGCGGTTTTACTTATATTATACATTTCATCAACGGCATCGGGACAAGTTTTATTTTCAAGTACCATTCTTTTGAATAAAATTTTATTTAAAAGAATGCTCATATCTGCTTTATATTCATTTAGTCTGTCATGACTTATTTGGGGAGTTTGAGCATAAGAAAAGCCCGCTAATAAAATCGATATTATAACTAATAATTTTTTCATATTTGAATTTTAATCTAACTATTGCTTAATTGTAAATAATAAATCAAGAGAATTTTAAAATAAATCAATAAAGATAAAATACTAAAAAGCGAGAATGTTATAAATTACGGAATAAACAATAATCAATAAAAAACAATATCAAAATATAATCAACTCTTTAATTAAAGAGTTGATAGTTTAGCACTTAAAAAAATGAAAGGAGAAATTATGTGCTTTATTAAAAAATCGTCCATTCCGGCATCTGTCGTAGTGCCGAAACAGGTCGAATCTGCACCTGTTGAAAGACATCAAGCGGATGCATCAAAAACAAAATTTATGTCAAATGAAAACAATCAGGGCTACAAAGAAAACATCAGAACTTCGATAATAGGTCTGACGGATGAAGCCAAAGTAGATAAGAAGACTTTACTGGGAGAATAAGATGCCTTTATATGATGTTGAGTATTTTTTAAAAAGAAAACGTGAGCTTGAGGAGATATTTAACGTAATAAAACCTGATTTACAGGAGCTTGCAGATTATTATTCACCGCGTTCGGTTCGTTTTATTGCAAGGAATACAAGGAAACCTTTTGTAAAAAATAAAAAAATAATTGATTCGACTCCGCTTATTGCTCTTAGAAATTTTTCATCAGGGATGATGTCAGGAGCAACAAGCCCTTGTAACAGATGGTTTAAAACATCTTTTTCAAACCAAATTTCATCAAGCTATAACTTAAAAAAATGGTGCGCAAAACAAGAAGAACTTACAAGAGAAATTCTTTACGGTTCAAATTTTTATCAAATACTGCCCGAAGTTTATAAACAGCTTGGTGTTTTTGGTTTTAGTTCAATCGGAATAGAGCCTGATTACGAAAATGTAGTAAACTTTAAAATTTTGCCCGTAGGTTCTTACTATTATGCAAAAAATGCAAGCGGAAGAATTGATACTTTTTGCAGAGTTTATATGGAAACGGCAAAAAATATATCGGAAAAATTCTCTTCGCTTCCGAATGAAGTTATGGATGATGCCGTAAATAATCCGACAAAACAATATGAGCTTATTCATTTTATTGAGCCGAATAAATTTTATAAAGAAAAAAGACTGGATTCTAAGTTTTCAAAATATGTTTCGGTTGTAATTTTATCGGGTAAGGGCGAGTTTATTTCGTATAAAGGATATGATAAATTTCCTTATGTCGTATTTGAAAGCTCTTTTGCTCTTGACGACTACCCGCAGGATTCCCCGGGAATTAATGCTTTGGCTGATGTTAAACAATTAATGACAATGGTAAAGGAATATGCAAAAGCAGTTAAAAAAATTGTTTGTCCGACATACAAAGGCCCTGCGTCTTTAAAAAATAAAAAGCTTGCGGATGTACCGGGGGCTTATATAGAAGAGGATGAAAACGGAAGAGGAATAAGCCCTGTTTATGAAGTAAACCCGAGAGTCCTTGAATTAAAGCAGGAAAAAGATGAGCTAAAGCAAGCAATTAAAGAACATTTTTACAATGATTTATTTGCGATGATACTCTCTACTGCAGAACGAGGCAGAACGGCAACCGAAGTTAACGAATTAAAAGAAGAAAAAATGGTTCTTTTATCTCCCTTGCTGGAACAAATTCATTGCGCCCTAAGGCAAATTCTTGAATGGATTTACGATGAAGAATTAAGGGTCGGAATTATTGAAGCTCCGCCAAAAGAAGCAGGAGGTTATAAATTCGATATAGAATTTGTATCAAGTCTTGCTCAGGCGCAAAAAGTTGCAAATATTTCAAGCATAGAAAGATTTACAACCTTTGTATCAAACATAGCAAATGCAATAGACCCTGTTTTAAAACAAAAGTTAAACGGAGAAAAAATAATAGAAGATTATGCATCTTATGCAAATATAAATCCTGCTCAGCTTGTTCCGTCCGAAGAAATAGAAAAAATAAAACAGGAGAATAATGCAATGGAAAATCAAAGAAATCAAATTGAAGCTTATAAAGAGGGCAGTCAAATAATACAAAACATGGGCGGAGTTGATTCTGTCGGGGCGGATTTACTTAAAAGATTCGGTATAATTTAAGAGGTTTTAATGGAAAAAGATAACATATTATTAAGCACCTGCTATCTGGAATTTGTGAATAATATTGACGGATTAATTTATAATCTGCTGTATGACGAAAATACAGGCTATACTAATTTATCTTCAAAACAGGCTGTTGTTGAAGCGCAGAAAGTAATTGAAAAATTTGATTATGAGGCTCAAAAATCGGCTCAGATGTCAAAATTTAACGAATCGGAAAGTATAATAGCAGAAAAAAGAAAAGAACTCGAAAGCTTTATTAACGAATATTCTTCAAGAGAGATGATTGTTTGGGCACAGGAGGTTTTTGAAGAAAATATTGATAATTCCCTGTTTTCTGCACAAATCTATAAGAATAAACCGGAAGAGATTAAAAAAATATTTTATAAAGCCATAAATACAATTGAGTGGATTTCAGATATTAAAAATCTTCCGATGAAAACAAAAGAAACATATATAAACAATCTGAAAAGTAAAATTCAAAAAATAATTGCTCAAAATGATGAAGACTATCTCCCTAAAGGTTTTCCTTTGGAAAGCGATATCAAATTGTTTTGTAAATTAAGAAATGATTTTCTAAAAAATGAATTTAAGGAAGAGGATTTAAAAAATTCGACAGATAAACTTTCAAAAGAAGACTTTAATTATATAAAAAGGCTGAATAATGATTATAACGGTTATTTAAAAAGTTCTGTAACCGATGAAATTCTTCTTGTTAATTCTGCAATATCTTTAATGAAGCTGAAAGATGAAAAAGAAAAATATAAATTTATAAAGGAGGTTGATGGCGACATAACTATCTTTTTGTCAAAAAATAAAAAGATAGACGAAAAAGAAAAAATCGAACTTATTAAAAGAAGAATGAAGCTGTTTGAAAGTTCGCTTAAATATGAAGAAACAAGCGAATACTTCAAAAAACTTCTTACATCTTCTTAAAAATTATTTTTTAGAACCGGTTATACTGCAATATTGAGGATTTGCCAGATACTTTTCAAATATATAATAGTTATTTGTTAACTTAGCTTCGTATATATTATCTTTTGCAATTTGAGGCTGAAAATTATCATTGTATTCTCTCATTGAATTTGCCAGATAAGATAACGCAGACTTTGGAAAATTACATGTCAATAAACTGTAATTAGTGCCGTAGGTGATTTTTTCTTTATATTGACAGTGATTTCCTTTGTTTTCAAGCGTAATCAACAAATTGTATACTTCGCCGTTACGAGCTATATCGCCTGATTTTGAATATTTCTGGCATGTTTCTATTGCCGTTGAAAAGGCGCTGTCCTTAGCAAAAGAAACCGAGCATGTGAAAAAAACAAATACTGCAACCAAACAAAAGAATAAATAACTTTTTTTCATTGTGAAATCTCCTCAATAAAATTGTAGCACAAAAAAATGAAAGGATTAAAATGCAAAACGAAACTGAAAATCAAATTCATCTTAAAGATGAAGAATTGTTCGGAATGCCTGAACAATACGACTACACCAGATTTAAAAATGTCGAAGATTATGATTTTGACGAAGAACTTATGGAAAAATTTATACCCGTAGCACGTCAATTAAATTTGTCCCAGTATTCACTTGAAAAACTTATGGATATAGCTCTTGAAATGTCAAAAAGACAAAGCGAAAAATATCAGAAAAACGCCGAAGATAAAAAAACCGAATCTCTTCGTGAATACAATAAAATGTTTACGGAAGACGATGAATTGCCTGACCCCAATTCAACAATGATTAAAGAATATATGCGTGTAGCGGATTTTGGATACAACAAGTTTGCATCTCCGAAATTAAAAGAAGCATTAAAGGAAACGGGCTTAATTTATCACCCCGAAATGATAAAAATGTTTTATAAAATCGGAGAATTATCGG
>CADBOJ010000084.1 GCA_902796305.1 uncultured bacterium | reverse complement strand
TTTCTATTGTTTTAGTCCCATCACTTAATGAAATTAATTTAACAGGCAATATTTTCTAAATACACTCTCTTAATTTTAATATTCTATTTATTTCTATTGTATATAAAAACATTTATTTGTACAAGTTTTTTATTAAATTTGATTTTTTGTAAAAAATTGATAAAATTTATAATATGGGAAAAGACGGATTAGTAAACTGTAAGAAGTGCGGAACGCTCTTTTTTAAGAGTTCGGGAAGAGAAGTTTGCGACGAATGTTTTAAGCAAGAGTTGGATGTTATAGATAATATTGTAAAATTTGTTCAAACTTCAACTCAGGATAAAATAACCCTTGAAGAAGTAAGTACTTCCGTCGGCGTTTCAATGGATGACCTTGAAGATTTGATTTCAAGGGGAAGACTCTTTAAAGCCCTGCCTAAGCTTTTTATTAAATGCAGGTTTTGCGGGGCAAGTCTTGATGATAACGAAAAAACAGGATTTACCTGTAAAAAATGTTTGTTAAAATTTTCCCCGAAAGTAAATGAGCTTGAAAAAAAAGGCTTGAATGTAAGAAAATATGAAGAAGAAGCAAGAACACTTAACAGAAGATTAAGAGGCGGTATGAGCACGGTTGAAAACGGAAACAGATACGGTTTTATTCAAAATTATGATTTATAGTTTTAAATGAAATAATTTTCGTTTTTGTTTATGCTATTCTAAATTTAATGGAAAGAGAAATTTTAAATTTAATAAATAATTCTTCCGATATATTGATAATAACCCATGTCAATCCCGACGGAGATACTCTGGGTTCGGCATGTGCCCTAAAATTATTTATCGAAAAGGATTTGAATAAAAAAGCCGATATTTTAATCCAAATAAAAGATGATTCTCAATTTCCCAAAACATACAAATTCCTGCCCTGCATAAACGAAGCGAAAACTTTATCAAATTTAAAAGAAGACTATGATTTAGTTATAGCGGTTGATACAGCATCTTTGGACAGAATTATAGAAAATGCATCAAACGTATTTAAAAAAGCAAAAAATACTGTTGTAATTGACCACCACAAAACAAATACGGGTTTTGGAAAAATAAATTACATTAAAGGCGGAATATCTTCTACTGCCGAGGTTTTATATGATTTATTCATTAATCTTGACCGTAAAATATCCAAAGAAATTGCTATGTGCCTTTATGTCGGAATTTTAACCGATACGGGATGTTTTAAATATGAAAGTACAACAAGTAATACTTTTAACATAGCCTCAAAACTGACCGAAACCGGAATTGATATTTCAAATATTGCGGATTTATGCTACACAAATAAACCGAAAAACATGATTTTATTTCAAAATTATCTCGTATCTAATGCAAAGTTCTGTTTTAACGACAGAGTAGCATATACTTTGATTACAAAAGAAATAATTGAAAAATATAAAGCACATGATGAATATACTGAGGGAATAGCTGAAACCCTTCGCTCTATTGAAAGAATAGAGGCATCATTTGTTTTAAAAGAGACCGATAGCGGGGTTAAGGTATCAATAAGAACAAAAAATATTGATGCAACAAAAATTACGGAAAAATTCAAAGGCGGTGGACATAAACGTGCTGCGGGATGCACAATTAAAGAAAATATCGGTCATGCCGTCGAAATACTTCTCAAGGAAATCAGCGAACTTCTTATATGATTAAAAAAATAATTCAAATATTAAAAGAATATTTAACAAATTTAATAAAAAGTATTATAAGAGATGATTTTGCAAATGCAGCAGGCGAAATGGCTTATATGACAGCATTGGGCATATTTCCTTTCATGTTATTTTTAATGGCGGTTTTTGGGTGGCTCGGCAAAAAATTCTTTATAAATAAAATCATATTCGGATTGTCAGCCATTGCTCCTCCGAGTGTTATTGATTTAATTAACGGCGTATTGCAGGAGGTTGTCATCTTTAAAAGCGGAAAAGCTATGGCAATAGGAGCATTTTTTGTAACATTGTTCTTAACTCAAAACGCTATTGCAGTCATAATCAAAGGTTTAAACAGAGCAAACAGTGTTGTTGAAAACAGAAGTTTTTTAAAAGTCCGTATCCTTGCAACTTTAATGGTATTTATAAACACGTTTTTTCTGTTTATAAGTATAAATCTTATCGTACTGGGTAAAGTAATTATGAATTTTATCGGAATATATCTTTCTATTCCGCAAAATATCATTAACACGATTTTGATTACAAGATGGCCTGTTGCATTTTTAATGCTGTTTTTACTTGCATCGATTAATTATTACGTTCTGCCTGCAAGAGATTTCAGCTTTAAAAGAAAGAGTGTCATTCCCGGGTCATTATTCTTTTGCATATTCTGGTTAATCGGTTCATGGGGCTTTTCTTTATACGTTAATGCTCTCGGCACATACAATAAAGTTTACGGAACAATCGGAACTTTTGCAATTTTAATGGTATGGCTTTACTATTCATCAATAATACTGTTAATCGGTGCACAGGTTAATAATCAAACCTTAAGAAAACTTATCATTCTGGATAGGAAGAAAAAACAAAATGAAGAAATTTAGCATAATATTTATTTCGGTACTGTATTTACTGTCCTTATCTTTTTCATGCGCATTTCAGGATAAAACCCTTGATAAAAAGATAGGGCAAATGATTATCGTCGGTTTTGAGGGAAATAATACAAATTCAAAAGGCTTAAAAAGAGTTTTAAAACAACTTAAAAACGGTGATATAGGAGGAGTTATCCTTTTTAATAAAAATATCTCCTCAAAAGAAGATTTAATTAAAATGAATGAAAAAATCCTCTCATCTGCTGAAATTACCCCTTTTATTGCAACGGATAACGAGGGCGGAATGGTTCAAAGATATGATTTTGTTAAATTTGCTTCAGCCAAGACCGTTTCAACTTTTACGGAAAAAGAGGCAGGTATTCATTATTCAGGCATGGCTAAATTTGAAAAAGAATTAAAAATTAACCTGAATTTTGCACCTGTTGTTGATTTAAACATAAATAAAAATTCGATAATAAACAAAAAAGAAAGAAGCTACGGGGATAATCCCGATATTGTGACAAAATATGCTTCGATTTTTATTGATGAACATAATAAGAATAAAATAATTACTTCAGTAAAACATTTTCCCGGACATGGAAGCGTTAAAGGAGATACTCATCTCGGATTTGTTGATGCAACGAATGTTTTTCAGGATAAGGAGCTTGAACCATACAAAAATCTGAAAGATAAAAAAATGAATATGGTTATGGTATCGCATATTTTTAATTCAAATTTTGATAAAGAATATCCTGCAAGCTTATCTAAAAACACTATTGATATTTTAAGAAATCAAATCGGCTTTAAGGGTGTCATTATAAGTGATGACTACGATATGGGAGCAATAAGGGATAGATATTCAATTGGTGAGATAGCAAAAAACTCGATTAATGCGGGTGTTAATATTCTTCTTTTTTCAAACAATTTAAAATATAAAGACGAAAAAATAGTAAAAAAACTGCATAAAGCAATTAAAAAAGAAATAAAAAAAGGTACTGTTAAAGAATCTCAAATTGATGACTCATATAGAAAAATTATGGCGCTAAAACAAGAATTGTAGTAGAATTATTTTATGTTAGATTTAAAAGCAAAATATGAGATCCTTTCTTTTTCAGTAGGAGATACAAAAGCCGGAACCAAGATGGGGAAAATGCAGATTAAAAATCTTGATGATTCCTCGATTTTAAATTGTGTTTTATGGGAAGAAACACTCAACCGTACTCCCGATGCTTCTACAAGAGCCGGAAATATCATAAAAATAATTACGGCAAGCTATAATGAAAAATATAATAACTGTCTTTTGAATAATTTTGAAGTTTTGGAGCAGGCAAGCCTCGGTATTGACGAAGAAAAAAGAGAAGAATTCTTTGAAAAAATAATTAATGTCGTTCAGGAATTTAAAAAGGAAGAACTAAAAAAGTTTGTTCTTGATATTTTGACTAAAAATAAAGAAAAATTTATGATTTCGCCTGCCGCAAAACACATGCATCATAACTATATAGGCGGGCTTGTGGTGCATACGTTTGAATGTATACAATTTTTGCAGGCAATTTTACCCAATATGAAAAAATACCTGAACAAAGATGAAGTAACGGCTGCCGCTATACTGCATGACATAGGTAAAATTTTTGAATATGACGTTAATCCTGAGTCGGGAATAATCGAATATAACGAACAATTTAAAAAAGACTGGATATCGCATTCGCAATACGGGTACACGCTTTGCATGACGAACGGCTATTTGAATATAGCAAAAATGATAGCATCGCACCACGGCAGAAGCGACTGGGGAGCTATGATAGACCTTGGTGAAAAAGACCTCGAGCCGTTTTATTATATAATTCATCATGTTGATGATTTAAGTGCAAAATTCGGTGCAACAAGTGTTAATGACACTAAAGATTTATAGAAAAGGATAGAAATGAAATTTATTAAAACATTATTACTCGGTTTTTGCTTTATGATTTTTAACCAGGCTTTTGGTGCTCATCAATTATATGCCGATATTGACGGTATTAAAATCCCTTACGGAACAAAGCTTGAACTTTCAATGGCGCAAAATATTTCAACCAAAGACATATATCAGGGTGATTTATTTCAGGCTTACTTAAAAAAAGATATTTATGTCAACAATAAATTAATTCTGCCCTCAAAAACAATTTTCAGAGGAAGAGTAACGGATATAAAATTTTCAAAAGCATTATCAAGACCGGCGGCTTTATACTTAACGCTTGACCATCTGGTTACAAAAACGGGTGTTCAACTTCCGATAGAGAGCGGTATAGCCAGCAATTTTGAATATATTTTAAAATCCGACGGCGCTTTGACTACAAACGGAAATTACTTTAGAGCCGTTGCAAGAGATGTTAAAAATGCGGGCAAAATAGTACCCAGAACGATTAAATGGGGAGCAACCTCGGGAGATAACCTGTTCAAAGGTGCAAAATTTATATTTGTACCCGTTGCGGCTATAGGCGGAACGGTAGCTTGCGTTGGTTCAAGCATATACAATACAGTTGCCGATTTATTCAGGCATGGTGATGAAATTATAATAAAACAGGGAACGGATTTTGAAATAATACTTTTAAATACACTCGAAATACCGTCATAAATAATAAACCATGGAAAAAGAAGAATTACTTAATAATTTAAAAGAAATATTTTTAAAATATAATCTTACGGTTTCAAGTGCGGAAAGCTGTACGGGCGGGCTTATAAGTTCATATTTAACGGATATATCGGGTTCAAGCCGATTTATATTTCAGAATTTTGTAACTTATTCTAATGATGCAAAGATAAAATTTTTAAATGTTAAAAAGGAAACCCTTGATAAATATGGTGCCGTAAGTGAGCAAACGGCTTTTGAAATGGGAGCGGGGCTAAAACCCTATTCAATTGCATCCGTTACAACAACAGGTATTTTGGGCCCCACCGGAGGAACTAAAGAAAAACCTGTCGGACTTTGTTATATTTCATTAAGATATAAAGATACAATAAAGGTTATAAAGTATATTTCAAAAAAAGCTTCAGGCAATATAAGATATGAAATAAAAAAAGATATAGTTGAATTTGCGCTTGCGGAATTTCTTTTATTTTTAAAAAATATTCTTAATTAGGCATTTATATAGTATAATCAAATAATAAATAATTCTTTAGAGGAAAAAGTGACAATAAACACCGTTTTAATTGAAAGAGTAAAAAATTCTTCGGAAGTTTTATCCGCAAAATTAAAAAATATTGCGGATGTTGTTTTGCTCGGATGTTTTGAGGATTTTTCCTCTTTAAACAATAATTTAGAACAAATTGATTTAATTATATTTGACATAAAAAGTGATGATTCAAATGAAACAATAGAAAAAATAAAAGAAATTCAAAGAAAAAACAGCAATATTTTATTCATCGCCGTTTCCTACGAAATAAATTCCGAACTTACGGCGAAAATTTTAAATACGGGTGTTAAGGATTTTCTTTTAAAACCTGTTATAGACAGTGTTCTTGAAGCATCAATCAAAAAAATTAAAGATGCAAAAAATAACATTAATCAGGCGTTATCAAATGTTATCAGTGTTTTTTCAAACAAAGGAGGATGCGGAAAAACTTCTCTTGCCGTCAATCTTGCCTATGAAATATCGGAAGCCGAAAAAGATAAAAAAGTATGTCTTTTGGACTTAAATTATAATTCGGGTGATGCTTCAACATTTTTAAATTTAGAGCCGAAATATGACATAGATTATATTTTGTCCAAATTTGAAACTTCCGATGAAAAGCTTGCATTATCTCTTTTGAATAATTATAAAAATTCAAATCTTTATGTCTGCTCTTTAAACAACAATATGAGCGTTGCTTCAAAATTAACCGTCCAAAATGCTTCAAAAATAATTAATTATCTTAAAAACAGTTTCAGATGGATTATCATTGATACTTCAAGCATCATTAATGAAACAAACGTTTGCGTTTTATATCAATCGGATTTAATTTTATATACCGGCATACAAAATATGTCATCTTTAAGAAACAGTCAAAAGTGTTTTGAAATGTTTAACAGTATCAAGTTTAAAGATGAAAAAATAAAATTTATAATCAACAGATATACGGAAAAATCGGAAATCACGACAGAGGATATTGAAAGAGCTACGAGCAAAAAGATTTTTGGAAAAATTCCGAATAATTATTTAACACTTGTTGATGCAATTAACATAGGACAGCCCGTAGGAGAAATTAATCCTCAATCAAATATCGCAAACGCCTATAAAAAGATTGCAAAAGAAATTATAAATACGGATTATACAAATTTAGCCAAAGCGGATAACGACTTTAACCATGGAATTTATAATCTGCTCAAAAGAATGGGGGAGTAAATTGTCATTAAAAGATAGATTAAACAATAACATAAATATTAGTAAGGCAAAGGAAGAAAAAAAAGTTCCCGAAAACGAACTAAAGAATAGTCCCGAATTGCAATCAGGAGGTATTAATATCTTAGATGCACTTTTGGCAGATGAAAACGTAAATTCGGTTTATATAAACGGTGCAAAAAATGTATATATCGAAAGAAAAGGCAAGCTTCTTAAAAGTACGGTTACATTCAGAGATAATATTCAGCTTACAAATTTAATTATCAGACTGGCAGAAGAGGCAGGTATTGAAGAAGACAATATATCTTCATATATGAAATTTTTAATCAAAGGAGGAACATCGGTCAAGGCACTTTTTCCGCCCGTAAGCAACATTCCTTCAATATTTATTAAATGCTACAAAGATAAGCTTGCAACAATAAGAAATCTTCAGGACACAAGAGCTGTTTCAAAAGAGCTTGCTCTTATATTTGAAGCCCTCTCTCTTATTAAATACAATGTAATTATAGCAGGAGATATTAACTCTCTTAAAACGACAATTTTAAGTTCAATTGCAAAAATAATTCCCGCAAATACAAGAAGTGTTGTTATTGATAATTTCGGCGAACTGAAACCAAATTCGGCTCAGTCCGTGAACTACAATATGTCATCTCTTGAAAATGAGGAAATTGAAGAAATAGTTAATTCAATCATAATGTCTGCACCAGATAAAATAATGATTAACGATAAAGATGAAAAAATATTTCCTTATTTTACAAAAGCACTGGATAGAGGATTTAAAGGTATTTTTACAACAATAAATGCTTCATATAAAGAAGAAGCTGTTGAAAAAATTACAAAAATGCTTCTAAGCCAAAACAATAATTTAAGCTATGAGGAAGCAAAAACAAAGGTTTATAATTCATTTGATTTAATTATTTTCTGCAAGAAAGATATAGACGGAAACAGAAAAATTGCCTCCGTTTCGGAAATTGAAAATAATGAAAACAATTCATGCATTATAAAAGACATATTTGTTTTAAATAAAACGGATGCGGGAATTGAAGAACATTCTTCAACGGGCATTATTCCAAAACTATATGAACATGCAAAAGAAAATGCTCTCCCCATTAACCCGAACATATTCGTAAACGACTATAAGCATACATATCCTGTTGTATCGGGAGTTGAAACGAACAGTGAAACAATAAAAAATATAGACATTTTAAAAAAATTTAAAAAAGAATTTATCCAGCAGACAAACAGTATGAATTCATCAAGCGGAGATGAATTCATAAAAAAAGCGCAGGAAAAATTTGAAGAATTAAAAAGAAATGCAAGAAATCAGGAAAAGAAAATTGAAGAACAGCAGTCCGAAAATTCCGCTCCCGAACAAAATGTTACAATGGAAGAAATAACGGATTCTCTTGCCGATTTATCGGAAAATAAAGTAAATGAATAAAATATATGAAAAATTGATGAGAAAATGCATTTCTCTTGCAAAACATGGGAAAGGTAAAGTTGAACCCAATCCTTGTGTCGGTGCAATCGTATATGACGAAAAAAAAGAAGAAATAATTTCAACAGGTTATCACAAAGGTTTCGGTAAACCCCATGCCGAAGTTGAAGCGATAAAAAATACAAAAGGAAATACAAAAGGAAAAACAATAATAGTTAATCTTGAACCCTGCTCGCATTTTGGAAAAACTCCGCCATGTGCTGATTTAATAATTAAATCGGGTTTTAAAAAAGTAATAGTCGGAATGATTGACCCTAACCCGCTTGTTCAAGGTAAAGGAATAAAAAAGCTAAAAGAAGCGGGGATTGAAGTTGCAGAAAATATTTTAGAAAAAGATTGCAGAGAGCTAAACAAAGTTTTTATAAAAAATATTCTATATAAAAAACCGTATGTAATGCTAAAAACCGCAACAACACTGGACAGTAAAATTACGGACGAAAATCAAAATTCTAAATGGATAACAAACGAGCTTTCAAGAAGCTGTGTTCAAAAGCTGAGAAGTTCTTATCAAGCTATAATGACAGGTTCGGGTACAATAATTAAAGATAATCCGCAGATGAATGTTAGAATTAAAAACAAAAAAAGTCCCGTAAGAATTATTTTTGACCCGCACAATAAACTTAATTTTAATTATAATGTTTTCAAAAATGACGGGGTAAGGATTATTCTTGTAAATAATTCAAACATTAAAACACCCGAAAATGTTGAAAAAATTGAGTTTAGCAATTTTGATAGTTTGTTTAGGGAATTATATAAAAGAAATATTTTTTCAATTATGGTTGAAGCGGGGACGGGACTTAATTCTATGCTTTTAAAAGAACGGGAAATTGATGAAATAAATCAATTTATTTCAAATAAAATTTTCGGCTCGGGAAAACCATTCGTTGATATACAAAACAAATTTAATATTGATTATTGTATTGAACTTAAAGATATGAAAATTGAGCAATTTGAAGATAATTTTTTAATTAATGGTAAAATAATTAAATAGAAAGAGATAAGTTTTTATGAAAATTCTTGTTGTAAACGGTCCGAATATAAATCTGCTCGGAAAAAGAGAACCCGAAATATACGGGAATACCTCTCTTGAAACAATTAACAATGAGCTTTTGGAATTTAAAAATTCAATAGATAAAGATATTGTTCTTGAATTTTTTCAATCAAATCATGAAGGCGAACTTATTGATAAAATTCAAAATACCGATGCATCGGGAATTATTATAAATCCCGCAGGATATACCCATACAAGTATTTCCCTTGCCGATTGTATTAAAGGTGTTAATATACCAACCGTTGAAGTACATTTAAGCAACATACATTCAAGAGAAGAATACAGACACAATTCAATAACCGCTCCATCCTGCATGGGGCAAATTTCGGGATTTAAAAAGGACAGTTATAAACTGGCGCTTTTGGGATTATATAATCATCTTAAAAACCTCTAAAAATGACAAAAGAATTTGATTTTTTAAACATAATAAACAATAAAATTGATGATTCAAGCTATCTTGGCGATGATTGCGCATATTTAAAGGAATATAACCTTGTAATTTCATCCGACAGCTTAATTGAAGATGTCCATTTTTCAAGAAAATATATGACTCCTTTTGATATAGCAAAAAAATCCGCATTATCCAACATATCGGATATACTTGCGTCAGGCGCAAAACCCGAATTTATGACAATAAATCTAAGCGGAAAGTTAAATGATAAATTCATTGAAGAATTTTATGAAAGCGTAAACGAAACAATTAAAGAATATGATATGAAGCTAATAGGCGGTGATTTAACGACATCGGATAAAATTATTGTTGCAATAACTGTTTTCGGAAATACAAAAGGAAAAAATATTTCTTCAAGAAAAAATGCTGAAGATGGTTACATCGTGGCTGTTTCGGGCGAATTCGGTTCAAGCGCTCAAGGATTGTACAATCTTCAAAATAATATAAAAGAAAATTATTTTTCAAATATTCATAAACATCCCGTTTTAGATAAAGAGGCAAGCAGAGAGATTGCGGAAAATACAAAACACCCTTATGCCATGATGGATTCTTCGGACGGATTATCGGATTGTCTTTTTCAAATTTCAACTAAAAGCAATGTTGATATAAAAGCGGAATATAATAAAATTCCTAAGAAAACAAATAATAAAGACTTTGTTTTGTACGGAGGAGAGGATTATTCGCTTGTATGCGCCGTTCACCCCGATGATTTTAAAAATCTAAAAGGCTTTAAAGCCATAGGAAAATGCCATAAATCGTCAAACCCCAAGGTCTTTATTGATAATATTGAAACAGAATACAAAGGATACAATCATTTTGAATAAAATAACGGCTATTATAACAGCAGGCGGATTATCAACCCGTTTCGGCTCAAATAAATTACTTGAAAAAATCGGTAAATATACGGTAATTGAAACAACGATTATGAAATTTATCGATATAGCGGATGAAATCATAATTCCCGCAACAAAAGAAACCGAAGAATTTATTTTAAAATCCGGAATATATAATAAAAAAATTAAATTTGCACCTAACGGAAAAACCCGTCAGGAAAGCGTATATAACGGAATTTTGGCATGTTGCGATACGGAAATTGTGCTAATCCATGATGGTGCAAGACCATATATATCAAAAGAAACAATACTTGAAACAATTGAAATGACAAAATTACATAAAGCCGTTGTGGCGGGCAAAATGGCAGTGGATACAATTAAAGTCGTTAAAAACGGAAAAGTAGTTGAAACACTTGACAGAAACACCATTTTTCATGCCCAAACCCCGCAGGCATTTGAGTATAATTTGATTAAAAAAATACACGAAAAATATAAAAATATCCAAACCTTTACGGATGATTGCGCTATGGCAGAAGCGGAGGGGATTAATCCTTACATCGTTATTTCAAAAGGAAATAACGATAAAATAACAATAAAAGAAGATATTAAAAGTTAATTTTTTTAGATTGCAATGGGCTGAAGCCTCTTACAATGACTTAGATACGAATTACTTGTATCTTCAGTTGTATGAGAAAAATTAAATCAAAAAAGAAGCATTAAATCAAACAGGTATTTTTGCGTAAATTTTACTAAAATATTTATATATGCTACTATAAAGTTATGTCTATATTAAAAATAATTGAATACGGAAATCCGATTTTAAGGGAAAAATCCAAGGAAGTTACAAAAGTTTCAAAAAAGATTAAAACGCTTATAACCGATATGCTTGAAACAATGTATTCGGCAAACGGCGTAGGACTTGCGGCTCCGCAGGTCGGACAAAATTTAAGAATTTTTGTTATTGATGTATCTGACCCTGAAGGTCCTATTGACCCGCAAATTTTTGTAAATCCGAAAATAATAAAAGTTTCGGGAGCAATAAACAGTTATGAAGGTTGCTTAAGCTTTCCTAAAGCATATACAAATGTTAGAAGATACTCTGACGTTATGGTAAAAGCCCTTGATATCAACGGTCGTCCTTTTATTAAAGAAGCTCATAACGGCGAGCTTTTAGCCCGTGCAATTCAGCATGAGTTTGACCATCTTGACGGAAAATTATTTATTGACCATTGCAGAAACAGATTTGAAACAAATAACGTATTAGCCAAATATAATCTTCCGCCCGTTGAAGCCGATAAACTGCTCAATGAAGAGGAGCTTGAAAAAAGTATTATAGAGTATGAAAAAAATCATCCCGAAGAAGCGGAAAAATTAAGAAAAGAAATTGAGGATAGCGAAAATCAAAATGGATAAAATTAGAGCTATTTTCTTCGGAACGCCCGATATTACACTAAAAAGTTTCGAGTATTTTATAAATTCGCCTGATTATGATGTTTTGGCTCTTGTTACACAAAAAGCAAAAGCTCAAAACAGGGGAAATAAAATAGTTGAAAGAAATATAACAAAAATTGCAAAAGCAAATAATATCCCCGTTTTTGAACCTGATAAAATTTCAAAAGAACCTGATATTATTGCTTCTCTTAAAAATTTAAAGCCTGATTTTTTTATAACTTTTGCTTTCGGACAAATTTTATCGGAGGAAGTTATTGATATCCCGAAATTTGCAACAATTAATCTTCATGCAAGTTTATTACCCGAATTAAGAGGTGCAAACCCGATATCAGAAGCTATAAAACAAGGAATGAAATATACGGGCATTACAACAATGAAAACCGTTCTTGAACTGGATGCGGGAGATATTTGTCTGCAGGAAAAAATTGAAATCACCCCCGATATGAATGTTATTGAGCTTATGGAAATAATATCGGATATATCCCCAAATCTTCTTGATAGAACGCTGAAAGGTTTATATAACAATACATTGATACCTCAAAAACAGGATGAAACAAAAGCTACTTTTACAAAAAAAATTAAAAAAGAAGAAAAACTGATAGATTGGAATATGCCCGCAAGTAAATTACACGATAAAATCAGGGCAATGTATAAGATAAACACAAATCACACCGTTTTTAACGGCAAAATAATAAAAATTTTAAAAACTTCTCCCGTTGAATTAAATTGTGAAGCTAAAGCGGGAGAAATAGTCGATATTCAAAAAGACGGAATTATTGTAAAATGTTCGGATAACGCACTTAAAATCATAACCGTAAAGCCCGAGGGAAAGGGCGAGATGAGTGCTGTCAGCTGGACATGCGGAGCAAGAATAAAAAAGGGAGATGTTTTTTGTTAAGTACAATTTTTTCAAGAGGAATCAGGGGAGCAATAACTTTAAAAGAAAACACAAAAGAAGAAATAAAATCCGCAACAATTGAATTATTAAGCGAAATGCTTAAACAAAATGAAATTAATACGGAAGATATTTCGTTTGCCATTTTTACTTTGACGGATGACCTTAATGCTGATTTTCCCGCAAAATACGCAAGAGAATTTTTAAATTTTGATTTTGTTCCGATGATGTGTTATCACGAACTTGATGTTCCAAATAGCTTAAAAATGTGTTTAAGAATATTATTAAACGTAAATACATCAAAAAAACAAAATGAAATAAAACATATTTATCTTAAAGATGCAAAAAAATTAAGACAGGACATAAAAAATGACTAAAATAATAAAAAAAGAAGAAATAAACTATCCTTACCTTGAACGTCCGTTGAGCGTGTACACTTATGATAACGGGCATAGGGTCGTGCTTGCATATAAAAAAAGCACAATGATTAATGTATCAAGCTGGGTTAAAACAGGTTCAATCAACGAAAACAATGAAAATAACGGTGTATCGCACTTTGTAGAGCATCTTTTATTTAAAGGTACAACAAAGCATAAAGCCGGCGAATTTGATAGAGTTATGGAGCAAAAGGGCGGAATAATAAACGCTGCAACATGGAAAGATTATACGTTTTATTACATAAATATTCCGAAAGAACATTATAAAATTGCGCTTAACATGCATGGCGATATGATTTGCGATGCGCTGTTTCCGGAAGACGAAATAGGACCTGAATTTGACCCCGAGGGCAAAGAGCCTGAAACAAAAAGGGAAAGATATGTCGTTATTGAAGAAATAAGAATGGGCGAAGATAATAACTGGAGAAAAGTTTATAAGAACTTAAATTCCGCTATGTACTCTTCTCACCCCTATAAAAGAGAGGTCATAGGAACGGCAAAAATTATTGCCAATATTTCTCAAAAAGAAATAATGAAATACTATAAAACTTTCTATACGCCTGATAACATTACAACAATAGTTGTCGGCGATTTTAAAGACGAAGATATATTAAAAACAATTGAAGAAAGCTTTGAATTTAAAAAATCCGATAATATTGAAAAATGCATCCCCGACAAGCAAATTCCCGAAATTAAAATTGAAAAACCAACAACGGTCGTTAATTACTCTGAAGTTAATACGGGGTATATAATGCTCGGGGCATTATGCGACAGCGCTAAAAACTTGAAAGAAACAATAGCTCTTGACCTTTTATCAACCATTCTCGGCGACGGCAAAAGCTCAAGATTATACACAGGGCTTATCGAAACAAGTAAAGAACCTTATTATTATCAGGTTGAAAGCTGTCATTATCAATTCAGAGACGG
>CADBOJ010000083.1 GCA_902796305.1 uncultured bacterium | reverse complement strand
TCAAGCCGAATAACTTGTTAAACTTTTCAAAAAAATAAACGCTAATAACGTAATTAAAGCTGATTTTGCACCTCGTGCAATTGCTGCATAGTTTCAGCAACAGCCACTCTATGAGCCCAACTTGCCGGTTTATAGGGTAAATTATGCAAGTACAGCGTAAGTTTTCATTTGGCGATTTACGTCAAGTCATAGTCAGATGAAGTTGATATACTTTAAAAATATCTTTGAACTTTGATTGGTTGCGGTAATTTTCCTGTTAAAGTTTGAGTATAAAAGTGCCTATGAATGTAGATATCATTTCGGTATCATTTCGGACGCGAGTTCGACTCTCGCCATCTCCAAATTTAATTTTGTAAAAATAATTTGTAGTTTCGAGAGGAGAACTCGCAACATCCCTTGCGGGTTGTAAAAGAGTTCGGCGGATTTTTGCAAGGCGAAGCGTAAACCCGAAGCAACAAAAAATAAAACAGGGAATATTATGAATAAAACCCTGTTTAATTAGTATTGTTTATAAAAATGCATTTACCTGAACGGTAACATTTATTATATTATTTTTTCTTTCATTTTTTTTCTTTGTTCGTGTTTTTTAATCATATTTTCAAGTTTGTCAGGTAAAACTGTATTTTTCGCAACCGCAGTTTTTTGAAGCCCTTTCTTAAGAAGCATAACTTCCTTATTTTTAAGGCTTTCATCTGCTTCTACCATATCTCTGTCATGATAAAATCCGATGATATTTATGCAGTTTTCAGACGGTGCAGATATTTCAAACGCTTTTTCCTGAACTTTATAACTTGCCCAATCATCGGGAATTTCGTCCGTTGTATTATAATATTTGCCATTCGGTGCAAGTCTTTTATCAACTTCTTTTTCAAGAATTTTTTGTACATATGTTTTTTGGCTTTTAAATCTGCAGGGAATAATGATTTCAGAACCGATAACTTCTTCCGGAGCACGCTTTTCATATTTTTTAAACATATCTGATACAATTTGAAGATGTCCGATTTCTATATCGAGGAATATTTCCCAGATTTTTTTGATTTCATCATCAACTTCATCCTCTAAACATGTATAATAGTTACAAACTTCCGTAAACTCGTGAAGCAAAAGCTTTTCAAGCATTGTTTCATTCGGGTCAATCAATGATTCATACATTGTAACATGTTCTTCTTCAACATCTTTAATCTCGGCATATGTTTCTCTTAGTATATGGTCGCCATACATAAAGCCATGTTCGGCATAAAAATTATGAGTCTGCTGTTCGCCCGATAAAACAGTTAAAATATTTACCTTTGTTTGAGGGGAAGCTGTTGTTTTGTCATAGTGATTGCGAAGTCTTAAACCGTTACAGTTATGATGATGCTGGGTCGGGCGTCCAATTATAACATCCGTTTTTCCTTGAACTATATCATTTGGTTCAATTCCCTCTCTCATATAAGCATACTGCGAATATCTGTAAAGATGGTCAAAATCTTCCAATAAACCAAAATCAAATGTTTCTTTAACATATTTATCGGGTTCATTTTGAGAAAGCCACGCCGTGAGGTCTACTGCCACCTGTTCATATCCTAATGTTGTTTCAAGAACAGATTGGTCTTCGGGACATAACCAATTACAAGTCATCTGCTGTTGATTTTCAATACGTCCCAATCTTGAAATATTTATTTTGTCTTCACTGTCAATATTGCTCATGAACCTGTTAAATTGATGCTTAAAACCCCATGCTTCAACTTCAATTCCGTTCATTAAAATCTGGCGGGTTCTTGTGTAGCAATCAACCTGTTGTTTTTTATAGGGTTTTGCAACAATTTGATGCCAGTTTCTTAATTGTTTTTCTAGTGCCATTCCTTTTTCTTTTAGCGGATTAAATGCCATAAAATATACTCCTTATGTTAAATCTTACGGCATTTTATAAAAATCAACCATTCCTTTAATCAGTCCACAGGCTATTTTTTGGCATTATTTCAAATCAAACGGATAAAAATAACTAAAGTATGATAGATTATTCTTAAAATATGTAATATAATAGGCATTATTTGTGAAAAAGGAAAATATATGAAAAAGATTTTAAATATTTTATTAATGCTTTTAATAACAACTGTTTCAGCTTTTGCATTCGGGGTAGACAGCACCATGGCAACAGTAATGGATAGCTGGAAAGGCTGTCATATTGATAAAGTTATAGACAGATGGGGCTATCCGACCGAAGAAAGAAATTTTGCAGGTCACAAACTTTACGTTTGGAGAACGGAAAGAGTTGTAACTTCAAGTGAATATACCACAACAAAACCGCATACCGATAAAAAAGGAAGAACTTATTATACAACGGAAACCCACGGAGGCGGAACTGAAATATATACAGCTGAAAGAATTGTTGAAGTTGATGAAAATAATATAGTAGTAAGAGGAAAATGGAGCGGAAACGACCTGCCTTTTACATTTGTCGGTGTTGCTAAACAATGGCTTAACCCAACTTATGAACTTAAAAAATAGTATCTTTATAATATAATTTTAATATGGCGGGAATTGTTTTAGTCGGATACGGAAAAATGCTATATTCCCTTATCGAGGGAATACTTCAGACGGAAAACAAGATTTTGGGCGTATTCAGAAATGACAGGATAAGATATTCGCCGTTTGAACTGTTTTTTAAAGACATTTTTAATCCCTCGCAGGATTATTCTGCCGTAAAATCTTTTAAACTCCACGATATCGTTGCAACAAGCGTTAATAGTGATAAATTTATTAACGAAATTAAAAAATTAAAACCGGATTTAATTATAGTTGGCTCATGGGCAGAGAAATTTAAAAGTGAAATTTTATCAGTTATCCCTTGCGTAAATTTTCATCCGGCACTTTTGCCAAAAAACAGGGGCGCAAACCCTTATTTCTGGTCAATATACTTAAATCAAAAAGTTACGGGGCTTACAATTCATTTTATGAATGAAAAGTTTGATAAGGGTGATATTATCTTGCAAGAGGCAATTTCAATCGATGAAAACGAAACGGGAGAAACTTTAAAAAATAAAACTACCGCACTTGCTAAAATTATGGTGCAGGAATTTTTGGAATTATTTAATAAAAACCAAATTCAGCCTATTAAACAAAATGAAGAATTTGCAACATATGAGCCTCAAATATCCGATAATGAAGTAATTATTGATATATCTAAATCAAAAACCGAAGTATCAAGGCATTTAAGAGCTTTATATCCATGGTCAACTCCGTATTTAAAGGTATATAGAAGATATATTCCCGTAAAAAAATATGATTTTCTTGATATAAAAGGGTTTGAGGACAGAAAAAACGGCGAAATTATCGAAAAATCAAGAGAATACTTTACTTTAAAAGGTTCGGATTTTTTGATAAAAGTGTATAAGTAAGCAGGATTTATGCTCTATCACTCATTTTAAAGCAACAGTCAAGCCGGAGCATGATTTAAAGATTACTGCGAAGCCAAAGCTTCTTACAATGACTCAAAAGCAAATAATAACGTCATTTTCATCGGATTACTTCAAAACCATATACTATACATTTTGTTCATTACCAACCTGTCTTATACTAAAACAGGACAATAGTCTAATTTCTTAAATTTTTTTTAAAAGTTAACATTAGTCCATAATATTAAATTTTAAAAGAAAGGATTAATTAAATGAGTCAGCAAACCGTTAGTAAATCAGATATTGTAAGGGTTGTTATAGTTGAAGATTATAAGCTTACAAGGGTAGGCTTAAGGTATGCTTTAAATGAAATTGAAAATATTAATGTTATAGCCGAAGCACAAAATGCCGAAAGCGGATTGGAAATTATTAAAAATGAACGTCCTGATGTAGTTTTAATGGATTTAGGATTACCAGGGATTAACGGTCTTGAAGCAACAATGCAGATAAAAGCGATGTGTCCCGATACAAAAGTAATTATTCTGACTTCCCATGACAGAGAAGAAGAAGTTATAGCATCATTGGGAGCAGGTGCGAGCGGATATTGCCTTAAAGATATCGATCCTGTAACCTTATCCAATGTTATAAAAAATGTTTCAAAAGGAGCTTGCTGGATTGATTCAAATGTTGCCCATCTTGCCTTAAAATTATTCCCGAAACCCGAATGTACAGAAATTATGCCCGCTACTGTATCAAATGACGTCAAAACAAGGTTGACCGAAAGAGAACAGGAAGTTTTAAAATTACTCGTGCAGGGAAAATCCAATACGCAGATAGCTCAAGAATTAATCGTATCTGTTCATACCGCAAAGGCTCATGTTTGTTCGATTTTACAAAAGTTATGCGTGGATGACAGAGTTCAAGCAGCAGTTAAAGCCATAAAAGAGGGGATTGTATCGGTATAATCTAATCTCTCGAAAATACTTCAAGAAGCAAGGGTTCATCTGTTTTTATCGGATTAAAATAAGCCGCTGATGCTACCATAACAGCATTATCCGTACAATATTTTAATGCTGGAGCTTGAACCGTATAGCCCGTTGATTTTAATTCTTCAAGCCTTTTTCTAAGCTCGCTGTTTGCGGCAACTCCCCCTGCCATAACGATTTTCTTGCAGTTTAATTTATCCGCAAAATATTTTGTTTTTTTAATCAGAGTATCGCATATTCTATATTGAAAACTTGCAGCAATATCTTCTTTTGGAATTTTACCTTCGGGAAATTTTTTAATTTCCCGAAGTACTGCGGTTTTAAGACCCGAAAAAGAAAATTCGTCTTCTTTTACTTTTGCTTCGGGAAAATTAAAAGCATCTTTTGAGCCTGATGAAGCCATTTTATCAAGCAGTATTCCTCCGGGATAGGGTATTGAACACAATCTTGCAACTTTGTCATAAACTTCGCCTACTGCATCATCAAGCGTTGAACAAAGAATTTTTTGTTTATCATAATCTTCAATATATACAATTTGCGAATGTCCGCCTGAAACAAGCAGGCAAATAAAAGGCGGGGTTAAATCTGAATCAATAAAATTTGCACAAACATGCGCATTTAAGTGATTTACACCGATATAAGGTTTATTATATATTACCGATAAAGTTTTTGCGGAATTTAAACCGACAAGCAAACATCCGACAAGCCCCGGTCCGACTGTCGAAGCAAAAGCATCAATTTTATCTGGAGTGATATTTGCTTCATCATATGCTTTTTTAATAACCGCATTAATTGAATTTAAGTGTTCACGGGCAGCAACTTCGGGAACTACTCCGCCGAATTTTTCATGTGTTTTAATTTGGCTTGATACAATATTTGAAAGTACCTTTCTTCCGTCTTCAACAATAGCCGCAGCTGTTTCATCGCAACTGGATTCAATTCCCAAAATAATCAATTAAACATGCCCTTTATTTTTATTTGTAGTATTATAATAATATCATGAAAAAGAAAGTTCTAATTTCACTATTTACGATTTTAATTATGGGTAGTATGCAGGCATTTTGTGACAATAAAGAAGATGCCACAAATTTGTATAATGAAGCAATAGATTTATATGCTCAGGATCAGGTTAATAAATCTATAGAAACCTTTAACAAAGCGATAGAATTGTATCCCGAATTTTATGAAGCAAATTACAATCTTGCTCAAATTTTAATGTCTTTGAATAAGAACGATGAAGCCTTAAAACCGCTTCAAACCATTTTAAAAATTAAGCCAAATGATTCCGAAACGCTTTATAATATAGGTAAAATATATTATAAAAAAGGTTATTTATCGAAATCTCATGAAGCTTTGAAAAAAATAAAAGAATCAACTCCCCAGTATAATTCAGCCGTTCTTCTTATTAAGAAAATTGAAAAAAGACAGGAAGAACTTAATCTTGAAAATAAAATTAAGGAACATAAAAACTATTCCGATTCAAAAGGACTGATGAAAAAAGAAGAACTTGCGGAATATCAGGCTCCTTCGGGAATTGCAACGGACGAAAGAGGAAATATTTATGTAGCAAGTTTCGGAGAAAATGCCGTATATAAAATTTCAATCTACGGTCAAAAGACTCTTATTTCAAAATCCGCACTGATAAAAGGACCAATCGGAGTAGCGGTTGATAAAAACGGAAACGTATATATAGCAAACTATCTTGCAAATAATATTTTGAAAGTTACGGGCGAAAATAACGTAAGCGTTTTTGCGGAAATTGAAAAGCCGTATTGCATGATTTATGATGCACAGCATAACAGATTGTATGTAACCGAACAAGCTACAAATAAACTTGTAAAAATAGATTTATAATTCTTGATTTTCTTCGGTTTCAGGTTTCTGTTCTTCTTTTTGTATTTCTATGCTTTCGTTATCGGTTTTAATTGTCTGACCTATTGATTTTTCAAGACTTGCTCTTGCGCTGTTGTATTCATATATTGTTTGATAGTATGTATCTTTAGCATTACTTAATGCAACCGCTGCATCTTTAAGCTCAATAGCATCTCCGTAACCGACTTTATATCTTCCCGATGCAAGTTCATAATTTTCGTTTGCTTTTTCCATTGCGGAATACGCAACGGGTATTCTTGCTTTCGCATCTTTTAATCTTGTATATACCGATTGAATTTCATAATAAATATCATTTATTTGCGCTTTTGTAGAATATTTAACCTGTTCATATGCAGCTTTTGCTTCTTTTACCTGATTGCGAAGTAAAACGGGGTTGACTGTCGGAAAAGTCAAAAATCCGCCGTAGTTGTACCAATCTTTATCGGTCCAGCCCTCTCTTCCGCCTTTAGAAAAGTTTGCCTGAAGTTCAATACTCGGGAACATTGTTTTCCAAGCTAATTTTACACCCTGATTAGCATTATCTACATCAAGCATAGCGCCTTTCAGGTCGGGACGGGATTCGTTTGCCGTTTCAATTGCTTCTTTCATTGAAATTGAAACGGTTTCATATTTAATTGAGTTATCTATATCGTAAGCATCCGCAAAAGGAAGTCCCATTGCATTATTTAATTTTGAATAAGCTATATCAACATTATTTTCGGCAGATATAAGTTTCTGGCGTGAGTCTTCCATGTTTGTTTTGGCAAAAAGAACATCAACTTTTGTTTTTGTGCCGACTTCCCAGAAAGCCATTGCTTGATGATAAGTTTGAGTAAAACTTTCAAGAGTTTCCTCCGCCGTTTTTTTCTTATCAAGAGCATACATAAGATTGTAATATGAATCTTTCACCGCACAAACAACTTCGTTTACAACTTTATCAATTTCGGTTTTGGATTTTTCATAAGCAATTTTATCCATTGTATATTTGTTTTGGGTATAACCAAAATCCCATACGAGTTGTTTTATACCGATTGTACCCAGAGTATATTTTGTAAACGGACTTGCAGTAAGGTTTTTCATCATGCTTAAATCCGGTTTTGTTCTGTTTAATGATGTTGACCAATCAAGTCTTGGAGAATATCCCGATAATGTTTCCCATTTTTGATATTTTGCCATTTCGGAAGCCGCATAAGTGGCTTTAATTTTCGGATTATTAATTAAAGCAAGCTCAAGACAATCTGCGAGGTTTAATTTTACTGATTTTTCAATTCCGCCGGATAATTTGAATGATTTATCCGCTTCGTTTCCGACATTCATATAAGTATCGGTCGGAATTTTATATTCTTCTTTAACTTTATCGGTTATTTTATATTGTCTTTTTTCTTTTGCGGGTTTTACTTTTACCTTTTTTTCTTTTTCTGAAGAAAATATTTTTTTCCCTTTATCTAATTCTTTTTGCGTTTCATTAACGGGTTTTTCTTTATTATTTTTTGAATTAAATAAAGCAAAACTCGGTGAAACGGTAAGTCCCATCATAATTACAGCTATCAATATATTTTTTGTTTTATTTTTCATTCTGTTTCTTTTCTTTTGCTCGATTTTTCTTACTGTCTTCTCTCATTTTTTGAATAATTACATAAAATGCGGGAACAAGAATTGTACCTACTATTGCTGCGGCTGTCATACCTCCGAATACTGTTACTCCGAGCGATTTTCTCGAGTTGCTTCCAGGTCCGATTGCAAATACCAGAGGCATAATACCAAAGATAAATGCAAGCACCGTCATCATAACAGCCCTAAATCTTGTTATTGCAGCTTTTTCCGCAGCTTCAATAATTCCCAGTCCGTTTTGTTCATGTTCGGTTTTTGCAAATTCAATAATCAAAATTGCCTGCTTTGCAGCTAAACCTATTAACATTATAAGCCCTATTTGAGCATATAAGTCAAGCGACTGTCCCCAGATATATTGGAACAATACCGCACCCAGCATTGCAATAGGAGCAATCAGCATAACACCGACAGGGAGCATCCAGCTTTCATATAATGCTACAAGGAATAAATATACAAATGTAAGCGACATAATAAGAACAATTACCGTTTGACCTGCCGACTCAATTTCCTGTAAAGAAGTACCTGACCATGCAAAACCTATGTCGTTCGGAAGATTTTCTTTTGATAATTTTTCCATTTCCTTAATAGCATCTCCCGATGATTGACCTTTTGCAGGGTTTCCTTGAATTTGAATGGATTTATACATATTAAATCTTGTTATATCGTAAGGTCCTGTTGTCGGCTCGATTTTTATAATTGAAGACAATGGTGCCGAAGAACCCGATGCGGTTTTAACATAAACTTTATCTATTGAATTAATATTTGAACGATATTCTTCATCCGCCTGCATCATAACCCTGAATACACGGCCGTACAAGTTAAAGTCATTAACATAATATGTACCGAATTGGCTTGATAGGGCAGTGTAAACATCCGTTATATCAATACCTTCGGATAATATTTTTGCATAGTCAATATTTATCACTAACTGCGGTGTTTGAGAATTATATTGAGTAAATACACTCGATAGTTTCGGGTCTTGATTTGCTTTCATTATGAGTTTTTTTGCTTCTTCATGAAGCTCTTGCGGAGTGCGGTTTCCTTTATCAAGAAGCTGATATTCAAATCCGCCGAACATACTTAAACCTTGAATTGGCGGAGGAACAAAAGAATACATGCTAATATTCGGATACTTGGCACCGATTGCATTCATTCTTCCGATAATACTTTGCTGGTCTTTTTTTGAAGCCGTTTTCTTATCTTTTGACATAAACATATATTTTATGAAATTAGGCTTTAATCTTGTTTTCCATTCATCAAGATGCGCAATTATAATTGAAGTATTTTGTCCGTTAAATCCGTTTAATGTAAGAACCGAATGTATTCCGGGGGTCTTAAGAAGTTCATCGGTAATGCCTGAAGTTGTTTCGTTTGTTTTAGCTAATGACGAACCGTCTTTTAATTGAATACTTGCAAATACAGCACCGATATCTTCCGTTGGTAAAAAGCCCGAGGGTATTATTTTAAACATTACAAGCAGAACCGTAACAAGCACTATATAGGTTAAAATTGTTCTTTTTGGAACTTCAATAAAATATTTAGCCCAATTCATATAGTTATTTTTTGTTCTTTCAAAACCTCTGTCAAATTTCTTTAAAGACACATCCCAGCCGTATGCCAAAAATTCGCCCCAAGCTTTTAGTTTTTCAAAACCTTTTAAATCCTGTTTATCAGACCAGTAAACTCTGTATAGTTCTCTGTATTTTTCATAGAAGCTTCTTTGGGGCATATCTTCTTTGCTTCTTAAAAATATCGCACAAAGTGCGGGAGCTAATGTCAAAGCCATAAGTGTTGAAATGCCGACCGAAACCGCAATGGTTATTGCAAATTGCTGATACATTTTACCTGTAATTCCGGGGATAAAACCAACAGGAACAAATACCGCCATCAGTACAAGAGAAGTTGCAATAACCGCTCCCGATACTTCCTCCATTGAAATAAGCGCCGCTTCATGGGGTTTTACGCCCTTTTCAATATGCCTTTGCACATTTTCAACAACAACAATAGCATCGTCGACGACCGTACCTACCGCAAGCACAAGCCCGAACAAGGTTAAAGTATTAATTGAAAAACCAAACATTCTGAAAGCCGCAAATGTACCGATTAAAGATACAGGTATAGCACAAAAAGGAACAATACTTGCTCTCCAATCGCCAAGGAATAAATAAACCGTTGCAACAACTATAAATACGGCAAGTATTATCGCTTTAATAACTTCGGATAACGAATCTTTAACGGAATCCGTTGCATTATAGAATACGCTGTATTCAATACCATCGGGGAAGAGTTTGGATAATTCTTCCATTCTTTTATTGCATTCGTTTGCAACTTTGATTGAATTTGCGTAAGATAGCTGGGTTACGGACATAACAGCAACGGATTTATTATCCACACGTCCGTCGGTTACATAGTTTTCACCCATAAGTTCAACTCTTGCAACATCTTTCAGCCTTATTATCTGTGCGCCTTTTTTGGCTCTTATAATAATATTTTCAAATTCTTCTTTTGTTTTTAATCTGCCCGGTGTTTTCATGGTAATTGCCATATCCGTTTTATTAACCAGAGGCTCATTACCCAATGCACCTGCTGATACTTGAGCATTTTGCGCATTAATTGCTGATGCTATTTCATTCGGGGAAACATTAAGCGCCGCCATTTTCTGGCTATCCAGCCAAACACGCATAGAATAATCTTTTCCGCCGAATACCTGAACTTCAGCTACACCGTCTATTCTTGCAAGTTCGTCTTTTAGGAATATTGAAGCATAATTTGATAATTGTATTAAATCAACCGAATTATCGGGTGAAGATATACCGTAATATAATAATCCGCCGCCGCCCGTATTTTGTTTAACGGTTAAACCGTATCTTGAAACATCAGAGGGAAGCCTGCTTGTAACAAGTGAAACTTTATTTTGAACGTTAACTACGTTCATATCGTGGTCTGAACCGACTTCAAAATAAATGGTAAGACGGTATGAACCGTCTTTGGAGTCTGAAGTCATATATAACATATGTTCTACACCGTTTACTGCCGATTCGATGGGAGCGGCAACTGTTGATTCGATAACGTCCGAACTTGCACCGGCATAAGTAGCACTAACCATGACCTGCGGAGGGGTAATTGTCGGATATTCCTCAAGGGGCAGACCTTTCATGGCAATAAAGCCTACCAGTATTATTACAATTGAAATTACAAACGCAAATCTCGGGCGTTCTATAAAAAATTTAGAAAACATTTACCCTCTCTTATTTATTTTCTTTTTCGGTTTCTTTTTGCTGTTCATCCGCAGTTTGAGTACTATCCGCAATTTTTACGGGCATTTTGGGCATAAGCTTGGTTAAATTTGAAACAATGTATTTATCACCCTCACTTATTCCCTCTTTAACTATCCAATAACCTTCATATTGTCCGTCATCTTTAAAATATTTCGGCTGTACCGTATTGTTCTCATCCGCAACATACACATATTTTCCTCTGGAATCCTGTAAAGTATAGTCTTGGGGAATAACAAGCACATCCTTGATTTTATTTGAATATACTTTTACTTTTACAAAATCTCCGGGGATTAAAGTCATATCATCGTTTTTAAATGTTGCTCTAAAATCAAGCGTTCCCGTTGCGGTTGAAATTCTGTTATCGGAAAAATCCTGAACCCCTTGAACGGGATAGATTTTACCGCTTGATAAAATAACATCAACCTTAATCGGACTGCCGTTTTTATCCGGAATAAAGGCTTCTTCTCTCAATTTATCAAACTGTTTTGAATCAACACTGTATTTAACATAAATCGGATTAACTTTTGTTATGGTTGCAAGCGTTCCTGATGCTACAGTTACATAATTTCCCTCATGAATTTGCAGAGAGCCGATTTTGCCGTCAATTGGAGATTTTATTTGAGTATAACCGTAGTTTCTCTGAGCTTCCGCCAATGCTGCACTTGCAGACTTAACTGCTGCAGATGCCGCATCCTTGTCAGCTTTTAAACCGTCATAGGTTGATTTTGATATAAAGTCTTTTTTAACAAGTTCATCGCCTCTTGCATAATCTCTGCTTGCTTTATAATAATTTGCTTTTGCGCTTTCAAGGTTAGCTTTCGCCTGATTTAATTTATTCAGATACTCGGATTGTTCAATTGTAAACAACAACTGACCTTTTTTAACGTAATCTCCCTCTTGAAAATATTTTTTCTGCAAATATCCGTCAATTCTTGCAACAAGATTTACTTCATCCTGCGACTCTACTCTTCCGGGTATTTCAATAAAATCAGAAATTTCAAGTTTTTTTACTTCCCCAAGTTCAACAGTCGGAACTGCAGAAGCTTTAAGCATTTTTGCTCTTGAGATTTCTCCGAATTTTGTAATTGAAAACCTAATACCCACCAAAATTGCTATCACAATTGATAGCATTATTAATATTTTTTTCATTATTCCTCATCTCCAATGTATGTGTAATTCTAACATAAACCAAATCATTTGCAAAATAATTACAGATACATGAGCTAATTTTTAAAACATAAAATTACAAAAAAAGTTAATAACTTTTAACCTGATTATCTAATTTAAAAAAAATAAAAAAAGTGATAATAAAATTACCCTGTTTTAGAAGGGAGGTATGATTTATGCTAAAAAAATTCAGAAAAATGATTTTCATAAATATGGAAAAATATGACAGGTACGCAAAAAATCCTTTTTTAAAAAGCGATTACCATTACAATCCTTTTAAATCAATGTACGAACAAACATATATTTGGGTTGAAAAAAATAACAATCCGAAATCAATTTAATCGCCATTACCCATGTGGCACAATAGCTTGAAGTTTAGTCAAGTATGTAAAGTTTTGTAAATAATTTTATTATATTTAGAACTTTTTTGGCAAATAATTTTTTTGAGCGTCATTAATAAGCATGTAAACTCCTCTATAAACTCCGTAATACTAATTCTATCCATCACGGCTTAATTTGTTCACAAATTAGCCGTTT
>CADBOJ010000082.1 GCA_902796305.1 uncultured bacterium | reverse complement strand
TTCTGGTAGTAAAAATAACTATCTTATAATCCTCTGATAGCTCTTTAATTAATTTATATGCTCCGTCTTTAATTGGCGGAATATAATTTTTATCATATTTTCCATCATAAGTATTTAAAACTCCGTCTAAGTCAAATAGTATTGTTTTCTTAAATTTAGCTACCATTATTATCCTCTTGTAGAGCTATTTGTCTGTTAATTAATATTAACTATAACAATAAAATCTAACTATGGCAAATAGCACGAGTGAGATATTTAGAAATAATTTAAAATTTTATAGGAATAAACAAGGATACACACAAGAGAAACTTAGTGAAATCTGTGATATAAGTACTGATTATTTATCGCAAATTGAAAGAGGAAAAAGAACGCCAAGTTTTAAAAGAATGGAACTATTAGCTAAAGCTCTTAATATAGAAGTTTACAAATTATTCATGCCTTTGCAATAAATCTTGTTTTGAAAATTTTTGCAACATGAATAAATTTTTGGCACAAAAAATACCCCAGAATTGACAAGTTCCGAACTTGGTTATTGGAAAACATTATTTATGTTTGTTAATAAAAATTAAATATTTTAGCAATTTTATAGTAAATTTTTTTTTATAACATATATGGCAGTTTACATTATTGGAGTATAGAATTTAATGTTTTTAAACAATTGTACGCAAAATCGTATTTCTGGTATTAAATTCGGAAATTCCGAAAAAAGTATAAAAATAGAAAGATTTCAAAATATAGATGGCATTCTATTGAGAGGTGCAAAACCAAATACTGAAGAGCTTGAACAATTAAGGGATATTGGTGTTGATACAATAATAGATTTTACAACCGGATATGGTTTAAAAAATAAAAGCAGCGAAAAGGAAATCGCAGAAAATTTAGGAATGAATTATGTTAATTTGCCTTTCCCATCTTTTGAAAATCCGTCTGACGAATTTGTAGATAAATTTTTTCAACTGACAGATTTAGCAAGAAAAAACAATAAAAAAATATATATTCATTGCAGAGAAGGGAAAGACAGAACAGGTCTTTTTGCTGCAATGTATAAATTAAAATATAATTTAGCAGATTTACCTGCTTGCATACAAGAAATGCTTGATATGGGGCATGATAGTATCAATAATCCAAATCTTATACCTTTCTTAAAAAATTTTTATTATAAATTGCAACCAAATTTAAACCAACATCCGAATTGCTACATAAATAAAAGCAAAATCAATACTTACGATAAGAACACGGAACTTTTTGTAAATAAATTTTTAAATTCAAAAAATTCTGAAGAAATGACACAAATATTATTACAACGATATCCTGAACTATACTGGTTAACAGGAGATGTTAATGCAACTCCCGAATGGCAGACAAATACCCAATCAAATTCTATTTCGGAACAATTATTTGGACAAAAACATATTGAATTTGATAGGACAATTGTCGGTATAGAATGTCTAAAACATGTTATAAACGGAGATTATGATAAATTTACGGAATGTCAAAAAGAATCAGTTAAAATGACTCCCGAAAATTTTAAAAAACTGCGAGACTTTACTCTTAGTGTGATAAAAACACCGCAAGATGCGGATACAATTCTTGCTTTTACTATGATTAATGATTTAGGTAAAATTAAAGAATTTGTAGAAAACATTGAAATCCATACTCAATGCAAAGTTAAAGATCACGATGAAGCACTATTAATAGCATTAAAAACTATCCCTGATAAAATCCCATCATTTAACAGATTATCTAAAATTGACCAAATTGATATTATAAACGCTCTTGATGCAGACTTTAATTTGGGACAATTTGTTCAAGGAGAATGTTTGCCTGCAAATCTATCAAAAGTTAAAACTATAGGAAATCGTGCAATGGATTTATATCTTGCTCATATGTTCTATGATGTTGCAGGTGCTGCAGGACATGTTGTGCCAAACGGTTCTCTTGTGATGAACAATAATGTATTTAACTCCTATATGCAAGGAATTAATTCGATAAAAGAGAATATTTCCAAAGATGAAGAAGAAACATACGATTCTTTTTTAAGCAAAAAAGCTCAAGATTATAGTTTGCCGTTTAACACAGATAAAGAAAAAGCTATAGTTAGACTTGGTGTAATGTCAAGAGCCTATACGCCAAAAGATGCATCAGAAGTTATAAAAGCATTTTCTAATTTATCATTGGAAGAACAACAAAATTTATTAGATGGTCTTTCAAGAGATGGTATTAATAAAAAGGGTGTATTGTTATATTATTCTCCGGCTTTTATACAAAATGCAATCAATGCAAAGTCGGACAATAAAGAAGAAATGCTTACAAAAGCATATAGCATTATGAGTAAAATTTATGCAAATTATCTTGGTAAGGACAATAATAACTTAGTACAAATAGTTTCTTTGGCAGATATAGCAAATACTATCAGAAATAATCCTGATTTATCTGCAGAAGAGTTGTATTCATTACTATAGATATTGTAATAAATCATACTGGTGGATTTTTATAATCATCGCAGATATCAAAAAGAGCTTTATAAAGCTCTTTTTAAAATTATTTACCCTGGATGCGATTGTCTTGGATTTTAACAACTCAAAAACTTAGTACTTTGCTCCAAAAAATCAAAGATTTTCTTTCGCTTCGTAAGTTTTTTCGAACAGACGGGCTCACGACGTGTTTTTAAAAACACTGTTCCGCCCTAGTCAAAATCTGCTCGAACGCATATATTGCATTCTTATCGCATCCCAAACACAAATAAAAAAGAGGTCAGATAAACTAACCTCTTTTTTATTTACCCCAGAGTTGACGAGTTCAGAACTTGGTTGATTGAAAAAGTTGCATGAATATTTTTATAGTACAATGGACATATGAATAGTAGTAGCATCATTAAAAATAGTATTAGGGTATTCGAGTTTGATGTTCTTCGTGTTATTGCAGTTTTAGCAGTAATTATGCTTCATGTGTCAGCAAATTTAGTAATTAACTATGAACAGAATTCAACAGAATTTATTATTGGCAATTTTTTTGATTCAATTTCTCGTTTTGCAGTTCCATTTTTTGTCATGATATCTGGTCATTTTATGTTAGATGAAAAAAAATTAATGCCTATATCCAAAATAAAAAATAAAATAGCAAAGTTGGTACTTTTATTAATGTTTTGGTCCTGTTTTTATGCATTAATATATAACTTTCATAACTTCTTACCTGCTTTTTTATATGGTCATTATCATTTATGGTATTTATATTTAATTATCGGTTTGTATCTTATGATATCAGTGTTACGACTTTTTGTTAAAGAAAATAATGCACGTTATGTATATTATTGTATACTTTTGGGAATAGTTTTTTCATTCTTTCCAAATTTATTAAATGCCTTTTTTGCACCAGAAAAAGCAACAAAACTTGCAGCAATGTTTCAAGTCCCTATTGGAGGATATCTTGTTTATTATCTAATGGGCTGGAGTTTTCATTTAAATAAGGATTTGATAAAACGTAATTCTGTAAAGTTTTTATTATGTTTTATATCATTAATAACAATTTTCTGTTGCACACAGTTTGTGCATTCAAATTATTACAAAGCATACAAAATATTTTATAATTCAATTAACATTCCGGTTCTAATATACAGTGTTTCATTGTTTAGCTTGATATATAGTATCTTGCATAAATACTCCGAACAATTTTGTTCTAAATTCAAATCTTTTATCTCAGAGTGTAGCTCTTTAACATTAGGGGTATATCTCATACACGCAAGCTTTTTACATCTTTATGTAAGCATATTTAAACATATGCATCATGGAATTTTATATGTACTTCTTTTGTTTGTATTAACTGTAATTTCATCATTTATTACTGCGTTTATTATTTCTAAAATCAAATACTTAAAACAATTAATAAAAATATAAAAAATTAAAAGTAAGTAGGTTGGATTTTCAAACCAACAAAAAATAAATATAGCAAAAAGGATTGGAAGAACCAATCCTTTTTTATTTACGCCCGGCGCGATTCGAACGCGCGACCCTCTGCTTAGAAGGCAGATGCTCTATCCAGCTGAGCTACGGACGCATA
>CADBOJ010000081.1 GCA_902796305.1 uncultured bacterium | reverse complement strand
AGACGAAAAGGATAAAAATACTCTCGTTCAAGAAGCTAAAGAAGAATTAAATTCCGTTGAACAGGGTAATATATTTAATGAATAATTCCGGCAATTCCATATCAATCGTATAAAACCTGAATGATTTGCCCTTTTCTTTGAGTCTGCAAAGAAAAGGGCACAAAAGAAACTCCTCAACCGAACTTAGCTCGTTATTTATTGTTTCTTTTCGATTTTTTCCTGCAAGTGCGAACTCGCAGATGTTAAAAATGCCCAAACAACGCACTTGCTCGTACGAAAAAATCTCAAAGACAATAAATGCTTCGCTTTCGTATGGTTGAGATTGTTAAAAACTTGTATTTATATTAATATTGCCATATTTTAATATAAATCTTTTTAGTTAAAAAAACGCTTCGAACATTTCATTCGAAGCTTTGATGTTATTGAAAGGAAAAGTATAGAAATAAATTTAATTAGTGTGCTTTTGGTCTTTTTCTTCTTTATCGAAAGGATTAAATCCGTTTGATGAAGAAGATTTTTTGTCTGAGATATTAAATAGTTCGATTATGTTGCCCTGTTTTTCAATTGTTTTTGGCGCAATCAGTTCAAATTGCTGTATACTTTGAGTTAATTCAACATTTTTCTGAACTGCTGTTGCGGAATAAAGATTTTGCGCTGCTGCCGAATTTAATGAAGAAACATCAACCGATTTAGCATAAAGCCCTGCTTGAATTTGGCTTATTTGTTTTTGTAAATCAACACTTGTTCTTGAAGAGTAGAGATTTACGCCGAGCGTGTTTCTGTTGAATTGTGTATAATCAATTGCTTGAACAGTCGGTTGCTTCTTTGCCGATTGGCTTAGAATTCTGTTTGCAACGTTTTCAACATTGTTAACGTCAACACCTTGAATAGAATATAATGCTTTTCCGACATTCAGCCCCATTTGTCTTATTATCTCCACCTTATTGTCTTTTATTCCTTACATTTTAATATTCGACATTATTAGCAGAAACTTTAGGTTTTAAGTTTAATAATGTTACATTTGTTAACATACATAACAAAATTTTATAAAGAAGGTAAATAGGGCATTTAGCGTGTCATACCATAATTCGGCAGACAACAATCTGCCGATTATAATTTTCGGTTAAGAATAAAATTTAAATCATCTTATAAACTTTAAATTCGCCCGGATAAAGTTCTTTAAATGTTATTTGTCCTCTTATTTCATTTTCTAAAGGTTTTTCAACAAATTTACATTTATTATTTTTATCCAATTCAAATTCGAATATTGAAACAAGTTTTTTATCTTTCTTTAAATCAACGGAATTGTTCTTTGTGATAGCTCCTCTGATTGCTTTTCTTTCAATATGACCGTCTTCGGATTGTATATCTTTCAATTCATTGGGTGAAAAATAATTTGCAACAACAAGATATGTAGGCTGTTTAGCATTTTTATCAGGTGTATCGGGAACAATTTCCCAGCAGGCAAATCCGTTATTTTCCTGTTTATGTAAAACTGCTCTTCCCTGATTTAAAAGTTTATCATTTTGTGCAAAATAATTAATTGCATTAAATTTTTCCCAGAAACCCCAATCGAAATTTCTCACCATTGAAACTTCCTTTGAAATAACACGTTCTATACCCGTTTTTGTAAAGCTTTCATCACCGTCAACGAGCAAAACGGGACGGGATGCAAACTTTCCTCCCGGAAGAAATTTGAATTTAAACCATTTGAATAATGCACCCTGAAATCCCAACTGTCCCGGATACTGGTTAATATCTCTGAATTCGCCGTCTTGATTGTTATATCCTTTTAAGATTGACAAGGGATTTTGTTTGCCGTTTTTCTGATTATAAGTTGATAATCTAAGATTATCGTTAATGATTTGTTCCGGAGTTTTGGTATTTTGAGCAACAATATCATCTCCCCAGAGTAAATCAAAATTCATATCTTTATGATATTCCTTAAAATATCCGTCCCAGAGCATATATTCAGCCAGCACCGCAAAATAAGGAATTTTCTTTTTCATTGTACTGTTTAATTTACCCAGAACCACAGCAGGGATTCTGTAACTAATCGGTTGTCCTTTTTTATTTTGCGACACTTCATCAACAATGTGGTCTATATGATCAACTCTAAATCCGTCAAAATCATACTCTGCCTGAAGCTTTTGCATATATTCAATAAAGAAATCTATAACATCACCGTTATATTTATTTATTTCAAAATGGTAGAAATAATAAGGAGTTTGACAATCTAAATTGGCAAAATGCGTAACATCCTCCTCTTTATAGTTATAATGTTTAAAAAGAGGATATTTTTTAGACTTATGCATTTTATCAAAAATAGGAACTCCTGCAGAACACCAAGCACCGCCCGGAAAAGTCCATAAACCGGCTTTAATTAATGCTTCCGTTATTTCATCCTGATTTTTAATATCTTCTTCAGAATTAATTGTTTTTCCTGCCGTAACATTTATTATGTCCTGAGCTCTTTTTTGCAGTTCGTCCTGTTTTTGCGCAAAACTCATTTCATAAGAAAACAGAATTTTTTGTTCTTTCAGGTCTTCTTCAATTTCGGATATTATTTCTGCTTCTTTTTCGGAATACTTCTTATCGTTTCCGTTTAAGTTATCAATGTATTTTTGTCTTGCGGAATCAATGTCTTCATCTTTATATGTTCCTTTAATTTTTAATTGAGCAATAACTGCCGTAAGATAACCTGTTATACGGTCGGTAAGTTCTTTTATGTCAACCCATCTTGCAACATAAGGTTTTGATAAAACAACTTTGGAAAACCTTGCCGTTTGCGGAAGAATATCATATATAACAGGGTGGTTGCATAATTGGGCAAGTTCGATAAATAATTTAACCTGTTGCTCAACATCAAGTCCCAAAAATTTCAGGAGGTTATCATCCTGCAATTTTTCGGATACAAAAGAATCTTTAGGTAAATAAGCGCATTCAAATTCTCTTGTTGTAAAAGGAATTAAATATATTGTATCCGGTAATATATCAAGTTTTAAGTTACCAACACTTAATGTTATCAAACATTTAAGCCAATCAATAAATTTTCCCGTTTTTTCGGAAGCATTTCCGTCACCGAGTCCGCTCAAGGAAAGAAGTTTTATATTATGACCTTCTTTTTTAAACCAGTTTGAATTTTTTATTTTTTCTCTATATAAAACAGACGGTTTTTCAAAATCTATAAATTTATTTTCAGCAAAAGTTCCCGCCCAGATGAGCTTTTCAACAAGGCAGTATATTGTTTCTGCAGGTGTTAATTCCTGTAAAACCTTAAACTGGGGATAAGGAAGATATCCGTATTCTCTTATTGTTCTTGAGAGATATTTTTTTCTTTCTTTATCCAATTCATCAATTCTATATATTTGAGCAAGTTTTGCAAGCAGTACATCAAGCTCTTGAGGGGTAAAATTAGCCTTACATTCTTTCTTTGAAAATAATTTAATCATAATTGTAACTTTCTATCCTTTTTCAAATTCATTGTACCAAAAAAATCCTGCCGTTCATTATATTTGAAACAATTTTTAATATTAAGTTTTAAATAGCATTTGTTCCGTACAATTGATTTTTATTGTAAATTTTTGTAAAATAAGAATATATAGGGGCAATTTTTAAGTTTCAGGTGTTTTTGAATATACGAAAAGGGTGGTGCGTTATGATAAAACCGATTAAAAATTCAGTATCTTTCAGTGGCAACGGATTTGAAGCATTTCAGAAAAGCTTAAAACAAGGCGGTACTCCTGCAGAAACAATTGCAAATAATACTCCGGCTGTTCAAGCAGTTCAGGAAGCTCCTAAAAAAGTTTCGCTTAAGGAAGGTATTTTAAACATCTTTAAAGGTTATAACCAAACTACCGGCGTCGCATCAGGTGTTGTAAGAGGCATTGCAGACGGTGCGGTTCTGGCAGGTTGTGTCGGATTTGTCGGTAGAAATATTAAAAAAGCAAACGGAAATATAGGCGGAACAATCGCAGGAATGTTCAAAGATACCGGAAAAATAATTAGAACAGTATTTGAACATAAGCCTATTACAAGCTTAATCACAAAATCACCGCTTGAAAATCTTAAAACTCTAAAATCAGTTCCGGTTAAGTTCTACAAAAGCTGTATGAAAGGTAATAAATTAACTTCACTTGCCGTTGTCGGAACAATGCTTGGAGCAATTGCAATAAGAACGCTTCAGGGAAAATTAATCGCAAATAAGAAAAATGCAGATATTGACCACTATACAAACACTAAACACTAATAAAAAATTCAAAATATAAAAAGAGGCTGACTTTTTGGTCAGCCTCTTTTTTGTAAATAATTGTAAATAAAATAATTAAACATGCAATTTCCAATAAAAAAAATACTTTATACATATGTAGAAGAATTAAGTATAGGAAATATAGGAAAAAATTAAAAATGGCAATGACGGGTATCAACAATGGTTTTTTAAATTTAACGGGAGCGAATAAGGGGATAGCTCCACAACAGATTAACAAAAAAATAGAATCAGCTAAATTTTTACCTCTAAAAAATGCACAAAATATAAACACAAATCCTTATAAGGATAGAGGTCTTTTTGCAAATATTGAAGAACTTGAAAAAAGAACAGCAACATATCAGGGCAGATTTGAGGGAATAAATCCGGAAGAAAATAAAGTAGCAACCGTTCCCATAGAAAACAAAGGTGCACTCTGGGGAGTTGATTTTAAAGTTCCCGCAAACAACGGCACAGGGGATTTAATTCCTAAAGTAGATAATGACGAATTAAGAACAATAACTATGGCATAAATAATTCAAAAGACTTCGTCAAAGATGAGAAGTTGATTTGATGGAGGCTACCAGACTTGGGCTAAACATCAGAAGCAAAAAAACCTGCGACAAGTTCGCAGGTTTTTTCTCGTATTTATAATTGCTGACTAATTTTTTATCCGAATATTTTGAATGTATCTTCTATATTATCATCAATTACTTTTGAAATACTTTCCATTTCGGTTTGAATGGCATTTCTTTCCGTTTCAAGCTCATCTAATTTCATTTCAAGAGCTTTATCAATTTTTTGCGTTTCCTGTTGAAGCTTATTATATTTTGCTTCGGCAGCCGCATCATCTGATTTATCATATTCTTCCGATACAACACCATTTCCGATATTTTCCCATGAATTTGCTTCAAATTCATCACGCTCGGTATCTTCATTGTATTTCAATTTAGCGAAGAGGAATACGCCATCTTCAATATTTTTAAGGAATTTATCATTATCATTCAGGTCTTCAACTATCATAAAATCTTTTTCCGAATACTCACGTTTCGGTTTTGTAACCGTTTCCGGAACAACGTCCCCTTCAGTATTATCTGATGCTGTTGGCGGTGTGAAATCATCTTCATAACCGTTCAGGGATTTTATCATTGCATGCATTTCTTCTTCCGAGCCTACAATTATTTTATTTCCGCTCGAAGATACAAGATAAAGTTTATCCTGCGTGGTACTTAGTCCTTCCAACTGTTGATTCATATAGTTTTTGTAATTTTGATACGTTAAATCAACCTTTTGTTCGCCTGTTCCGGTATTGTATTTATAGACAAGTTTTTTATTGGACATCTTGTCGTTATATTCCATAGAGGCACTTTCAAGTTTATTTGATAATTGAAGCCTCTGAAAAGTAATTTGCTGAGCTTGATATTCAACATTACTTTTTCTGGCAGTCAATTGTAAAAACCTTGCCTGGCTTGCAGAAAGCCCCATAATTATTCTCCTTAACTTTATTGCCTTACATTTAAAATATCGGCAGAATACCAATATTCTTTAATTTTTAAAGCGGTTTTCGGGCATTTTGTTACAATTCTTAATAAGCTATATAAGTTAAATATATTAACTTTTGTAAAAAAATAGAATGTGTTTTTGGTTTTTTGGGAAAAAAATTAAATTTATAGCGAACCGGTTGAAAATAAAAATCCTTGTTTTATGGTATTTTT
>CADBOJ010000080.1 GCA_902796305.1 uncultured bacterium | reverse complement strand
ATAATCCGCTTTGCGTATAGAGTATTTTACTATAATTTATTATAATACATTTATGTTAAATTTAACTTCAATTCTTATTATATTTTTAGTTATTTTTGCAATATTTCTGGAAATAATTTTAACAGTTATCGCCGTATTGAAAATTACACAGCTGGAGAAAAAAGTTATTCAATACAACGAAAAACTTGCAGTAACCGGAAAAATCATCATTGAAACCTGTATTAAAGTTAAAGAAACAGTAAGAAATGTTAATAAAGTTGTAAAAATAATTGTAAATAAAAAGACAATAAGCGCATTTAAAATACTAAGAATATTAATTAATACAATTCAAATTATTACTCTTATCAGGTCTTTGGATTTATCAAGAGGATTAAAATCAATAAAATTCAAAAATATTAAAAGGGTGGTTATGACCGAATTTATAAGAAAATTTATCAGAAAATTAGTTTTTCAATAAGTTTTGTAAATTTTTCTTTACATTTTAACCGAAAACATTAAAGATAACACATTATTGTTCCGTAATATCAAGTATAAGGTCGAGTAATAAGGAGCAAAAGTTATATGGCTGAAAATTACAGTTTAAATTCAAAATTCGGTTTTAATGTCACTCCGAGTAAGCAAAAACAATCAGCTCCAAAAGAAGTTGTTAAATCGACTCAAGAAAATATTATAAACATCTTCGACACTATGACGGAATATGTTCAAAAATATGAAAACGTTTTTTCCGGAGATGTTGAAAGAGAAATAAATTTATACGACCGTCAGGCAATGATTGTTGGTATGAATTTAAGAGCATCCGAACCAAAAAGAAACTTTGATATGAATATATAGAGTGAAAAAAGCAGTTATTGTTAGTTATATAAAACGGAAGAAAAACTTCCGTTTTTTTAATTATTTTTATTGCTCTTTTTTACATTTTACTGATATACTTTATAGTATACGGTAGTAGTTAAACAGGATAAAAGGAATTAGTATGAAGAAATTCATTTTTGCGGCGTTTATGCTGCTTTTGAGCTTACCTGCCATGGCAAGCGAAGCAAATCTTGTTGTACCGAATTTTAGAGAAGATATGTCAAGTTTTAATCTTCTTTTAGTTGGTATAGCGGTTGCTGTAATAGGTGCAATTTTCGGTTTAATCGAATTTGCAAAAATTAAAAAAATCAGTGTGCATCCTGCAATGGAACAGGTTGGTACAACTATTTTTGAAACTTGTAAAACTTATCTTATTCAACAGGGAAAATTCCTTATTGTATTAGAAGTTTTAATAGGTTTGTGTATAGCTTATTATTTTGGTGTTCTTGAGCACATGGGCTTTCAAGGTGTCGGCTTAATACTTTTATGGTCTGTAATCGGTATTTTAGGCTCATACTTTGTAGCATGGTTTGGGATAAGGATGAATACTTTAGCTAACGCAAGAACTTCATTTTTAGCATTACGTTCTAAACCCATCCACTGTTTAAATGTACCCTTGAAAGCAGGAATGAGCATAGGTGTTTTACTTGTTTCTGTTGAACTTATTTTGATGCTTACAATTTTACTATTCATCCCCGGAGAGCTTGCGGGTGCTTGTTTTATCGGTTTTGCAATCGGTGAAAGTTTGGGTGCCAGCGCACTTAGAGTTGCAGGCGGAATATTTACAAAAATTGCCGATATAGGTTCTGACTTAATGAAAATCCAGTTCGGAATTAAAGAAGATGACCCTCGCAACCCCGGAGTTATTGCCGATTGTACGGGTGATAATGCAGGGGATAGCATAGGACCTTCTGCCGATGGTTTTGAAACTTACGGTGTAACGGGTGTTGCTCTGGTAAGTTTTATTTTGCTCGGCGTATTCCCCGAATACAGAATTCAGCTTTTAGCTTGGATTTTTACAATGAGATTTTTAATGATTGTAACAAGCGTTGTAGCTTACTGGTTTAACAATATTAAAACGAACCTTTATGCAAAAGCTTGTGAAAAGAAAGGTAAAAGATTTGATTTTGAAGTACCTTTATCAAATCTTGTATGGTTAACTTCTGTTTTGTCAATAATAATGACATTTGGAGTAAGTAAATGGTTATTAGGCTCTATGCCCGATAATATCTGGCTTACTCTTTCAATAATTATTTCTTGCGGTACATTAGGTGCGGCATTAATTCCCGAAATGACAAAAGTATTTACCAGCCCCAAAGCAAAACACACACAGGAAGTTGTAACAGCTTCACGTGAGGGCGGAGCTTCATTAACAATTTTATCCGGTGTTGTTGCGGGTAATTTCTCAGGTTTCTGGATTGGTGCTGTCATAGTCCTTTTAATGGGATTGGCTTATGCTGCAAGTCTTAATATCGGGGAAAGTGTGATGATTTATCCTTCGGTATTTGCGTTTGGTCTTGTAGCATTCGGATTTTTAGGAATGGGACCGGTTACAATAGCAGTAGACAGTTACGGCCCTGTTACCGATAATGCTCAATCGGTATATGAATTATCGTTAATTGAAGAACAACCCGATATTTCATTACAAATTGAAAAAGCATACGGATTTAAACCTGATTTTGAAAATGCTAAAAAATATTTAGAAGAAAATGACGGTGCAGGAAATACATTTAAAGCAACAAGCAAGCCCGTTCTTATCGGTACGGCGGTTGTTGGTGCTACAACAATGATTTTCTCGTTAATCCTTGTTATTAAAGATACTTTAAATATCACTCCCGAAAGTATTTTAAACTTATTAAATCCGTATACACTTCTTGGGTTTATAGCAGGCGGTGCGGTTATTTACTGGTTCTCCGGTGCTTCAATGCAAGCCGTTACAACAGGTGCATACAGTGCCGTTGAATACATTAAAAAACATATTAAATTGGGTGAAACTGATGATAAAAAAGCAAATTTAGAAAATTCAAAAGAAGTAGTAAAAATTTGTACTCAATATGCTCAAAAGGGTATGTTTAACATATTTGTAGCACTATTTTCTTTTGCTCTTGCACTTGCTTTCTTATCTTCACCGAGCTGTTCTACAAATGCTCCTGTTTCATTCTTTATCAGCTATCTGATTGCTATTGCGGTATTCGGTCTGTTTCAGGCTGTATTTATGGCAAATGCTGGCGGATGCTGGGATAACGCCAAGAAAATCGTTGAAGTTGACCTTGAAGAAAAAGGTACACCTCTGCATGATGCAACAGTTGTAGGTGATACGGTCGGTGACCCCTTCAAAGATACATCTTCGGTTGCAATGAACCCGATTATTAAATTTACTACGTTATTCGGACTTCTTGCTATGGAAATCGCCATAAGCCCCGAATTTAAATCTTATTCAAAGATTGCGGGTATAATTTTCTTAATCATTGCACTTATATTTGTTGTTCGTTCTTTCTATTCGATGAGAATACCAAAGAGAGGATAATAATTTAAAATATAAACAAAAAATCGGAAGCAAAATCTATTGATTGCTTCCGATTTTTGTCTGTAGGGAAAAATCTTTTTTAATCAGCACTTGAAAAAATAATCGACTCGCATTTTTGCTGACACAATTACAAAGACTTAAAGAAACAAAAGCATTTCTTTTGTTGAATTTTTGTAAAAATTCATATAGTATTTACTTATGGATTTAAAGAAAAATTTAGGAGCTTATTTATTTTTATTACCCGCTTTTATTGTTCTTGCGGTATTTTTCTTTATTCCTTTTTTTCATACCATAATTTTAAGTTTCTTTGATTATTCAAAAGATATTTACAAACCTGATTTTGTATTTGTAGGAAATTATATAGAACTTATAAAATCACCCGTTTTTATAAAAACAATTATTAATACATTCTACTTTATGATTTTATGCGTTCCGTTTCTTGTTGTATTTCCTTTGTTCCTTGCAATCTTGATTAATCAAAAAATTGCCTGCAAAACTTTGTATAAAATTTTAATTTATATTCCCGTTATAATTTCAATTGTTGTTGTAGCAATTGCTTTTAAATGGTTATATGCACCCGAGGGATTATTGAATTTCTTTGTTGAAAAAATAGGACTGAAGCCGATAGGCTGGCTTTCAGACCCCAATGTTTCGATGATATCCGTTGCACTTGTAACAATTTTTAAAGGTGTCGGATATTATATGATGATATATTTAAGCGCATTAATGTCCATACCGAAAGACTTATATGAAGCAGCGGAAGTTGACGGTGCTGTTGGTTTTAGAAAACATATGCTCGTAACAATTCCTCATGTTATGCCTGTTATTGCTCTTGTAAGTACAATAAGTTCAATTTCGGCTCTCAAAGTATTTGTTGAAATTTATGTTATGACTAAAGGCGGGCCTCTAAATTCAACAAAAACAATAGTTTATTATATTTATGAAAAAGCTTTTGAAAACCTTGATTTAGGTATAGCTTCGGCAGGAGCTGTTATACTTCTTGTTATAGTAATGATATTTTCAATTTTAAATATCTTTGTTTTTGAAAGGGATAAATATAAGGTATGAAAATCAAATTTAAAAACATTTTAACTCACATAACCTTAATTATCGTTTGTGTTTTATCCCTTATTCCCTTATTATGGCTTTTATCAACCGCACTTAAGGGAAGAAGCGAAAATATATTTGCATATCCTCCTGTTTTCATTCCGAAAGACTTTACTTTTGATAATTTCAAGGAGGTTTTAAGGCTTGTTCCGATTGGAAGATATGTCCTGAACAGTTTTATCGTTGCTTTTGTTACCGTTATTTTAAATATTATTTTATCGGCACTTGCAGCATATCCTTTAGCAAGAATGGAATTTAAGGGTAAAAAAATCGCATTTTTTTCAATACTTGCTACAATTATGGTTCCTTTTCAAACTATAATGCTTCCCGTTTATATAATTACGTTAAAACTTCATTTAACCGATAATTATTCCATGCTTGCAGGATATTTGGGCTTAATTCTGCCTTTTGCCGTTAATGCTTTCGGGATTTTCCTTTTAAGGCAGGCTTTTTTAACAATTCCGAAAGAAATAGAAGAAAGTGCCGTTATAGACGGATGTAACAGTTTTCAAATTTTTTATAAACTACTGCTTCCGATGATTAAACCGCAACTGGCACTGCTTGCTATTTTTACATTTATCGGTTCGTGGGGAGAATTTCTCTGGCCGAGTATTGTTTTAACCGATGAAAAATTATTTACCTTAACAATAGGAATAAACAATCTCTCCAGTGCCTTTTCTGCAGATTACAGGCTTGTTGCGGCAGGTTCAATCATATCGATTGTTCCTATAATAGTATTCTTTCTTGCTCTTCAAAAATACTTTATCTCAGGAACTACTGAGGGTGCGGTTAAGGGATAATTTTTGTGATTGTTAACAAAATTTTACTTGTATTTAAGCCTTAAAGTGTTATTCATGAATTAACAATAAATTATTTTTATTGTCTGGTATTACTTATATTAAGGAGAGTTTTTATGAAAAAACTATTTGCTACTTTAGTGTTGTTAGCTTCAACTGCTATTTGTGCTAATGCAGGAGATTTAGGTACAACTATCGGTTATATTTACCAAGACGGTACTACTCCCGGTGGCGGTTATACTGCAACTGCTGCAAGCAAAACTGGTACAACAACTTGCAAAAGCTTCTTCCATATTGTTGGTTTAGGTGATTGCTCAGTTCAAACAGCTATGAAAAATGGCGGAATCAGAGTATTAGCAGGATACGATGTTTATAAGAAAAATATCCTCGGCTACCAAAAAATTACAACAAAAGCTTGGGGTAACTAATTTAATATAAAATTACTTTTAAGTAGTAAAACCGGCACAATTTGTGCCGGTTTTATATTATAAATGCGGAAAGACAAAAATATTTTTTTACACTCTTTATATAAAATAAAAAGCAAGGAAAGTATATGAAAATTCAAACCGTAAATTATAATCCGATTAAGAATTACTATTTTAATAACAATTTGAGTTTCAAGAAAAATGTTTGGGAAACAACCAAAAACGAAGCGGCAAAAAGAACTTCCGAACCAAATTTAAGCACATATATTACCTTAATGAATAATAAAATGAATGTTGACAGTAATATTAAATTTTTTGTAAGTGCTTTATGTAAAATAGATTCCGATACAAAAAGATTAAAAGAATCCCTTGAAATAGCCGATATCGGATGTTGCGACGGTGCTTTATGCAGGAAATTAAGCGAATTTTTACCTCAAAACACAATATATTACGGACTTGATTTATCAAAAGGTATGCTCGATGAAGCCGTTAAAAAAGATGAGGCAATAAAAAGAAAAAATACATACTATGAAGTCGGAAATGCTTTCAATTTGCCATATAAAGATAATTCTAAAGATGCAATAATATTATCAAGCATAATGCATGAATTATACAGTTATCCGAGTGAAGAATACGGAGAAGAAGCATATTCCAAAAAATCAATACTGCACTTTATGCAAAAAGCTTATAAATGTTTAAAACCCGGAGGGGTTTTGGTTATTAAAGACCCTGCAACAGCATCGGTTGACGCTTATGAACCAATAAAAATAGCAAATGCAAATAAATTTGACGGCGAACTTCCTGTCATTAAAGATGAAGATGAATTAAAAAAAGCGAACATAACAAAATTATCCACCTACGATAAATTAAGAAGATTTACCCTTGATTTTTATCCTGCAATAGGAAATATAAAATGGGACGAAAACGGGGATTGCATAATGCCGAGATGGCTCGTGACAGAATGGGTAAGGCACAGAAAATGGTTAAAAACACCGGAAAACTGGGCTTATGAAATAAAAGAAAACTATGGAACACTTCGTCCCGATGAATTGTCCGAATTTGCTAAAGACACCGGTTTTAATGTTGTAAAAGTTGAAAATATTTCAATACCGGATGAAGTTAATATTTATAGAATTAATGAAAATGAGTTTGAAATTAAGGACATGAATGATAACGTATTAAGTCTTGAGGACTTTCCTATGTTCATAGAAGCGGTTTTAAGAAAACCAAGAAATTAGTTAATTATTAAAATTAATTGCATCGGGATTTAGAGCAATCCATTTATAAGCTTCTTCAGATTCCGGTAATTCCGTTATAAATATTCCTCCGGATTTGCCTCTTTTTGTAATAATATATCCCGCTTCAAACATATCCTTCAGTGCGCGTCTTATGGTATTCGGGCTGACATTTAATATATCCGCCAGCTCACGAATAGGAGCAATCTTGTCGCCTGCTTTATAATTTTCAATTATATATTTTTTAAGATGGTTTAAAGTTTTTTGCCAGAAATATACATACTTTTCTTCCGTATTAATTTTTTTTCTTTCACTGCTTAAGAATTCTGTTTTGTTTTTTATTTGATTACCGAGATAAATTGTGCCGTATTTTCCACGCCTTGATAAGATTATTTTTTTTGAATTTAATATTTTCATAGCATCGTTTATTGTTTTAATGCTTACATCAAACATTCTTGCAAATGCGGAATTCGGAAGAATTTTTTCTCCTTGTTTATATGTTTTTTCGATATAATCTCTGATTTTTCCGCAAAGCCTGTGCATAAGAGTATAATTATCGTCATTTATACCGTTTATGATTTCTTCTTTTGTAAGTTCAAACTCTTTTTTATAAAACCAGATATATTTGTTTCCTTTAAAGTGTTTTTTTTCAAGATAACCTTTTTTTGCAAGGTTATTCAGGGCAAATCTTATGGTATTTTGGGAAATATCGGTTATTTTTGATAATTCGGGAATACTTAATATCGGAGAATTTACTTTTATATTGCCGTCAAGAACAGCCTTTTTAATTTTGCACTCGGTAATTGTTCCCGATAACAACCCGTTTTTTTCATTTAAATCTTTTGAATAATAATCGGCAATAATCGTTCCTTTTGATTGTTTTGAAGAAAAATAACCTAAATCTTTAACTTCTCTGATTGAATTTTGAATAGTGGAAGTTGAAACATCTAAAAATAATGCCAAATCTTCTTTTGATGGAATAAAGTCCCCAAAATTAGCAACACCTGTTTCAAGTGAATACTTAATCCAATCTATCAACCAGTTTGTTATAATTTGCCCTTTCGGTGATTTTATATTTTTAAAATCGGGCTTTTCGATATTAATATCCTGTATTGTTAAACGTTTCATTAATCTAAATTATAATAAAAAATATTACCGCTTTAGTACTTTTATTTTTTTAAATTTACAATTTTAAATATTTAAAACTATTTATCTATAAACATGCAATCGCCATAGCTGAAAAATCTGTATTTTTCTTCTACCGCTTTTTTATATGCGCAAAACGTAAAATCATATCCCGCAAATGCGCTCACAAGCATAATCAGGGTTGATTCAGGAAGGTGAAAATTTGTTATTAGTTTATCTATTGATTTAATTTCATAAGGGGGGTAAATAAAAATATTTGTTTTGTCTTTTACAGGCTCGATTTTTCCGTATTTTTGGTATGTTGCTTCAAGACACCTTAAAACGGTTGTTCCTGTTGCAATAACGGAACCTTTTTTATTGTTGATTAAATTTGCGGTTTCTTCGGGGATTTCAAAATTTTCATAGTGCATCGTATGTTCTTTTATATTATCTACCTTAACGGGCATAAAAGTTCCGAGTCCGACATTTAAAGTGACGTATGCTATATGAACCCCTAAATCCTTAATTTTTTCAAGAAGCTCTGTTGTAAAATGAAGTCCTGCAGTAGGTGATGCGGCAGAGCCTGTATTTTTTGCATACACCGTTTGATAGTCCAAACTGTCCTCTTTTGTAGCATCTCTTGAAATATACGGAGGAAGCGGAATTGAACCGTATTTATTTAAAGTATCATAGATGTTATCTTCTTTATAAATTAATTCAACTATAAATTTCGGGACTTCATTTTCCTTGTAATTTGTTTCTCTTTTTATATATTTAACTTTGAAATCATCCGAAACCGTTAATATTTCATTTTCTTTTACTCTTGAAGCATTTTTTAACAATGCTTCCCAGCGATTTGAATTATCGTATGGATTTAAAAGAAAAACTTCAACATTTGCTCCCGTATCTCGTTTTGCCATAACCCTTGCAGGATAAACCTTTGTATCGTTTAAAACAAGAATATCGTCTTTTTTTAAATATTTTAATATATCAAAAAAATGTTCGTTTTTAATTTCTTTTGTGAGCTTATTAAGATGCATCATACGACAAGTTTCCCTTTGTTTTAAGGGATTTTGCGCAATAAGTTCATGCGGCAGATCGTAATAAAAATCAGATTTTTTATATTCCATTTTACTGTTCTTTTAAATCGGGGTGTCTTGCAGCCTGTGTTTCATCAACTCTTGTAACGGGAGTAGTTTTCGGATAAGAAGAAAAATCTTCGCCTCGTTTGATTTCGTCTGCAATTTTTAACATAACATTTATAAAATTATCAAGTGTTTCTTTTGTTTCGGATTCCGTAGGTTCGACCATGAAAGCCTCATGAACAATCAACGGGAAATATATGGTTGCGGGGTGTATATTTTCATCCATTAGTCTTTTTGCTATATCGAGGGTTGAAGTACCGAGTTCTTTTTTATCCGAATTATCTATAACAAATTCATGGGCGCAATGTCTGTCGTAAGCTATTTTATAGGCATCTTTTAAGCTTTCTTTTATATAATTTGCGCTTAAAACAGCATCCCCCGAAACATTTTTTAAGGAACTTCCCATCATGTAGATATATGTATATGCCTTAACAAATACGCTGAAGTTACCGAAGAAAGACGCTACTTTTCCTATGGTTTTAGGATAATCATAATTTCTTTTATATTGTTCTCCGTCAAATTCAATCCTTGGAACGGGTAAATACGGTTCCAGTTTTTCTATAACACAAACAGGACCCGCCCCCGGCCCTCCTCCTGCATGCGGAGTCGAAAAGGTTTTATGAAGATTTAAATGCACTACATCAAATCCCATTAATTTAGGATTAGTGTAGCCCATTATGGCATTGTAATTTGCTCCGTCATAATATAAAAGAGAACCGTTTTCGTGCATAAGTTTTGAGATTTCAACAATTCCCGAATCAAAAAGACCGAGAGTATTGGGGTTTGTCATCATAATTGCAGCAATGTCGGATGAATACTCGGAAATAATCTTTTTGAGTTCATCAATATTTACAAGTCCTTTTTCGTTTGATTTAACTTCAATTACCTCAAAACCGCACATAGCAGCACTGGCAGGATTTGTTCCGTGCGCATTATCGGGAATTATAACTTTCGTTCTTTTTTCGTTAATATCTTCAAAATATTTTTTAACTACCATCATTCCCGTAAATTCGCCATGTGCTCCGGCGCAGGGTTGGAGCGAAACAGCATCCATTCCCGTAATTATTTTTAAATACTTTTGAAGTTCATACATTAATTTTAAAGAACCCTGACAATCCTCATCGTTTTGATTGGGATGAAGAGAAGTAAACCCGTCAAGCCTGCTTGCCCATTCGTTAATTCTCGGATTATATTTCATGGTACAGCTTCCGAGAGGATAAAATCCTTTTTCTATACAAAAATTTTTATCCGATAACTCTTTATAATGGCGCATAAGTTCGAGTTCGGTTTTATCTTTAAGTTTAATTTCAGATGTTCTTTTTTCCATATTCAACCCTTAACAACAACTATTCAACAGTAACCGATTTAGCAAGATTTCTCGGCTGGTCAACATCTTTTCCCAAATATTCCGCTATATAATAAGCAAGAAGTTGAAGAACAACGATATTTATAGCGGGGCTTATTAAATCGCTTCCCGACGGAATTTTTATAATGTCATCAAAAAGCCTTTCATCTTTTTCGGCAAGATAATTTGTTACACCGATTAATTTTGCCTGTCTTGCTCTTGCTTCTTCACAATTTGAAAGGACCTTGTCATAAACAATTCCCGTATTCAAAATAGCCAAGACCGGCATATTTTCATCAAGCATTGCAATAGGTCCATGTTTTAATTCTCCTGCACAATAACCCGTTGCATTGATATAACTTATTTCTTTTAATTTTAATGCTCCTTCAAGAGCCGACGGGAAGTTTATTCCACGGGCAATAAAAATAAAGTTTTTGTAATTTGAATATTTTTTTGCAATTCTTTGAATATTGTCTGTGTTTTCCAGTAATATTTCAATTTTGCTCGGAAGTTCGAGAAGCTCCTGTTTTAATTTCATTATTTCGGGATTTTTAGCGGAATTTTTATCTTTAACTTCCATAATTTTCATTGAAAGCAAGTAGAGGCTTATTAATTGCGCCATATATGATTTTGTAGCTGCAACGGATACTTCAATTCCGGCATCAACAGGCAAAAGACTGTCTGCGAGTCTTGCCATGGTTGAATCCGTTCTGTTTGTAATTATTGCGATATGCGAACCGCATTCTTTAACCTGTTTAATTGCGGTGATTGTATCGGCTGTTTCTCCTGACTGGGAAATACCGATTACAAGAGTATTTTTATCGGCTATGGTATCTCTATATATGTATTCACTTGACGGTTCAACATCAACGGGAATTTTAGTAAATTTTTCAATTATGTATTTCCCTACCATTCCCGCATGCAGGCTTGTTCCGCATGCAATTATTTGAACTCTTGAAATTTTATTTATTTCATCGTTATTCAATTTAAATTCGTTAAGATTTACCTCTTTATCGGGCGATAAGAGTCTTCCGCCGAGGACATTTCTTACAACATCACTTTGTTCATGGATTTCTTTTAACATGAAATGTTTGTATCCTAGTTTTGATATTGCAACGGCTTCAAACGGAAGATACTCAATTTTATTTGCCGTTAAGTTATCATCTTTATCAAAAATTTGAATACTGTCTTTTTGAACAACACCGACCTGATAATCGGTCAGGTAAATTGCTTTCTTAGTGTATTCAATCATGGCGGGAATATCTGAAGCTATAAAGTTTTCACCGTTTCCGACTCCTATTACCAGAGGTGCATTTCTTTTAGCTACAACGATTTTATCGGGTTCGGACTTATGAATTGCACAAAAAGCAAAAGCACCTTTGATTTTTTTAACCGCACTTTGCATTGCTTTTAAAAGGTCATGCGTTTTTTCGTATTCATATGCTATTAAATGCGCCGCAACTTCGGTATCCGTTTGGGATTTAAAAACACTTCCTACTTTTATCAACTCTTCCTTTAATTCCTGATAATTTTCGATAATTCCGTTATGAACAAGTGTTAAATTATTACAGTTACTTGTATGCGGATGAGCGTTTGTTGTGGTTGGAAGTCCGTGAGTTGCCCATCTTATGTGTCCTATTCCTATATGCGATTTGGCACAAACATCCTGCTTTGATTTTAATTCTTCAATCAAATTTATTAATTTACCGGGCGCTTTATATATATCAATTTCATTACCATGCATCAAAGCAACACCGGACGAATCATATCCTCTGTATTCAAGATGTGATAAACCGGAAATCAATATATCACTTGCACATCTGTCCCCAATATATCCTATTATGCCGCACATATTTACTCCAAATAATTAATTTTAACCTATCCTGCAATTTTAATACTTAATAAGGTGTGTTGCAAATTAAGAATATATAAATATTAAAAATATTTACAAAAAAACGGCAAGTGGTAAGCTTGCCGTTTTTTCATTTTTACTTTGTCTTGGATTTTGCTTCACAAAAAACTGCATTCACTTCACTATCGTTATCGTTCATTAGTTTTTTGCTGCTTCGGGACTTGAGCTTTCAGCTCATCGCCCTACGCAAAATCCGCTACATCATTCCCATACCGGGCATTCCACCGCCCATTCCGCCCATAGGCATATCGGGAGCTTTTTCTTCAGGAATTTCAACAACAGCTGCTTCAGTTGTTAATAACATTGAAGCAACGGAAGCTGCGTTTTCTAAAGCACTTCTTGTAACTTTAGCAGGGTCAACAATTCCCGCTTCAAACATATCGGTATATGTGTTGGTTAAAGCATCATAACCGTATGCGCCCGTTTGTTTTCTTATAGCATCAACTACAACTTCGCCTTTAGCACCTGCATTGTTTGCAATTGCTATAACAGGAATATCGAGTGCTGCCGTTAAAATCTTGAAGCCTGTCTTTTCATCATCATCAGAGAAAGTTCTTGTTTCAAGTTCTTTTTGAAGCACCTGTTGAACTCTTAATAATGCAACACCGCCTCCGGGAACTATACCTTCTTCCTGAGCTGCACGTGTAGCATTGAGTGCATCTTCAATTCTTAATTTAGATTCTTTTAATTCAACTTCAGAAGCCGCACCTACTTCAATAACAGCTACACCGCCCGATAATTTTGCAATTCTTTCTGCAAGTTTTTCTTTATCGTAGTCGCTGTCTGATGCTTCCATTTGTTTTTTAATCAAGTTTACTCTTTCTTCAACCGCTTTTTTAGTTGAATCATCAACAACAATTGTTGTTTCATCTTTTGTAACTGTAACACGTTTTGCTTTACCAAGCATTTGAACGGTTACATTTTCAAGTTTAATACCCAATTCTTCGGTAAACATTTGACCGCCGGTTAAAATAGCAATATCTTCAAGCATTGCTTTTCTTCTGTCGCCAAATCCCGGAGCTTTAACCGCAACGGCTCTTAAAACTTTTCTCATCGTGTTAACAACAAGTGTTGCTAAAGCTTCGCCTTCAACATCTTCTGCGATTAACAATAATGATTTACCGTCACGTGCAACCTGTTCCAATATAGGTACAAGGTCAGCGATTAAGTTGATTTTTTTATTTACGCAAAGTACATAAGCATCTTCCAAAACCGCTTCCATACGTTCAGCATCGGTAATAAAGTAAGGTGAAATATAACCTTTATCAAACTGCATACCTTCAACGATTTTCTTATCCGTTCCGAAAGTCTTTGATTCTTCAACCGTTATAACACCGTCAGTACCAACTACTTCCATACAATCTGCAATTAAGTCGCCTATGAATTTATCGTTTCCTGCCGAAATTGCCGCAACCTGTGCTCTCATTTCTTTAGAATTAACAGGTTTTGACATTTTCTTAATTTCTTCATGGCTTGCTTTAACTGCTGCGGCTATACCTCTTTTAATTCCCATAGGATTAGCGCCTGCGGTTAAATTTTTAATACCTTCTTTAAATATTGCTTGAGCTAAAACGCTTGCCGTTGTAGTACCATCCCCTGCGACATCGTTTGTTTTGGATGATACATCTTTCAATAATTGAGCTCCCGCATTTTCTAAACCGTCTTTTAATTCGATTTCTTTTGCTATTGTTACACCGTCATTTACGATTTGAGGTGTGCCGAATTTCTTTTCAATAATAACATTACGACCTTTAGGTCCGAGTGTTACTTTTACCGCATCTGCCACAGCATTAACACCTTTTAAAAGTGCTTCACGAGCAGTGGTATCAAATACAACTTTTTTTGCCATAATATTTTTTCCTTTACTAACTAGTTTTTGTTTTCTGTATTCTTAAAATTGTTTCAGGTTCTTATTTGTTTAAACACTGAAATAATTTCAGCATAATAAAAATACTTATTCTAACACCGCTAAAGCATCTTTCACGCTGATGATTTTGTATTCAACATCATCAACTTTAACATCGGTTCCTGAATATTTTGCAAAAAGAACAATGTCACCAACTTTAACTTCCATTGGTTCCTTTTCTCCGCTGTCTAATGTTTTACCTGAACCAACAGCAACTACTTCGCCTTTTTGCGGTTTTTCTTTTGCACTATCGGGAATAAAAATTCCGCCAGATGTTTGTTGAACATCATCAATAAGTTTGATAACTAATCTGTCTGCTAAAGGTTTAATCATAATATCCTCCATTTACTGATTAACT
>CADBOJ010000079.1 GCA_902796305.1 uncultured bacterium | reverse complement strand
AACTGCGACGTAGGATAATTGAGCAAAATTTGCGGCAGTGAAACGATAGCAAATTTTTGCGAAATACCCACAGGAGCAAAAAGCAATAGTGCCGCAGGGATTAAAAAAATCATGATATTACTTAAATAAGGAAATAACAATGTTAAAAGCAGGTATAGTAGGTTTACCCAATGTCGGAAAATCAACACTTTTTAACGCACTTACAAACGCTAAAAATGCGCAAAGCGCCAATTATCCCTTTTGCACAATTGAGCCGAACATAGGAGTGGTAAATGTACCCGATGAAAGACTTTATAAAATTCAGCCTCTTGTTAAAACGGATACTGTTATACCTGCAACAATTGAATTTGTTGATATTGCAGGTCTTGTTAAAGGCGCAAGCAAAGGTGAGGGTTTAGGAAACCAATTTTTGCACAATATAAGAGAAGTTGATGCCATAGTACAGGTTGTAAGATGTTTTGATGATGTTAATACGATACATGTTTCGGGTCGTGTTGATCCCGTATCTGACATTGAAACGATAAATATGGAGCTTGCATTGGCTGATATTTCAACACTTGAAAATATATCAAAAAGAATATCAAAAACCGTTAAATCGGGTGATAAAGAAGCCGTAATACAAAATTCGGTTATAAATAAATGTATGCCATATCTGGAAAAAGGCGAATTTATTAATACCGATGATTTTACGGATGACGAAAAATATGCGCTTCATTTCTTTCATCTTTTAATGGCAAAACCTGTTATATATTGTTGTAACGTATCAGAAGCGGATTTAAAAAACGGAAATGACTACACAAAAAAAGTTAAAGAATACGTTGGAAGTAAATATCCGATTGTTTTAATCTGCGCAAATCTTGAAGAAGAACTGATTGACCTTGGAGAAGAAGAAGCCAAAAACTACCTGAATGAACTGGGCATTGAAAATTCGGGAATTGAAAAAATGATTAAATGTGCCTATGATATCTTAAACTTAAGAACGTATATTACAGCGGGCGAAAAAGAAGTTAAAGCCTGGACAATTAAAAAAGGAATGAAAGCACCGGCTGCCGCAGGAGTTATTCATACCGATTTTGAAAAAGGTTTTGTAAAAGCGGAAGTTGTATCCTATGATGACTTTATATCAACAGGTTCCTGGGCTGCTGCAAGAGAAAAAGGCCTTGCAAGGCTCGAGGGGAAAGATTATGTTGTTCAGGACGGCGATATAATGCTATTTAGATTTACTTCATAAGTTAATTAATTTAAATATAATAAAAAAGCAGATTATATAAATCTGCTTTTTTATTGCGTCTTATTTTCTTACCACCTGATAATCAACATACCGTCTTTACCGTTAGTAGGGCTGATTATATGGTTTTTCCAATCTTTGCATTTGGTCGGAATCATATTTTTTTTGTTAATATCGCTACTTGTTAAATTAAGACCAATATTCATCTTCAATTGAAAATAATCATTTAAAGCTTTTGCAATATTATCAGCATTGCTTGATTCATTTACTCCATCTGGATATGAAAATATACTGTATTTAGGCATCAATTTACCGTTTGCAAAGCTTAAATATTGACCTCCGTAACAATCACTATTGTTAAGTTTAACTCCTCCGCCCATTCCGGAGTAACCTGCAGTTTCAACAATTTTATATAATTCATCACTTTTATCTATTGAATTTAATATCGTATCTAAATTCTGACCGCGAATACCGGTACATAAGCTTCCGCTAACATTACAATCACCTGCGGTAAAGTCTTTGGTATATGTTTTTGAATTGTATGCAGGCAAAACTACGTTACTTTTTTTATCCGCTATACCGCCCTTTCCGCCTTTTCCGCCCTCAGCATATACAATTTTATCGCTTTCAGTTCCAAGGTATGTAGCAGATCCGTTTCCACCGTTAACTATACCTGCCTTGTTTTTTCCGTCTTTGTCAGGTAATGCCGCATTTCCACCTCTTCCTATGTGAATATCAACGTCTTTTCCTGCAAGTGAACGGACTATAACAGTCTTAGCTTCACCCGGAATTCCGCTGTTGCCTACTTTAATATTGGCTTTAGTATTTATTGAAAAATAATCAATCAAACCGTTTTTGACCATATCCACAGAATTACCATCTTTTGAATAACAATAACCATAAGGAGAATTATCCTCACCTGTAGGGTCATTAATACTGATACAGTCAAGGTTAATATCTCCTTTTTGAGTAGTTATTTTATTGGTACCACTATAGCAACTTCCCGGTTTTCCATCTTCATAACCCAAATAGGGAACATATATTGCATGTCCTGCTTGCAATGATCTTCCTGCAGTAAGAGTGGCTAATACATTTTTGTCTTTATACAATTTAACTATTGTATCTTTATCAGCGACAAAACCATAGTTGGAATTATTGCTTTCCCGGACATATCCTGTAGGAAGCTGCCATGGAGATAGTTTTAAGCCACTATCAACCTTTGTTGGGGTGCTGAAACATAATGCACCTTCACCGCCTATAGCGGTATAGTGGTCATCTTTTCTGTGTTTTTTATCACATAATAAAAGGCATTCGCCTTGATTTGGATTTATATAACATTTTAATTTTGGATTAGATAGGCATAGATCGCTTGTAGTAAGCACAAACGGAATTGTAGTGATTTTATTACCCGCAGAGGTATTAACTCCGGGACAAGATTCACCATCTGTCATATGACAAAAAGAAAGAGGAATAAATCCAACTTTTAGCTCACTCCTTCCTGTAGATGGTAAAACACCGCATTCTTCATTTACAGAATCTGTACATTTATTAGCTAATTTTTTATCCAGGCTGTCACAATTGATTTTTTTTGCCGAATGGCATGATGGATCAACTTTATTATAAGAAATTTCTATATATCCATAACTTTTTTTACTTGTTTTATTACTTTCTATATAAACATTTTCCGAAAGGCCGATATAATTATTACCATTATTATTCTTGGCGCAAGTGCGACAAGCATTAATACAAGAGGCATCATTGCACATATAATAATTAAGTTTTTTATCAGTTCCGTCAGTTGTTCTATCAAAAAGATACTGTCTTGCAACGTCACTATCTGATGAATTTGCTCCCCTTGCAAACAGCCAGACTTTTCCCAGTTTATCAACATCCAGTTTATATTTATCTATATCCGCCTGTGTTATTCCGCCATTATCATGTATGGCAACAGGTGCAAATTTTCTTTCATTAGTTTTGATATCGCTGAATTTTACCGCATCTCCGGAAACACCTGCACCACCTGCACCCCCGCCGCCAATAGCTGTAATTTCAAAATAAGAAGCATTTTTTGGCGCACTGAATGCACACTTAGTTACCTGTTTCGGGTAGCCCGCAACGCGTTTTTGGATAATCTTTCCCGATAATTTGTCTTCATATAGTTTGCCATCTTTATAATAGCAAAAGTAGCTGCCATGAGTCGCTAACGGTGGGGTTTGAAAACTCTTTTTTGTCACTACCGGTAAAACCGCAGCCATTATAAGAGAGGTAACAACAAGTATAAAGGTTGCTTCCATTAACGAAAAAGCAAACTTGGTTTTTTTATCCGATTTAAAAACTAAACTAAACGGTTTTGTCATAATAACTCCTAATTAATATAAAAGAACTATTCCGCCGGTGTGGCCATCTTTACTTGATGAACTCCCGCCATCACCAGGAGCTGCAGCAGCAATACCTGAAGTTGTATTCACACTGCCATTTTTAACTTCGTAAAATTGCATTGATTTAGCGTATTTTGTAAGTTCAGATACTTCTCCAAGCTTACTGTCTTGATGAATATTGAACTTTAGTTCAAGCTTAAACAAAGAGGGAGAGTCTGCATTATCAACTCTTTCAAAATCAGTTTTATTCCATTTCTCATACAGCAGTTTACATTTTTCATCGGAAGTATTATTTTTATCGTTATCTGTCCGATATGCTTTACAGCCCAATTCCTTATAGAATATATCCGAATAATAGGTTAATACATTTTTATTATACTTTGCACCTTCGCTATTTGATTTAATCATTGCAAGGATATCTGACAAATTATATTCAACAGTCTTATATTCATCAATTGAGGCGCAATAGCTTACGGTTATTTTCTTATCTTTAAATATACAGTCACTTGATGAGGCAGGAAGACACTTAAGCGTATGATATAATGAAGAACCATTTGCGAGTGTATTCGAATCAGAAATAACGCAACCCGGCGCAACCTTACAGTCAAATTTATCATTTACTTTAACAACATGGCAACTTTCCAATTGCTCGGGAAGAATATTAAAAATATTTGTACCGTTTATACCGCCCGATGCAATCGCAGCATATGATTCAGGATTCGTAGAAATTATACTCTTGGTAATATATGACTTCATAGATTTAATTTGTTCATCGGTAAGAGCAGAACTATTATAGACAACAGGCTTACCCGGGTACAAAAGGTAATGAGAAGCGGGAGAAGAAAAGAATTTACTCACAAATTCCCCTGCACCCCCTCCACCCGCAGAAGTATAAGGAGCACCTGCGCCTACAATATTTGCAACAAGATATTTAACATATTGATTTGGTTTAAACAAACAATAGTTCGGATTGCTTGATTTTTCCACACCAAAATCCCTGCCGTTTATAACCGAATGCTGCATTAGCTCGCCGTTAACATAATAACATTCAAATCTTCCATGGGGTTTTGTGTTTGTCTTTGACTTAATTTTTGAAACTACAACATTGCTTGATAAAGATATGATAACCGAAACCATTATAAGCACAATCGAAGCTTCAAGAAGAGAATATGCAAATTTTAACACTTTATTGTTTTTTACCATACTATAACAACCCCGCCATTATTCCCCTCTGTAGCACTGTTTTTTATAGCATATGCAGTATCTGCGCTACCGCAAACAAAGTTATTACCGCTTAATTTACAATTATTCCAATTATAACCGTCAAACTCATGAATATTCAAAGTTCTTAAAATCTCATTGGTCAAATAACTTGTAATTACGATATCGGAACCGCCATGCGAATAAGAAAAATGTATACTGTTTCTCGTGTTCTTAATCCTGTCATTCTCACCTTTTCCGCCATCTCCCAGGTTTTTATTAAAAACTCTGGATTCAAACTCGGTTGATTTTTTATCATTATCAAGAACATACATGAAATTTGCTTTTTCACCCAGTACATAAGGAAGTTTATCAATGCCGTAATTTGAATTATCATTACTTTCATTAAAAGGCGTAATCCAAGTTTCGTTAGGAGCTACTGCACTGCCGGACACACCCCCCTTAGCAACTAAAACATTACAGCAAGAATTAGTACAGCTCTGAGAATTATTAAAGCAGGTAGTATTATTGGAACCGTATTGAATTTCAACAAGAGTATCTTTCCCGTTGCTATCACTTAAAGTTCCCCCCGAACCCGGACGCATAACAATTCTGGCATCTTCGGCAAAACTCGGAAATAGCATTGTTTTAATTTGACCTGCTTTTCCTCCGTTTGCATAACGAAGCTTAACTCTCGTTGCGGAATGTTTGGCAGTTATCGGATTGGCATTTTTAAACTCCAAACACTCAGGTGAATAGTTTCCTTTTGATTCACATGTTCTAATAAAAGCTGTTTTCAACCATTCCGGCCATTCTTGAAAATAGTTATCCTCTTGTCCGTTATTTATATACTCATTCGATACCAAACTTGTATCAATACTGTCATTAGATTTTTTACTCAACTGACCGCCGGCACCTCCGCCACCAACAGCGCTAATCATAATATAATTAGTGTTTGTCGGAGGAATAAAAGTGCAATATTCATTATATTCCCCGTTAAGTTCTTTTATTTCACCAAGAGCCGTTTTTTCAACTCGATATGACTTAAAAAACGGCTTATCTTTTGCATCATATTCTATCCAGCACTCAAACCTGCCATGGGAAACTTTATTGTCCGTTACATTGTTTATTTTTTTTACCGCAACGGGAATAGATAAAATTATAATTGAAACTATTATCATAACCATGAACATTTCAAGCATGCTGTATGCTTTGTTCAAAGTTAAATTAAATTTTCTTCTTCTTATAAACTCCATAGTGTATATTCTAAAACATCCTCGGTTCCAAATCAAAACTGTAACTAATTATTATATTACCCGAATTTATTCTAGCAGAAACAATAAATAATACGAAATTATTAAATTATGTTAAAAAGGTTACATTAATTAATTTGATGGTATAAATTAAAGTATATGTTGGTATGATTTAGGGGAGTTAAGATTAGTGCCAAAGTTGATTTTAAATTTAATATCAATGTTTAAGAATAAGAGATTCAGAGGGTTTTCAATCGTT
>CADBOJ010000078.1 GCA_902796305.1 uncultured bacterium | reverse complement strand
AAGTCTTTAATTTTAGCTAAAACTGATTTTGCAAAACATTAATTTTGTTTCATTTGACCATAAATTGTCAAATCGGCTGTTAAAAATCCTTAAATCAACTGTTATTTTACAATTTACAAATCGCTTTGCATACTTTATCTGTAATGCTCGTAAACTCACCTACAGCTAAAGCAAAATCCTGTCATTCCGACCATTTAAAATAAAGACTAGAGCTAATTTTCAGACTCTAGTCTTTTTATTTTGATTTACCTCTAAACATCATATCTATATTGATTATTCAATTATTATGACTTAGAAATTTTTTATTCTTCAAGATTGTTTAATTTTATATACTCTTCGCGCGTCAGGCTGTTACCATCGCCATCTCTAAAATATTGTGTTACTCCGCCGGAAGATATACCGGCTTTTAACGCGCCGTATTTTCCTGTATTAAATCTTTCTTCAAAAAATGATCCGTTCGGGTTGTAATCTCTGACACAAAATGTAACACCCGTTGTGCCGCTGCTGATTGTTCCATCGCTTTGAAATTGCTCAAATTCTTCATTTGTACCGCCATACCAGCCGACACTTATATCTTTATTACCATCCGTATCATATAAGGTTTTTTCTGTACCCATGGTGTTATGTTCGGTTCTGCTGATTAGATTTCCGTTTGAATCGTGATTTTCAACCACATACCCCTGATTAATATCTATATTTTCACCGTGCAAACCAAAAAATCCAAGCAAAGATGAACCAAACAGCCCTTCTTTTTTGCCGGTTACTCTTGTAACGGTACCGTCAAGATTGTTATATGTTCTTGTAACGGTGCCGTCGCCGTTGTTTTTTTCATGAGCAAATTCACCATCAATTTTATTCGGGTTATCAAAATATTCTCCTATATGATTTTCCGAAACAGGAAAATTATTTATATCTACATGTTGTCCGTTAATGTTAAGTATGGATGTATCATTGTTAGATGCTAAACTGTATCCCGTAACTTGTTTAGTTCCATACTCTTTGCTAATTTCAGTGTAGCTTGCAAGTTGTTCCGTTTTGCGGATTGAGCGGATTAAAACAATAAGTATCACAATCAAACATGGTATTTCTCTCCTTAATTCGTATTTACAAATTAATAAAAACAAACAAAAACTCGGGATGAATAGTTCTTGAGAACCAATTATTTAAATCGGTACGCATGGATCAAAAACAGGCAAAAAAAATGTTTGAACTAAAGTCAAACATTTATAAACACGAGGATATCAAGAGAGAGTAAAAATATCTTTGTTATTTTCCTTTCGGAAATTATTTTATATATTAACCGTTCGTTATCTAAACCAAAATATTAAATCCTTATTCCCTACTCTTATATAAAGTATTTTTTTAAGTCAAAATTGCCAATATAAAATAAAAAGTTAACAAAACTTAACAAGTAAGCTATAATAATAAAAAGAGGCTTTAAAAGGGTAAGATGAAAACACTTATTATAATACCAACATATAATGAATCTCCAAATATTGAAAAATTAATTAATACAATATATTCAACTCTTACAAACAAGGAATTTTCAATTCTTATAGTGGATGATTCATCTGCTGACGGAACTTATGAAATTGTTCAAAGTCTAAAATCAAAATACGATACACTTTTATCAATTCAACGACCCGAAAAACTCGGTCTTGCGGGAGCGTACATTGACGGCTTTAAATATGGTTTAAATCATAATTTTGATGCTTTTATTCAAATGGATGCCGATTTTTCGCACAGTCCCGAGTACTTAAATACAATGATAGAATATTTGGATTCATACGATGTGGTTATAGGTTCAAGAAACATTAAAGGCGGAAGCGCTCCTGATTGGAGTCTTTTAAGGCACATAATTTCAAAAGGCGGTTCTATATATTCTAAATTAATTCTTTCCTGCCCGATTAATGATTTAACGGGAGGGTTTAACGGCTGGAAAAAAGAAGTTTTAGAGAAAATTAATTTGGATAATATCATTTCAACAGGATATGTATTTCAAATAGAAATGAAATATAAAGCATACAAAAATAAATTCAAAATCAAAGAGTTTCCGATTGTTTTCCCAGACAGAAGGCAGGGAAATTCAAAGATGTCAAAAGCAATTTTTATAGAAGCACTTATAAATGTAATAAGACTAAGATTAAACTCTTAGATATATGTTTTCTTTTTCTTTAACAAACAGATTTTTGATGTTTTCAACGTGCTTATCATATAACACTATATCAGCAGTATCTGAAAGATAATCAGTCAAAACAAGCGTTTCATGGCTTAAAATTTTTCTTGCATCCTCAATTTTAATATCCTTATCCGATAGCAAGACACCGTTAGCTTCCGTAATAGTCGCTATATCACATCTGGATTTAACAATATACAAACTATCGTAGATTGAACAAAGCTGTCTGATTTTATGACCGATTTTAACCGAAATTAAATCACAATTAACAGGATTAAATTGAATAATCGACATATTATTATTCAAAGCTTCTGCGCAATTTGAGAGTATTTCCTCTTCACTCTTTCCTCCCAGGATGAAATAGCTTGTTTTTTTATATAAAAGAGTAGAAACAATATCCGTCTGCATAATAATAAATAACCAAGTTTACTATATATATCAGATTATAGCTAAATATAAATAATTTTAATAGCCTTGACATATGGATGAAAATAAAACAAATTTAATCAACAGAGCAAAAAACGGCAGCAGAAGCGCACTTGAGCAATTAATTAAATTGGAGCAAAATAACATATATTCAACATTGCTATATCTGAAAAAAGATGAAAATGACTTGTATGACATTATGCAAAATGTTTTAATTAAAATTGCAACAAAAATCAACCAGCTGAATAATCCCGAATATTTCAGCACATGGCTTAATAAAATAATTATAAACTCTTATTATGACTATATGAGAAAAAATAAAAAAGATTTAAACATTGTATTTAGTTCGATTGATGAATCCGAAAGAAACATTCCGGATACAAAAAGCAATCCGCAGGAAAAAATTTTATATACCGAACTTGATATATTGATTAAAAATTCAATCAGAAATCTGCCGATACACTACAAAATACCGATTGCGCTTCGGGAAATTCAGGGTTTAAGTTATGAAAATATATCACAAATAACAAATACAACCGTAGGTACGGTAAAATCAAGAATTGCAAGAGCAAGGGGAATTATTAAAAATGAAATTAAAAAATATACAACAGAATAAAAAAGCCGACAGCCTTGATGTTTTATTAAATGAATTTTATGATGACGAAATGATGCTGTCTGAAAAAATTTGTTTTGAAGCTAAAATTGCAACTTCAAACACATTAAGAGAATATTTTTACGAAGAATGCTACAATAATTTTAAAATATCAAACTCAATTAAGTTAGCTAAAATCAGAAGCGAAAGCAAAGCAAAAGTATATACAAACAGAATACTTGCAGGCGAAAAATTTGAAAAAAAATTACTATTCTTCTATATTAATTCCGTTTTGTTTAAGTACTTCAATAAAATTTTTTGCTGCCGATTGTTGAACATCAGGAGGAACAACCCTTAAAAGCTCAATTGTTTTTGATATAACAGGATCATTATCATACCATCGTGAACCACCGTCTATCGGCTTAACCATGTTGTAAAATTTATCAATCGTTTCTTTTGAAACCTTTTCTTCTATAGAATTCAAAAATATTTGAGCCTGCTCTTTTAGCTCATCCTGATAGTCTTTTAAAATATTTATAACCTTTAACAAAAGCGGGTCATAATCATACCATCTTTTAAACTCCTGAGCCATTTAATTCTCCTACTTTTACTTCATTTTGGATATCATCATCAACCCTCTGGGCATTAATACCCAGTTGAAGAAGTTTATCTACAAAATTTTCATAGCCTCTATCTATATGGTTTAAAGAGCCGATTTCAGTTTCACCCCTTGCCATGACGGCAGCCGTCACAAGAGCAGCACCCGCTCTTAAATCGGTAGAGTTTACGCTTGTTCCGACAAGATACTCTACGCCTTTAATAATAGCATGTTTTTTGTTAACTATTATATTAGCACCCATTTTCCATAATTCCGGAACATGCATAAATCTGTTTTCATATAAACTTTCAGTTACAACGGAAATACCATCCGCACAGCATAACAAAGACATTGCCAGCGCTTGTAAATCAGTCGGAAAGCCGGGGTATGGTTGTGTAATAAAATTCATAGGCTTTAAGCGTTTATTATTTGAAACATACATAGTATTCGGGTCTAAAAGTTTAATCGTTGCCCCCATTTCAAGCAACTTTCCGGTAAACAAAGTCAAATGATTAGGAAAAATATTTCTTATAACACCCGAACCGCAGGAAGCTATTATTATACTCATAAATGTTCCGGCTTCAATTCTGTCCGGGAGGGTAGTATATTCCGTACCCTTTAAATCCGATAATTTTACACCAGTAATTGTAATTTCGCTTGTTCCCGCTCCGTGGATTTTTGCACCCATGGATTTTAAAAAGTTTGCTAAATCAACAATCTCAGGCTCCTGTGCCGCATTTTGAATAACGGTAACTCCGTTTGCAAGAACGCTTGCCATCATAACATTTTCTGTTGCACCGACTGACGGTATATCAAAACAAACATATCCACCTTCGAGTTTGTTTGTTTTTGCTATAACATAGCCATCCTCAATTTTACAAGTACAACCCAGTGTTTCTAAACCTTTTATATGAAAATTAACTCGTCTTTCACCTATTTTGCAACCACCGGGGAGAGCAACTTTAGCTTCGTTTAAACGACCGACAAGCGCACCCAGTACAACAAAGCTTGCACGCATTTTTGAAACAAATTCTTTATCGGCAACACAATTAGTCAAGTCGGAAGCATCTATTTCAATCTTTTTAAGCTTTTTATCATATATAGTCTTAGCGCCAAGTCCCGATATAACTTCAAGCATAATTTCAACATCGGAAAGTTCGGGTACGTTATATATTACGCTTGTACCCTTACAAAGAAGCGATGCCGCCATAAGTTTAAGTACGGAATTTTTTGCACCGCTTATCGTAACTTCGCCAGAAGTAGGATTTTGACCTTTGATGATTAATTTTTCGCTCATGAGTTACTTTCTCTAACTGATTTTATTATATTATATTTTAACTTTTTAAGAGTAATAATGCAAAAAAATAATATAGATAAATTATAATTAGTTAATATTGGGCTAAATTAAATTACGCTTTATAAGTCAATAAATAATACGAAATTATTAAATTATGTTAAAAAGGTTACATTAATTAATTTGATGATATAAATTAAAGTATATGTTGGTATGGCTTAGGGGAGTTAAGATTAGTGCCAAAGTTGATTTTAAATTTAATATCAATGTTTAAGAATAAGAGATTCAGAGGGTTTTCAATCGTT
>CADBOJ010000077.1 GCA_902796305.1 uncultured bacterium | reverse complement strand
TCTTTTCCCCAAAAATGCTGTGTTGTAATATGCGAAATTTGATTGTATTTTCATTTGAACTTTCCTTTATACTAATTATGGTGATTGGAGCTTAAGTATATAACAAGCCTTAATTTAAGGCAATATCCAAAAGACAGTTAAAGAGGTTATTAAGTTTAACAACCTCTTTAACAATAAACTTATAATAATAAATATTATCTTTTTGAAAATTGGAATCTTTTTCTTGCTCTTTTTCTGCCGTATTTTTTACGTTCTTTAATACGTGCATCACGGGTAAGCAGACCTTCTTGTTTTAAAGTCGGTTTGTATTCTTCATTCATTTCAAGCAACGCTCTTGAAATAGCAAGCTGAATTGCATCAGCCTGTGCGCTAACGCCACCGCCTACTGCCTTAACTCTTATATCAAATTTGTCTTGATTTTCAGTTAAAACAAGAGGTTTATATATGGTCATTTCAAGTGACGGTCTGTTGCCGAAATAACCTTTTAAAGTCTTGCCGTTGATAAATACTCTGCCCTTGCCAGAAACAACTTTAGCAATTGCAATTGAGCATTTTCTTCTTCCGGTTTTTACAATTTCTTTTTTATTTTCAGCAGCCATTATTTATTTCCTCCTTTTAATTCATATACAACAGGTTTTTGTGCTTCATGCGGATGATTTGCTCCTGCGTATACTTTTAATTTTTGGAATTGTTCATCGCCTAATGTGTTATGCGGAAGCATACCTTTCACTGCTTTTTCGATTGCACGAGTCGGATCTTTTTCCATCATATCTTTGAAACTGATTTCTTTAAAACCGCCCGGATAACCTGAATGGCTTCTGTATAATTTATCTGTTTCTTTTTTGCCTGATACTGTGATTTTGTCTGCATTTATAACAACTACAAAATCGCCTGTATCAACATTGGGTGTATATTGAGGCTTATTTTTGCCTCTTAATATATTGGCTGCTTCACCTGCTAATCTGCCGAGTGTGGCGCCATCAGCATCTATTACATACCATTTTCTTTCTACTTCTAGTGGTTTTGCACTAAATGTTTTCATATTTTCCCTTCCTAATTAGAATTTAGTTTTTATATATTCATTCACATCATCATAGCCGACATATTCTAATGTTAAGCCTTGTGCGGTTATAACGTCAGCCGCCTTCGACCTGTCATTAGACTCAAGAACCTCTTTCATAAAAAGCGGGTTTATTTTTTTCCTTTCTATATAAAGAAGTTCTCCGACTATTGTTCTTACCATATTATACAGGAATCTGTTTCCTATAATATCTATGGCGATAAAGTTTCTGTTGTTTATTGTTTCATGTTTTGCTTTTGCATAATAGATTATACAATCCGAATAAGGATTATCCGAATTTGATTTAAAAGCAGAAAAGTCATGATATCCGATAATATACGAAAGAGATTTGTTTATTCTTTCTATATCAAGCGTTTCATAAGGATAAAACAAACATTTATTTTCAAATACCGAAGCAACATGGTCATTTAAAATTAAATATCTGTAATGCTTATATTTTGCCGATTTTTGAGCATGAAAATCAGGGTTAGCGACCTCAAACTCAAAAATTTTTATATCGGGCGGAAGAATACAATTTACGGAATATAAGAATTTTTGCGTATTTTCAATTTTTATATCCGTATCAAAATGTGCAACCAGATATCTGGCACTTACTTTTGCATCGAGTCTTCCCGAAACAATAATATTAACTTTATCTTTTATCAATGTGCGAAGTGCCTTTTCTATTTCCCCTTGAACAGTTCTTCTGTCCGGTTGTTTTTGGCTTCCGAAGAAATCCGTTCCGAGAAATTCAAAGCATATTTTATATCGAATTGACATTAAACCAGCTGAATTAATGCCATTTCTGCGTTGTCACCGCGTCTCGGAGTTAATTTTAATATTCTTGTGTAACCGCCGTTACGGGTAGCATATTTTTTACCGATTACGGAAAACAGTTGTCTTAGAACGGTTTGTTTCGGCAACTTTTTACCTTCGGGAACTGCATCAAACAATTCACCGGTTTCGGTATCGATAAATTTTTCTGTTTCTATATCGTAAATATCTTTTTTAGCTTGTCTTAAAGAAGCTAAATCGCCTCTTTTTGCAAAAGATATAACAGATTCAGCATAAGGTCTTAAAGCCTTTGCTCTAGCCAGTGTTGTTGTAATTTCGCCGTTCAAAAACAGTTGAGAAGCTAAAGAACGCAATAAAGCCTTTCTTTGATCAGCTGCTTTTGACAGTTTATGGATTTTACGACCGTGTCTCATTTTATCATTTCCTTATTTATTTATATTAGTTCCAAATCATCAGCATCTTCGGGATTCGGTTGCAAATCAAGTCCCATTTGATGCAATTTTTCAATTACTTCATCAGATGATTTCTTTCCGAAGTTCTTAATGTTCAATAAGTCATGTTCCGATTTTTTAAGAAGCTCGGACATAGAGTTTATGCTTGCTCTTTTTAAGCAGTTGTACGCTCTTACCGATAATTCCAAATCTTCTATTGTTAAAGACGGAACGGGTTCTTCTTCAACAACTTCTTCTTCAAGAATTTCGGGTTTTACTTGAGTAACTGTTCCTGAAATACCTGCAATTTGCGTAAAGTGGTTAATCAGAAGTGTAGAAGCTTTTGATAAAGCTTGACTAACTTCAATTGAACCGTTTGACCAAATTTCAAGCGTTAATTTATCATAATCCAACGATTCACCAACACGAGCAGGTTCAACATTATAACTTACTCTTCTGATTGGCATAAATACCGCATCAATAGGAAGTAAATCTATCGGAAGTCCGTTCTTTTGTTCTTTTAGAACATCCGTTGCAACATAACCTTTGCCTACTTCAACAGTGATATCGGCGTGTATTGAACCGCCTTGAGATAATGTACAAATAACGCAATCGGGATTAACGATTTTAACACCTGCGGGAAGTGAAATATCACCTGCAAGTACTACGCCGGCTTTTGTTGCATCTAATCTCAAATGTTGAGGCTCGTAGGAATCCGTTTTAATTACAACAGATTTTAAATTAAGCATGATATCTATAACATCTTCTACAACACCGGGGATAGAGGTATATTCGTGAGTAATACCCTCAATTCTTACCGATGTAACGGCAGCACCTTCAAGACTTGATAATAATACACGTCTTAAAGCATTACCTATTGTAGCACCGTAACCTCTTTCAAGCGGTTCAATAACAAATTTACCGTATTGAGAACCGTCTGAAGATGTTGTGGTATTAATATTTTTAATTTTAAGTTCCATAATTTATTCTCTCCTAATTATTTAGAGTAATATTCAATAACGAGTTGTTCTTTGAACTCGGGGTCAAGTTCTTCTCTGTTCGGAATTCTGTCAAATGTTACTTTTAATTCATTTCTATCAACGGTTAACCAAGCATAGCTTAAAGCTAAATCGATTGATTCCATAACATTTTTGATAAATTCTTTAGAATTTTCTCTAACTGTAACAACGTCGCCTGCTTTCAATAAATAAGAAGGAATATCAACTTTTTTACCGTTAACAAGTACGTGAGCGTGA
>CADBOJ010000076.1 GCA_902796305.1 uncultured bacterium | reverse complement strand
TCCTGATGAAATGCTTGATGCAAGAGGAATGTGGCAGGATAAAGCAGCTTATGACGAAAATGCAAACAAACTTGCTCAAATGTTTGCAGATAACTTTGCTAAGAAATATCCGAATATGCCGGCAGAAATTGTTAATGCAGGCCCGAAACCTTTAAGCAAAGTATAAAATAATACGCAATAAAAATAACCGCAGGATTAAACCTTGCGGTTATTTTTTTGTAAATAAATTGATTATACCCATTCACATTTTAATAAACACAAATCCTCATCAGTTTTAGAATTTTTCAAAAGATGAATTGTTGTATTATTTTCTAAAATTTGAACTTTAGAAACTAACTTTTCCTGATATTTAATTTCTTTTTTGTACTGTATATCAACATTTTTCAATTTATATTTTTTCCTGAATTCACACGGAATTGTTTCAAGCCCCCAGATAATATAATTTGCATTATTTGCATGCATATTTACATCTATATCGTTATACCTTACTTTAAATTCTTCTTCAAAATCGATATTTGTAAGAGGCGGAATTTTATCATATTTTAAATCGTTTTCATTCGGAATAAATTTGTCCATAATCGGAACTTCAGATAAAATACTTTCGGTGTTTACTATATTCATATTTTTGAAATCAACCAAAGCCCACATTGTGGAAGCTTTTGCAAGAAGTTTTTCGCTGTTGTACAGTTCAAAATTACGGTATGCAAAAAGCTTATTGCATCCTCTGGGTTCTGTAATGAGTTTTAGAGTTTGAACATCCGTCGGATATTCAATAAATTCAATCCTATATTTTAAAAGCACCCACATAAGGTTTTTAGGGTAAATATAAGAATACCCGAAACCGTATTTTTCGGCATTATCACTTGCAATATCCTGAAAAAAATTTAAAAGAGAATACATTTTTAAACTCTTATCAAAATCAATATCCGAATATCTTATGTTAATAATTTCTTCTGTTGTATTTTTCTTCAATAATGTTGTTTCCATGTAAATCACCTTTAGAACGTAATCGCAATTAATATTATCCGATAAAACAACTTTCTATACAATAAATAAAACCTACCCTGATTATACTGTAAACTTTTGTAACAATAATCCATTTTTAAGTAAATATATGAAGTATATATCTTTTATATACTATATAGGTATTTATAAAGAGAGGTAGCATAATGTTAATTAAATGGACACCAAAAACAGAAGTTTCTGCAGTATCAAGTTCAACCAATGCATCTCAAACACACTTATCCGGTATGGATAATGACAAGCCCCTTTTATCTTTTAAAGATAAAGGCGACTTAAAAACCCGCTCCGATAACAGTAAGCAGGATAGAGATGAAAAATCGGATAAACAGCAATTGGTTGAAGATTCTGTTTGGCTTGCCGAATTATGGGAAGGTTTGCAAATTGGCGAACCTTGGGCAATAGAAGAAGCAAAGAAACTTAGTGTTGCTGATGATCCCGATAAAGATGATAAAAGCGAAAATGCGCAACTGTTAAGAAGTAATAACGAACTTGCAAGAGCAATATTGAGCGGTTTAAACAGCGATACAAAAAAAGAAGATAACGAATAATAATTTTATAAGGAAAAGTAAGATGGCTGTAAATCCCGTTGGCGGAATTTTCCAAAATCCGCAGATAAATGCTTTATATAGTACAGACAATAAAAGTGATGAAAGTATTTTTGCTTCCGCAGTATCGTCGGAAAATGTTCAAAATGTTTCCGAAGGAAACTATAATCCGCCTGAAACTAGTTATTTGCCGGACATTGCAAAAGATGCAGCAGGAAGAATTAATTTTGGACTTTTGGGTGCATATGCGCAAAATGTATCCGATTTAATTTCTACTGTTAATTCAAAGTTTGAATTTGCACCTCAAATTAATGAAAATTCACCAACTACAACAGTATGGACAGACGGCAGAAGAGGCGAGCGAACATATGAAGAAACCGATGTTATGATAGATGGGGTTTTAACCCATGTGGCTCACGGTATAGAAAAATTTAAAGATTACACAAACGAAAATGTTGAAACATACGTTAAAGATGAAAACGGTGAATGGCAACAAACGGGCGGATATGGTGTCCTTGAATATCATGATGATAAGGCAATTGAGATACATTATGACGATTTCGGCAAAAAAAGTAATGAAAAAGAAAATCATCCCGTAAACGGATATTCTGTTGTTGTTGGGGATGATGGCGGTATGGAATATAATGAATGTAATTACTATCTTACCGCTAAAGATGAGTTAGCTGAAGAAACAACCATACATCAAGAGTTTCCTCCCGAAGAAGAAGATTATGAAGAATTTTCCCTGCTTGAAGAAATAAAATCATTTGCTCAAGATATTTTTCATAATATACTTTCTTTATGCACGAAATAGAAACAGGAAAAACATACAGACACTATAAAGGTAATTTATATAAAGTTATAGGACTTGCCGTTCATTCCGAAACATTGGAAGATATGGTTGTATATCAATCCCTAAAGGATAATAAAATCTGGGTAAGACCGAAAACAATGTGGAATGAAACAGTTGATGATAAAGGTACCTTAAGATTTACATTAATTTCTTAGTATATAATTTGAATAACTAAATATACTTTTTAATCATATTTAGAATTTCACTTATATAATCAAGTATTTCTGATATTATTGAAGAAATTGATGAAGCTGAATAATCATTATATTCATCATATTTGCTATTATTATATTCCCAATTGTTGTCCTTATTATAATTATCAAAACCGTACGGATTATATATTGAATAATCGTTCGGAATATAATCGTAATCATAGATAGAATAATCGGAATATGAATTTTTATCCGTCATATCTTTGATTTCGGATGTAAGAGAAACATTATCAAGGTTAGAAGAACAGATATATCCGATACCGAGTTTTGCAAATTCTTCCCATTTCATTTCGTATTTAATGCTTGTATCCCAAGGATTTACAAACGTAACGGTATCTTCTTTAATGTCGGTTACGGCAAGTGCGTGTCCGCCGTTTCCTAAATCAAGCTCAAAAACAGTGCCGTCGGTCAATTTTGAGGTATGATTATTAAAATATACTCCTATTGTTAAAGCTTTATTGCCTGATTTATAAGCATCTTCGAGAACTTTGTAAACATCTTCTTTGGATAAATCAACAACATTATCGTCATTTTCGGTATCAATATAATATTCTTCAGATTCGATGCCGGTAAGGTAATATACAAGCTGGCTTGGAAGTCCGCCCGTTGATATTCCCATACCTTCTCCCGTATAGAGAAGTGTTTCGCTGTCAGTATTTAAAGAAATTTTTCCTTTTTCTATATCACGCCAGAGTTTTTCAACCGCAAGTTCCGTTATAAGAACATCGTTGTCTCCGTTTGAGTATTCGTCTTCGGTAAAATTATCGGTATCATGACGCGATATTTCATTTTCGGTTAATGTATAGCTTACCCCAATTCCTGCAAATGTTACGGTTACGGTATTATCATCATTTACTTTAATTGAATTTTTAATTATTTCTTTACCTTTTTCGGATAAGCTTAAAGAATAAAGAGCGGAAATAATCCAGCAATCTCCCGTTGCGCCCTGAATTGTATTTTCATCAATTAAACCGTTTATATCCGATATTGAATTTTTTTGATTTGTATTTATCGAATTTCTGACAGGTTCCAATTGCGGAAAATGTCTTTCAAAATCACTTATATCAAAATCATAAGGATGAACAAACTGACTTTTATATTCATCTTCTTTTCTGTATATATCAAATCTTGCGCCGTTGTATTCATATCTTGAATAGCCGTTTGGAATTTCTTTATCCCTTGAATTGAAATCTATGTTTAAAGAAGCTCTTCCGTAGTTATCAAGAATTTTATCTGCCGAAAAAGTTTCTCTTACATTATCATATCTTTCAATGCTTGATTTTACTTTGTTTTCGATTTCTTCTTTACGCTTTTTTCTTTTTTCATCAACGCTGTTTTGAAGCTTAAAATCGTAATGCCTGTAATCCTTAAAGCTTACGTCCAATTTCCCTGTCCCTTATTAGTCTTAGTTTACAATATAATATACGGATTTAAGACCTGAAATCTTTAGGATTTTATGGAATATATTACAATTATTTTACAAATTTAATACATAGGGATTTTAACTGTAAAAACCGTTATATAATCGGGTTCATTTTCAATTTGCCCCGAATTACAGAAAATCTCACCTTTATGTTTTTCTATGATTTTTTTACAAATAGCAAGCCCGAGTCCTGTTCCCTGCCCTTTTTTCTTGGTTGTAAATCCCGCATCAAATATTTTTTTCCTTATATTATCGGGGATTCCTTTTCCGTTATCCAAAATATCTATTCTTAAATAATCTTCTTCAAGATAAGTTTTTAATTTTATTTTTCCCTGATAAGAAGTGTCGCTTGATTTTATTTCCTCAATCGAATGAATTGCATTCATTAAAATATTTAAAAATACCTGATTAAGCATATTCGGGTAACAGTTTACATAAGGAACATTGTCAAATTCTTTTATGATTTCAAAACCTCTTTTGGTTTTATGACGAAGCAATTCAAGAGTTAAGTCCAGCTCCTGATTAATATTTGCTTCTTGTTGAACCATTTCATCAAGTCTTACAAATCGTTTCAAAGATTGAACGATATTTGTAATTCTTTTTATCGCTTCTTTGTCGATGGAATTCATTTCTTTTAACATATCAAGTGTTTTAATATCAAAAGAATTAAATACTTTCTCCATCATTTCGTTATTTGCATTAATTGAACCCAGAGGAGTGTTAATTTCATGAGCAACTGATGCTATAAGCTGACCCAGAGATGCCATTTTTTCCGAATTTATAAGCTGTAATTGAGTTTCTTTGAGTTCTTTTATTGCCGCTTCAAGCTCTTCTTTCTTTTGCGAAATTTGATGAAAAAGGCTTGCCTGCATAAGAGAAGAAGAAACGACCATTGATATTCCGACAAGAAGTTCTTTTTCAAGAGGAGTTATTTCCTTTTTCGGGGTGAAAATTACCGCTGCACCCATAAGTTGTGTATTTTTTAAAATGGGCATTATTATTCTCGTTGTGGAATTTAAAAGAGGTATTGCAGCCCCATCGTGTTCTTTTATGCAGGTTTGTATCGAATTATTTCCCGAGTGTAATTCATCAAGGATTTTTTTTGAGTATATGACTTTTTCGCCGATTTGCGGTGCGAATACTTCGGGATATGTATATCTTATTGTAAAATCGTCTTTTTGATTAAATTCAACATAATAGCTTTTATTAGCGCCGAAAACTATACTCAGTTCTTTTAAAGATTTTTCAATCAGCGTTTTAATATCAAGTTCGTTTTTAATACTGATTGATATTCTGTTTAGAAGAGCCATTTTAATTGCCTGATTTTGCGCACGGGAATTGGTTGATGCAAATTCAACATTTTGAATTCTTAATCGTTCATTTTCTTCTTTTAACTTTTCGGTTTGAAGTTCTTTTGTAATATCGTAAAAATAAACAATCCTGTATCTTTTAACACTGAAAGCCTTAATTATAAAGTGATAAAAAACATTTTCATCTTTCTGGTAAGTTGTGCTTGTTGTAAAGTTATTTTCTTCTTTAATGGCGCTAATTGGAGGACAATAGGTTTTAAGGTCTTCGCTTTTTATAAAACACATCTGATAAGAAAATCTGTATGCAAGTTTGGATAAACAGTCATAACCCTCAAGATTATTAAAATCACCGAAAATTTTCTTAAATGATAAATTATGATACAGAATATTTAATTTTTTATCATAAATGATTATCGGTTCTTCAAGATTATGATAAAAATTTATAAGTGCATTACTCATATATCAAAATTTTAGTCAAGTTCTTTTTTATAATATATATTTAGCGCAACAGGGCTGTATGCCGATAATTCTTTCTTAAGAATATAAAGCTGTTTGTTTAAAGAATTTACCTGTTGTCTTAAAGTTTCATTTTCTGTTTTTGAGCGTATAAGTTCAACGATAATTTCATCAAAACCGTCCATTTTTTCACTCAAAATATCGCTCATTTTAGAAATTAAATTATTTTCAAGCTTATCCATAGCAGTTTTAATCTGGTAAGCTGGATATCCCGATAAATTAGAGGGGAGCGACGATTCTTTTAATCTGTTTTTTGCTTTTGTTAAAAAATTAACTTTAATATCCGGATTATCGAGAGAAATATCTTTACCTTTTGTTGTTTCAAGGGTGTTTTCCACATTTTCTTTGATTGAATCCTGTTGAATATTTTGAGATTGTTTATACAGCATTTTCATTTTTTTAAGGACATTTACATCTTCTCCGGTAAAATAAGCCTTTCCGGCTTTATCTGTTTTCGGTTTAAGACATGCCTTTTTACATAATGAAACAACTTCTTCAATATTACTGTCTAAAATTATTTCAAGTTCTGCAATATTTACTTTCTGCTCCTGTATATTAGCTTCGGTATTCAACAATGATTCCTGCACGAATCTCTCCTCTTTTAATTAAAAAATTATATTCTCTCACCATCAATTATAAAATGAAATTTTAAAAAGGTAAAATATGTTACAAATAATTATTAAGATTTGATAATATTTTTACATATAAAAAATCGGAGATTTTGAAGCAATCCTTTTTTATAATATAATGTTCCTATGGAACAAAATTATTTGCCGCTTTTTAGAAAATACCGCCCGCAGTCTTTTAAGGATATAGTAGGTCAGGAAAGTCTTGTTAAGGCATTAAGCAACGCTATTGAACTTAACAGAATTGCCAACGCTTATCTGTTTTGCGGACCGAGAGGTACAGGAAAGACTTCAAGCGCCAGAATATTCGCAAAATCACTTAACTGTGAGCATGGACCAACCCTTGAACCTTGCCAGAAATGCGCAAGCTGTGTTGATATAACCAATGCGGCAGGGCTTGATGTTATTGAAATAGATGCAGCATCAAACCGCGGTATTCAGGATGCAAAAGAGTTAATTTCTCAGGTGCAGTATGCTCCGATTAACGGCAAATATAAAATATTCATCATAGATGAAGTTCATATGCTTACCGGTGAAGCATTTAATGCGCTTTTAAAAACATTCGAAGAACCTCCGAAAAATGTTATTTTTATCCTTGCAACAACGGAACCTCATAAAGTTCTTGAAACGATTGTAAGCCGTTGTCAAAGATTTGACCTTAGAAGAATTACAACGGAAGACATAATTAAACGCTTAAGAGAAATATCAAATCTTGAAAATATAAAAATAACCGATGATGCATTATTTACAATAGCAAAAAATGTTTCCGGCGGTTTAAGAGATTCACTTGCACTTCTTGATCAGGTAAGTATTCTTGGTGTTAGAGAAGAAATAAATAAAGATTTAATTGAAGAGCTGCTCGGCAAAGTAAATTTTGACGTAATGCTGAAACTTCTTAATAATATTTCGAGTCAAAATATAGAAGAAACAATTGCAACCATTGAAGATATTTACACAAAAGGAAATGAACCGAGAAATCTCGCAGAGAATTTTATTGAATTTTTAAGAAACGTAATTCTTGTTTTAAATTCTTCCAATAATGAAATTATTTCAAAATGTACGACTTTAATTTCGGAAGACATTGAAAAAATCCGTTCATATAATTTTGATAAAGATAAAATAACAAAAATTTTAAATATTTTTATTGAATATTATAAAGAAATAAGAATGTCAGCAAATCCTTATCTCTGGATGGAGCTTGCGGGAATTGCCGCAAATAACCCTAATAACACAATTTTGGAAGCCGGTACTTTAAATCAGCAAATTCAAACGGAAATTAAAAAACCTGTTTTAAAAGCTTCTGCCCCTGTTTCCGCATCAATTAAGCAGGAAAAGCAAGAAATAAAAGAGGATAATATACAAAAAATCGAGAAAACTTTATCAAAACCCGTTGTTGAGAATAAAGAAGAAAAACCTATTCAGAAATCCGCAACAAATCCTGTCGGTATGAATAACACAGACTGTGCCGAAATATGGACAAATATAATTCAAGCGATTGCATCATTGCCTGCAAAAGCTTTTTATTCTGGTGTTGCCAAGCTGGTTAAAATTCAGGATAAAAAGATTGTTCTCGGTTTTTTACATGAAAATGCTCTTATACAGGCAAAGTCCGATTCAAAATTACCACAGCTTAACGATGCCGTTTCAAAAATATGCCCCGATTATGAAATTGAATTTACAAGAATTGATGCATCAAGCCAAACTATTGCGGTAAAACCGAAAATTATTCCGCAAAGACCGAAAGAAATCATTCCTCAAGAAAATAATATTCCAAATAATTCTAAAAATGTTTCAAATTCAATAAAAGAACAGGCTGGTCAAAATCAATCCGAAGATGAACAAAAAGAAACAACCAAAAAAACTGTTGAAAATTACAGCCCAAAAGTAAAAAGCATGATTGAACAATTTAACGGAAAAATTATAGATTAAGGCTTATTTTCTTTATATTTAAAATTTTTATTGTAAAATATTTTTATCGCAAAAAATTAGTTTTATGCGTTTTTTAAAAATGCAAAAGAAAGATTAACAACAATGAAGAATAAAAAATTAAGAAATATAGCAATAATAGCTCATGTTGACCATGGTAAAACAACTCTTGTGGATTGTATTTTGGATGCTACAAACGTATTTAAAGAACATCAGGAGATGGGAAGTTGCGTTCTTGATAATAACGAAATCGAACGTGAAAGAGGGATAACCATTTTATCCAAAAATGTAGCGGTTGAATATAAAGGCATTAAAATTAACGTTGTAGATACTCCCGGACACGCAGATTTCGGCGGAGAAGTGGAACGTGTACTCGGTATGGTAGACGGAGCTTTATTAATTGTTGATGCACAGGAAGGTCCTATGCCTCAAACAAGATTTGTTTTATCAAAAGCACTCGAGCTGGGTATTAAAATAATTGTTGTTATAAATAAAATTGATAAACCCGGTGCAGATCCCGACGGTACTCTGGATAAAGTATTTGATTTATTTACGGAATTAACCGACAGAGATGACCTTATTGATTTTCCCGTTATCTATTCAAGTTCACTGAACAGATATGCAAAAGTAAACATGGAAGATGAAAATAAGAATATTCTACCGCTTCTTGATTGCATTATAGAAAATATTGAGGGTCCCGAAGCGGATATTGATTTACCTTTACAGCTTCAAATTACAACACTTGACTATAATGAATATGTAGGACGTATTGCAATCGGAAGAATTAAAAACGGTTCGATTAAATCTCAGGAAACTGTTACTTTGATTAAATCCGACGGAACAAATGTTAAAGGAAAAGTTGTTAAATTGTTTGGATTTAAAGATTTAGGGCGTGTTGAAATTCAGGAAGCATTTGCAGGCGACATCGTAGGTATAGCAGGATTTAGTGATATTCAAATAGGTGAAACTATCTCCTGTTTAACTAATCCTGTGGCTCTGCCCTTGATTAAAATAGATGAACCCACGCTTCAAATGAATTTTTCAATTAACGATTCTCCTTTTGCAGGAACAGAAGGAAAATTTGTTACCTCACGTCAATTAAGAAAAAGACTTTACCATGAACTTGAAAAAAATGTTTCGCTTCGTGTTGAAGATACTGATTCAACCGATGTATTCAAAGTATCGGGCAGAGGCGAACTGCATCTCGGCATTTTGATTGAGACTATGAGAAGAGAGGGCTACGAATTTCAGGTTTCAAAACCTGAAGTAATATATAAAGAAGAAGACGGCGTTACACTTGAGCCGTTTGAAAATTTAATTATTGATGTTCCCGAAGAATACACAGGTTCGGTTATTGAAAAAATTTCTTCAAGAAAAGGAACCATGCAGAATATGGAATCGGGTACAAAAAGAACAAATATCGATTTTATTATCCCCGCAAGAGGTTTAATTGGTTTTAGAAGCGAATTTATAAGAATGACAAAAGGTGAAGGTATAATGTATCATACCTTTGCTCATTATGACGAATATGCCGGAGATATTCCCCGCCAGAGAACAGGTTCTCTTATTGCCCATGAGGACGGAGAAGCCGTTCCTTATGCACTTCATCAATTTGAAGACAGAGGCGTATTTTTCATAACCCCGAAAACAAAAGTATACAGAGGAATGATTGTAGGTGAATGCAATCGTCCGCAGGATATTCCCGTTAATGTATGCAAAACCAAAAAAATGACCAATATGCGTTCCGCAACAGCCGACGTTATGGTAACTCTGCAAGCACCAAAAATTATGGGTCTTGAAGATGCGCTTGAATATATTCAGGATGACGAACTTGTTGAAATTACCCCTCAAAATATAAGAATGAGAAAAGCGGATTTAGTTAAGCTTAGATAAAAATTATTAAGATATGGCAATTTAATATAAAAACCAATATAATTAAAAGTAAACGGATAAATTTTATGAAAAAAGCATTTACTTTAGTTGAAATTTTAGCTTGCCTTATAATCATAAGTGTCATTGCAATAGCTATGATTCATGCATTAAATATCTCTGATGACGATGCATATGAAAACCTTGCAAAAGTTAAAGCCTCAAAAGCCATTGCACTTGTTGACGAAGCTTCTCAAAAAATAAGAGAAATGGAACTTACAAAATGCCCGATGAAAGTCTTTATGATGGAAACCACTACGGGTAATTGGGAATATACTCTTGTAAACGCTTCAAATGAGGCTGCATCAACGAGTGATGTTTATTCTCTATATGCGGATTATATTAAATTTATCGAAGGCAACCTGAATTTTTGTGATTATACTTCAAAATGCAATGACAGTAACATAAAGGGCGGAAAAATAACAGGGAATGTTTATATAGGTTTTGAAGTATTGAGCAGTATTTCAAACTGCCCGAATTATTATAGACCCGATTCCGAGGGAGCAATTACAGGTAAAGGAAAATGCTGGGGAAAAGTTTATATAAAAGTTTACGATAATTCAAGATACTCGGATGAACTCGGAAAAGATGTATTTATAATCGGTTTGAATGCAAACGGGGTGGCTTATTAGTTTTCCTGATTAATCAAAAACAGGGTTTTATTAATTCTGTTTAAAAGTTTTTGTTTTTCGTTATCTATGTTTTGTTTACTGTATTCACCGGATGAAGTCGGAACATATTGAGAATAATAATTGGCATTATACATTAAATTTCCGAGTACCTTAGCATGGTAATTTGTTGACAAAATATCAAGATAACTCTCTTTTAAAGATTCCGATTGATTTTCATATTTTGTTTTTAAGTTTTTGCTATAAAGGTCAATCATATTGACACATCCGTTAAAACGCTGAATATTACCGTTTTCTTCAATACATTTTTTTAAATTTGTAAGAGCAAACTTTGTTTTTTGAATATCATTCAAATAATTTGAAGATTTTTCTTTTTTTACAATCATATCAAGGAATAAAGCATCCTCAACGGGAGCGGACTTAAGGTTTGAATTTTCCAAATCTTCTTCATCGGGTATTTTTGCAGTATTTTTTACAACATTTGAAGTCTGCTGTTTGTAATTAAAATCTCCCGATATATCGGGTAATTCTCCATAGTACCCTTTCATATCTTCAAGTTTTATGTCTTTTTCTTTTTTGCTTTTGTTGAACTGCTTTTGTAATTTTTTTTGTTTTCTTAATTCTTTTTTTGAGAGTGTTTGCTGATTTTGCAGGTTTGTGGCGGGATTTTCTCTGCCATAAGAAAACCCTGTCAGAAGAAAACAGAAAATAAATAGTATATTAAGATAAGATATAGTTTTTTTCATAAATTAGCTTAATAAATCCATTGCCGATTGAAGCAGTTGTTTATATGTTTTTATAATACTTTGAGATAAATTCATTGTTATATTGCACTGTTGCCAGTATGTGGCGTTTGCTTTAAAATCGATGTTTGATAATTCTATTACACCGCTTCTGACTTCACCTTTACCTATTACGGGTTTTCCCGAGTATTCGGTTTCTAAGAATTGACCCTGCTTATATTCAAAAAGCTCCTGCGGATTATGAAAATTCATAAGCGCAAGTTTATATAAAGGTGTAGAATCTTTACCGTTGTTTGATTTTCCGTATAATACACCGTCGCCTTTTATTTCATATTCGTCATATTTACCTAAAAATTTTCCGTTATCAGGGTCAATCCACAGTTTGATTTCTGTTGTAGGAATAGCCAGTGCTCCGCCCTCTGCTATTGTACTTTCATATTCGGCATTAGTTACTGATTTTGTTCCTGACATTATTTCTCCTTTGTCGTTCAGGATGTATCCTTGAACTTTTGAGCCGTCAGATGCTTTATATACGCCTTCTCCGTCAAACTTAAATTCGCCAAGACGGGTATATGCTATTCTTCCTTCTTCGTTTCTTAAAACAAAGTAGCCGTTACCTTCAAGATAAACATTTTCCGTTGAAGTACCGGGAATAGCTTTTCCTTGCCCAGTGTTTTTCAAAACTCTATCGGGCAGAGCATTATCAAGATATGTTTTAAATGTAACCTGATTTTCACGATATCCCGGAGTGTATAAGTTAACAAGGTTTTCCGATATCGCATTCATCCACTCTGATGTGGTTTTTTGTGTGTTCATTGCATTAATAAAGGCATCTCTCATTATTTATTGCTCCTTTTTTTTCGTGAATTATCTTCTTCTTTATATTTTGAATAGCCTAATTGTGAATAGTTAATATTTTCATCATCAAATCTTTGTTTGAGGCAATTTATATTATTTTTTAAATATGCTTCAACCTGACTTGTTCCGGGGATAAAATGCGCCTGTATTTTACCGTCTTTATCAAGTTTTAATATGACGGTTACATCTTTATCAAAATCCAGTCTTATAGGTTTATTTGTATTTATTGATGTTTCTATCATACTCAGAAGCGAGTTTGTAACATCGATTGTTTTTCCGCTTTCGGTTGAGATTTTTATTTTATCGTTTTCAACACTGTAAGTAGTTGTATCATTTTCATTCAGCAGATTTATAAAAAATATTGCATCCTGAATTCCTATTTTATCCGCATTTATATTAAATTCCGAACCGAAATCCAAATCCAAAAATTTATCGTTAAGTTCTTCTTTTGTATTTTGTTCCTTTGGGGAAAGCAAGTTTTCAATTACTTCTCTGATCTTTAATTTAACATTTGGAAAAACCGCAGATTCTGATTTTACCGATATATATTTTTCGGGTTCAAAAATTTCCCGAAGCATCGCCTCGGTGCAATCCCTGTTGTATTCAGCTTTTGATATATTGTTTATATCCATTTTAGCTTTCTTTTCTGCTGATTTTTTCTAAAAATTCCTGTTCTTCTTTTTGTGATACTTGTTTTAAGAAATGTTTTTGCGAACCTATTTCATTCAGTTCTTTTAATTCTCTGGCTTTTTCTTCCTGAATATATTCTTCTTTCTTGTGCTCTTTGTGCTTATCAAGTACATTAACCTCCTGCTCTCTAAGCTTTAAGAGTTCTTTTTCTTTATTCAGGTTTTCAATTGCTTCAAGTTTTTGCTGTTGCAGTTTTTCGTCTTCTTCCCAGAGATGCTTGATGAATTTATCATACTGGTCATACATCATAGGGTCTGCTGTTCGCATTTGTTTGGATAAACTATCAATTTCTTCTCTGTTTTTAATTATCAAAAATTCTATTCTGTTTACTTCTTCTTGTGCTTTTATAACTTCTTGAAGCTGTTCTTCTTTTTTTCTTATTCTTATTTCGAGAATTTTTTGTAATTTATAGTGAAAAGGCATAATAGTTCATCAAAACATAGTTTCCTATATTTTTTCACGGCATAATTCTTTGTATTTTTTAATGAAAACTAAGAAAAAGTCAAAAAAATCAACCGAATAGATTATTTAAATTACAGGTCATCGGCCAATTTTGAATCAGCGTCCATACCGCTTTTAAGAGTTTTTCTTACGATATCTGCCTGTGTATCAAGCATTTTACAGATTGTTTCTATATTTCTGATTTTATCTTCCAAAATAACATCGGCATTATTTGTAATATTACCCGTAATATTTTGATATGCAGCTAACGCCGCCGAACTTGTACCCTGCATTAAATTACCTGCAACAATTGCAGGAAGTCCGAAATTACCGGCATAAGGAGCTATTGCTTGCAAAATACCGCCCCAACCCGAGATTAGTCCTGCCATCGGGAGTACGAAATTTTTTCCAAAACCAAATCCCGCAGAACCGCCCGCAGCATATGAAGCCGTATTCATTGCAGCAATTCCTGCAGCAGGAACAGCGTATCCTGTTGCCATTCCGGCAGCTCCGCCCGTCGGAACACCATCTGTTCCAAAGCCGAGTGTTATACCGGCAGCACCCGAGGGAAAGCCCGAATAGCTTGATAAACCCGAAACGCCGAACGCATTTGTAGCGGAATCAAGATATGAACCGGTTGAATAATTTGGCGACCAATAAGAAGTGCCGGGGATATTCATTGATTGTTGACCGCCGAGAGTCGGCATAAAAGCAGAGGGCGAAAATAAATTTGCCAGTTGCCATAAAAAACCGCCTGCAGTACCAAAGCCTGAACCCGTTGAAGTAGAACCGGATATAGTCAAATCTCTTAACCTGTCATAGGTTTCATACAGTTCGGCTTTAGCGGCAGAACTTGCCGCACCGTACTTATTTGCAATAACTAAAGCGTGATCGTTTTTATATGACATAAATTACCTCATATTATAGTTTATTAAATTAAAAGGATAAATTCTATAATATATTCTGTGGATTTTTTATTAATTTAATAATATTTTTCAAAAAGTCAAACATACACTCTCCAAAAATATTTCATCAATCAGCTTATATTCTTCAAGTTTTTGGATTATCATTTCTTCGGTGATGGTATTATATTC
>CADBOJ010000075.1 GCA_902796305.1 uncultured bacterium | reverse complement strand
TTTAGAAAAACCGATAAGAAAATAATATCTCAATCGATAATATATTCAAAATCCTCAAAAATTTATTTTTTTGGGGATTTTGTTTTTGCGGGCAAAAAAATTAGTTTATATGTCTTATAAAATTATGAATATTGCTGTCCCCAAAATAAATAAAACATATTCTTATATCCCGAAAAATCGTGCTTTTGACGGTGTATTGCAACCAACTGCCAAAAATAACGTAAATTTCTCTTTCTGTTCAAATTCAATTCAAAAACAGGAAATTGAATTGCAAATTAATAAAGAAAAGAAATTCTTTGTCGATTTTTTGGATGCCAATGGTAAAGTTACAAAAGAAGAATACGAGGATATTGTAAAAAATCACCCTATGGCTCTAATGAAGATGAGAGAATATTGCGATAGAGATTATTGCGGTTGTACAACCCCTGAAGGACTTGCGCAGGTAGTTTTAGAAACAGACAGACTTTTAAAGGAAAAATATCCCGATGCAAGAATAATTTCAATCGGAACATCCCCCTCTCCTATAACCGAACAGCTTCAATATTTAGGTCATGAAATTATTTTTATTCCCGTCTCGGGATTTAGAAGATATAATCCCGATAATAAAATGATAACCGAATGTCCTAATTTTAAAATTCTGACCAAATATATTAAATCCAAAAAAATAAATAATGACAAATTAAATGTTGTACTTGACTTTACAAGTACCGGTCAGACTCTTAAAAATATGAAACAATTTATAAAAGATATCTGCAAAATCAAAGATAAAAATATAAAGGCTATCTCGATAAATAACTTATTACACAGTTCCTATTCCTATAAACACCAGATAGAAAACCAAGATGTTCCCATTGATGATTGTCTGCTTGATATGCAATCAAGTATTATTGAAAGAATTTCAAATGTTCCGCATTTTTCTGTTGTATATCGCAAACTGGTTGACGACATTGATTATATAAATATTGACGTAACAAATAAAACCGAACAGCAGATATTTAGGGAATTTGAAGACTATTCCCGTCCTCTGGCAAGAGCATTTTCACTTTGTACAATGCATGAAATAAATAAAAAAAGAAAGATAGATAAAAATGAAAATTTCACCCGTAAAAATTACTAAAATAAATTATAACAAACCCCTAAATCGTATTCAAAAAAATAAACCCGAAAAATTTAAAAACGATTTTTCTTTCGGTTCCGTTTCGTCTCAATTACAAAATATTATGCTTTACAAAAAACAGGAAGAAGAATATTTTGAAGAATTTATAAACCGTAAAGGCAGAGTAACGATGGAAGAATACGAAGAGATATCAAAAAAACATCCGTTTGTACTTATGAAAGCACAAAAGTATTGTGATGATAAATTAAAAATGAACATTTCTCCTCAGGTAATGGCAACAATTGTTGCAAGAGCCGATAAATATCTGAAAATGAAATACAAAAATTCAAGAATTATATCCATGGGAACTTCACCTGCGCCATTATGCGAGCAACTGTCCATGCTCGGACATGATGTTATATTTGTCCCCGTAACAGGTATCAGGAGTCTTGATGTTGAAAAACACAATCCCGAAGAAATACCCGCATTAAAATATTTAATCGACTATATAAAATCAAAAAATATTGATGACGGAAAACAAAATATTGTCCTTGATTTTACATGTACCGGAATGTCTTTAAGGGCAATGCGTGATTTAATTAAAAAATATATAAATGTCGGAGAAGGAAACTTAAAAGCCGTATCTTTAAACGATGTATTAAACAGAGCTTTTGATGATGCGTGTCTTATTGAAAAATTAACTTTGGATGCATATTTTGACTCATTATTTCTCGGTATGCCCGAGGATGTTTCAAATGTGCCTCACTATGAAGCTTTGGAAAGAAAATTTACAAGATATAATGATAAATCTTTTGCAATAAGAACGGAAAATAAGTCCGAAAAAGAAATTTTTAAAGAATTTGAAAATTCTTCTCAGCCTTTAGCAAGGGCATATGCACTTTGTACAATGCATGAATACACAAAATTATCCGAAAGAAATTTTAAAATCTGAAATATATAAAAGGATTATATGTGCTTGAAGCTATTGTAATTGTTGATAAATAAAACAATACAAGAAGCCATGTATTTACAAGAATTGCCTGTAATTTTGTTCTTACCGCAAGCATATTTCTAAATATAGGCACCGAACATATTAATGCGATAACAAATGTTAAAATTTCAATTCTGTCTATATAGTAGGACATTGAATATAAGAAATTACTTTTATCAAGATGCAGTATACCGAACATATTTGCCAAATATTTAAAAGCATAAGTTATGTTATCAGCTCTAAATATTACCCATCCGATAACAAAAATAAAAATGCAATAAATATGTCTTAAAATATTAACCTGAATAGAATGTTCTTTAGAATCAAATTCTTTGATATTAAATATTTTTTCCAATATTATAAATGTCCCATGCCATATGCCCCATATAACAAAAGTCCACTCTGCACCGTGCCATATACCTGTAAGTAAAAATACAATACCGAGGTTTCTCAGGGTTTTAAGCTTGCCTGCCCTGTTTCCGCCAAGAGATATATAAACGTATTGTTTAAACCATGTTGAAAGCGATATATGCCATCTTCTCCAAAATTCGGTTATTGATTTTGATATATAAGGATAGTTGAAGTTTTCCATAAATTTAAAGCCGAAAATCAATCCTAAACCGATTGCCATATCAGAATATCCGCTAAAATCAAAATATAACTGGAATGTGTAGCTGATTGCGCCAAGCCATGCCGTAAAATGTGAAAATGTATCGGGTGATTGAGTAAATATTTTATCGGCAATAGCCCCCATGGTATTTGCTATTAATATTTTTTTGGATAAACCGATAATAAATCTTTTAACCCCGAGGCTTACTTTATCAAAATTTACCTCTCTTGAGGTTATTTGTTCGGCAACATCATGGTATTTTACGATAGGCCCTGCGATTAATTGAGGGAACAGGCAAATATAAAGAGCTATTTTATAAATATCATTCTGTGCCTTGACCTCACCCCTGTATACATCAATAACATAAGATAAAGCCTGAAAAGTATAAAATGATATACCAATCGGCATTATAACATTAATTAAATGAATATCCGAACCGAGAACATTGTTAAAATTGGTTATAAGGAAGTTAAAATATTTAAAATAGATTAAAAAGCCGAGGTTTGCAATGATTGTTGCAATAAGGTATGTTTTTTTGTATTTTGGCTTGTTTTGAATTAATAACGCTCCCCAATAGTTAATTATTATGGTGAGTAGCATTATGGCAAGGTATCTGGGTTCGCCCCAGGCATAGAATATTATGCTTGCAATTAACAATATAGGGTTATGCAGTTCTTTTTTTGTTACAAGATAAAGTAAAAGAACAACGGGTAAAAATACAAAAACAAATGTCATTGAAGAAAACAGCATTTTAATCTCCTGATTTATTTTCTAACAAAAGAGGCAAAAATCTCTCTACAACTTCAAGAACGACAACATCCGCATTCTTGATAGTATTTTTTGAAATTTTATACTGCCATATATATTTTGAGTGTTTGAATGTATTTGAAATGTAAGGAATCAAGGCATTTGAAAAAGAATCCCTGTACATTACAAGGCTAAGATTGGCATTTTTATTGTAACAAACCACGTCATCTTTATCTTTTATAGCCGAACAAAGATTTTTATACTCTACATCAGGAAGCTTGTATATGGTTTTATCTTCCTTGCGAAGTAATTTTGGCGCCATATTGTATAAATCACCGTTATTATTTTCATCTTTGTATTTTGCAATTTTGTATATGGAAATATTGCTATAGTCTTTTTTTACGATATTCATTAATTCCTGATAGCCCGTATAAGAACCGAGCAAATTCCAATGAGTATCAGTTTTATAATAAAGCGGGATTTTGCCTTTAGCCGAAATCAGTTTATTTTTCGGATATATCACTTTAATTTTTGAATGCTGATTTATATATTCAATAAGCTGTTCGACTCTTGAATGTTCCTGCACTTGTTTTATGCTATCCGTATAAAACTCCCCGTATATTTTTGACTTATCGGGTGCAATTATAAAATAGAATTTTTTATTATTTTTATTGCAGTAGTCATCTATATTTTTAAGATAGGCAATTATTTCTTTAAGCTCGTCTTCAGTAAACATAATTTTATTTGTATAACTGTTAATCGATTCTGCTCCGTTTAAGAATAACCATCCGTCTTTTCCTTTGATTACATTTTTTGTTGTCCAGTTTTTTTGTAAGATTAATTTTTTGTCGTAAGATGATATGAGTTTTTCCCTCAAATAAAATCTGTCCCCGAACCATTCTTCAAAATCTTTTCCGAAATTAAAATTGATTTCATTATCTTCTAAAATAAGAGGTTTAAATTTAGCAAGAGTTCTGTTTTCTTTTTGTGATATTTCAGCTTGATTAATATTAGACATAGGTATAAACAAAAAGATAAAGAATATACTTAAAAAT
>CADBOJ010000074.1 GCA_902796305.1 uncultured bacterium | reverse complement strand
TGTATTTGCACCTTTACCTCTTAAGCCCGGTTGTTCTTTAATTAATTTTTCAGCATCAACATTATAGAATTTGATTTTTTTGTTGATAATTGTTTCCTGCATATCTCTTGTTAGGTGAGAGAATGCTTCTTCTTTTGTCCAAGGAGAATTAAGCAGGAATGTACCGCCTTCTTTTATACCTTTTAATAAATCATATCTTCCGATGTATGCATGAGCCGAACAAGATACAAAGTCGGGTGCAGTAATTAAATAGGTTGATTTAATCTTTGTATCTCCGAAACGCAAGTGAGATACCGTAACACCAAATGATTTTTTGGAATCGTATGCAAAGTATGCTTGGGCATCTTTGTTGGTATATTGACCGATAATCTTGATTGAGTTTTTATTTGCACCAACCGTACCGTCAGAACCTAATCCCCAGAACATACAATTTGTAGTTCCTTTAGGTTCTGTTACAATTTCTTCTTCAACTTTTAAGGATTTATGAGTAAGATCATCATTAATACCAACCGTAAATCCGTGGAAACCGTTATTAGCAAGATGTTTATAAACTGCTAAAATCATGGACGGAGTAAATTCTTTTGAAGATAAACCGTAACGTCCTCCGATTACTCTTATATTTTTATTTTCTAATGCGGCAACAACATCTAAATATAACGGCTCACCGATTGAACCCGGTTCTTTTGTTCTGTCTAATACCGCAATTCTTTGTACGGATTTTGGAAGTGCTTCATTAAATCTCTTAACGTCAAACGGTCTGTATAATCTTACTTTTATTAAACCGTATTTAGTTCCTCTGGTTGAATTTAAGTATTCGATAGTTTCTTCAATAGCTTCACAGCCTGAACCCATTGCAACAATAACATCAGTTGCATCACTTGCACCGACATAGTCAAACGGATGATATTGACGACCCGTTAATTTAGCAACTTTATCCATATATTCTTGAACAATATCAGGAACTGCTTCATAGTATTTATTTGAAGTTTCTCTTCCTTGGAAATAAACATCGCCGTTTTGAGCACCAACTTTACATACCGGAGCTTCTGGACGAAGTGCTCTTTGTCTGAATTCTTCAATATATTGAGGTTCAACTAAACTTGCAATATCTTCATAAGAAATTTCTTCAATTTTATGAATTTCATGAGAAGTTCTAAAACCGTCAAAGAATTGCAGGAACGGAACTTTTGCTTTATATGTTGCTAAATGTGCAACCAAAGCTAAATCCATTTCTTCCTGAACGGAATTTGCTGATAACATAGCATATCCTGTATTACGGCAAGCCATAACGTCCGTATGGTCGCCAAAAATTGCCAATGATTGAGCAGCCAATGCACGAGCAGCAACGTGAATTACATGCGGAAGCATTTCACCTGCAACTTTATGCATAACAGGAATCATTAATAATAAACCCTGAGAAGCTGTGTATGTAGAAGTTAGAGCACCTGCCGCAAGTGAACCGTGAACAGCACCTGCTGCACCTGCTTCAGACTGCATTTCTGCAACTTTTACTTCTTTTCCCCAAATATTTTTTTTGTGTTGAGAAGCCCATTCATCAATCCATTCGCCCATTGTAGAAGATGGTGTAATAGGATAGATAGCTGATACTTCACTTAAAGCATACGCAACATGTGCTGCAGCGTAATTGCCATCAACCGTAATAGTGTTTTTTGTCATTTGTATCTCCCTTTAACTACTATTCTCGTTATAATAAAAATTATATATCCAACATGTTTTGTTGCAAATTGAAAATAATATAAACCCATGGCAAAGACATAATATCACTTGACTAAAACATTTGCCCGCTAAATAATATATAGGCGAGGTAAATTATGTACAATAAATCATCATCTAAAGCCGAAGAATTTATTAACAACGAAGAAATTCTTGAAACACTCAAATATGCTAAAGAAAATAAAAATAATTTTGAATTAATAGATAAAATTTTAAAAAAAGCCGAACCCGTTAAAGTCGGAAAACAGACAAAATGTCAGGGTTTAACACATAGAGAAGCAAGCGTATTATTGGAATGCGAAGATAAAAACATTCTTGATAGGATTTACAAGCTGGCAAATAAAATTAAACAGGCTTTTTATGGAGATAGAATTGTTATATTTGCACCGCTTTATTTATCTAATTACTGTATTAACGGATGTGTATACTGCCCATACCACAGACAAAATACAACAATTCCGAGAAAAAAATTAACACAGGAAGAAATAAAACAGGAAGTTATAGCACTACAAGATATGGGGCATAAGCGTCTTGCTCTTGAAACAGGAGAAGACCCTGTTAATAACCCTATTGAATATGTCTTAGAAAGTATTAAAACAATTTATTCAATTAAACACAAAAACGGCGCAATAAGAAGAGTAAACGTAAATATAGCGGCAACAACCGTTGAAAATTATAAAAAATTAAAAGAAGCAGGAATCGGAACATATATTCTGTTTCAAGAAACTTACCATAAAGAATCCTATGAAAAACTGCATCCGACAGGTCCGAAAGCAAATTATGCATATCATACGGAAGCTATGGATAGAGCAATGACCGCAGGAATTGATGATGTCGGATTGGGCGTGCTCTTTGGTTTGGAAAGATATAAATATGAATTTGCCGGATTATTAATGCATGCAGAACACCTTGAAAGTGTTTTCGGTGTCGGACCCCATACAATCTCTGTTCCGAGAGTAAAAAGAGCAGACGATATAGACCCCGATAAATTCTCAAACGGAATAGACGATGAAACGTTTAAAAAAATTGTTGCTTTAACTAGAATTGCAGTACCGTATACGGGCATTATTATTTCAACCAGGGAATCAAAGGAAATAAGAGCAGAATTAATCAATTTAGGTGTTTCTCAGGTTTCAGGCGCTTCAAGGACAAGTGTCGGCGGATATTCTCAAGCGGAACGCCCGCATGACACCGAACAATTCGATGTATCCGACCAGAGAACGCTTGATGAAGTAGTTAATTGGCTAATAAAATCAAATCATATACCGTCTTTTTGTACGGCATGTTACAGAGAAGGAAGAACAGGCGACAGATTTATGTCACTCTGCAAAACAGGACAAATTCAAAACTGCTGTCATCCGAATGCGCTGATTACTTTAAAAGAATTTCTTGAAGATTATGCAACGGAAGATACCAAAAATGCGGGAAACAAGTTAATTCAAGAAAAACTTGATGTTATTGATAATCAAACGGTAAAAGAAAGATTAATTAAAAACCTGAGCGAAATAGAAAAAGGCAACAGGGATTTTAGATTTTAAGGATATATATGCTGTCAAACACTCCAACATCCGAAAGAATACATATAGCAATATTTGGCAAAATTAATGCAGGCAAATCAAGCGTATTTAATGCCATAACAAATCAAAATATTTCGATTGTATCCGATATATCAGGTACAACAACCGACCCTGTTAAAAAAACAATGGAAATACTTCCGCTCGGCCCTGTTATAATTTATGATACGGCAGGAATTGACGATAACAGCAATCTCGGGGAAGAAAGATATAAAAAAACTCTTGAAGTTTTAAATAAGACAGATATAGCACTTTTTGTAACGGATATAAATAAACCGTTAGAAAAGTCTGAAACGGAATTTATTGAAAAAATTAAGTCAAAAAACATCCCCTATCTTATTATCTACAACAAATCCGACAATAACAAATCCGAAAAAACGGGCAATGAAATTGAAATAAGTACATATACAGGGAAAAATATAACCCTTCTAAAGGATAAAATTTCAAAGCTCAAAGTGCAAAATCAAAAATTTATTATATCTGACAGACTGAATGAATTTGATACTGTATTACTTGTTATCCCAATAGATGAATCAGCACCGAAAGGCAGACTAATTCTTCCTCAACAACTTGTATTAAGGGAACTTCTGGACAAAAAATGTACGGTAATTTGTATTCAGCCGGAAAATTTAAAAGAAACTTTGAACAATTTAAAAAATCCGCCAAAACTTATTATAACGGATTCTCAAGCATTCGGTACAATAAAAGATATTGTGCCCGCTGAAATTATGCTTACATCTTTTTCGATTTTGTTTGCAAATTATAAGGGTGATTTAAAAACTCTTATAAACGGTGCAAAACAAATTTTAAACTTAAAAAACAATGATACAGTCTTAATTTCCGAAGGATGCACGCACCACAGACAGTGTAACGATATAGGAACGGTAAAAATTCCGAATTTAGTTAAAAAATTTACGGGTAAAGATATTAATTTTGAATTTACACAGGGGGGAGAATTTCCCGAAAATATTGAAAAATACTCTCTTGTTATCCATTGCGGGGCTTGTATGTTAAACGAGCAAGAGATGAAATCAAGGCTTGAAAAAATCACATCAAAAAATATATCCGTCGTTAATTACGGAATTTTAATCTCATTCATTAACGGAATTTTATCAAGAGCCGTTGAAATATTCCCTGAAATAACTATTGATTAGCCGAATACTTTATTTGATTTATCGGAAGAAGTTTCCGTATCATTTGCAACAGATGATTCAACAAACATTGACATTTGAGTAGGGTTAATTTTTGGGAATTTATCTTTAACATCTTTAATTTCTTCGTTAATTCGATATGCGTTTATTTCACCCTGTGTTACTCTGCCGTCGTGATTTGTATCTATTTCATTAAAATTAGAAAGCACCGTATCCAATAAACTGGACATATTACCCTGACCTGCAACACATAACTGAGCAAGTTCATTATATGTCATACCTTGAGTTTTTAATCTTGAAGCATAATTCGATAAATCGTCGGTTGAAATTTTACCGTCACCGTCCAAATCAATATTATTGAAATTATTGAGCATATAGGTTCTGAATGTTTGATTTACGGAATATTTAACCGTGTCATTTTCAGGGTTTAAAATATTATCCAGAGTTAAACTTTTTTTGCCGTCAAGAAGAAGTAAATAATTAGTGTTCAAACCTGAAATAGCACCCGTAAATATACTGTTACCTAATAAATTAGCCATAATCACCTCAATAAAATATACAATACATAATTTAATGTTTTTTTTAAAAAAGTAAAACAAATAAATAGAGGATAAATGTTAAATTTTTGCAAAGGATTTTTTGAAATGTTACCATTATACAAATGAAATTTCTCAAAAATAATTGTATTCTCTTGTTGGTTTTTGTTCTGTGTTTTATTTTAAGGATTAATGCAGATACTTATTTTGCAGGATATAACTACGATGAAATAGCCATAATGGGAGTAGCAAAAAGTTCTTTTCCGTTTGGAATAATCAAAAATCTTGCGCTTCTTGATTATCATGCACCATTATATTATTTTATCGCTCACTTTTTTACATACCTAAAAGGAGAATGGCTGTATCTTCGTTTTTTTAACATTTTTATCAATATTCTGAATATATATCTGTTTTATAAAATCGGAAAACTTATTAAAGATAAAAAAACAGGTTATATTCTGGCAGTATTTCTTACCGTAAATCACTTATATATCAGTCTTACAAATTACGTTAAATTCTATACTCTATGTTTCTTTATTGTTTCAATTTCATATTATTATTTCATTAAAATCCTGAAACAAAACAAAGGATATATTAAATTTGCGCTTGCCAATGCGTTTTTCTGTTACAGTGCCACTCTTGGATTTATATTTGTAATTCTTGAATACGGATATTTGTTTTTTGTTAAAAAATCAGAACGTAAAAAACTGTTAAAATCAGCGCTGATTGCATCAATAGGCTTTATATTATATCTTCCGGTACTTGTAATACAAACATATTACGCTTTTAACAATATAATCAGTCCGCATGGAGGAGCATATCAAAAAGTTGATTTTTATGCAGTGTATCAGCTGTTAAACGATTATTTTACTCCGCTTTTAGACTATTCGCTTAACACCGAAACTCTTGATTTAGCATCATTCTTGACCGATATATTACAGGCTGCGGCTAAAAATTCAATAGATTGGATTTCATTATCGGTTGTAATATTTTTATCTTTAATTCCTGTTATAATGGCGATTTATCTGCTTATAAGATTAAAGAATAACGAAGTAAAACATCTGCTAAATATAGGTTATGTCTACATAATTCTCTTTCTTTTTATGGTAGCGCTTCAAATTGTAGGTTTTACCCCTATATATCTCTATCCTGCAGGATTAATACTTCTAATTTCAGCAGGTATCTCGCTAACCGAAATTAAATCAAAAAAAATATTCAGGTTTATTTTTATATATCTTCTTCTGTCTCAGCTTATTATTCCGAATTGCTATCCTGTTGAAAAAAGAACAAGGGAACAAGGCAACAGCAAAACATATTACTGTCTTGAAAAATATTTTGAAGATAACACGGATGACAGAATGTATATCATGACAACAGGCGGAAGATTTGTTGAAAAATATTACAAAAATAAAAAAATATTTTCATTTGATTGCGAGCAGACAGGTTTGACCCATGACAGAAAATTTATCACACTTTTATACGGAAAAGAAAATACGGATAAATTAAATAAGTCAAATCTTACAATACTTCTGCCCGAACTTATAAAAAAACCATGCAGGAAAGAATTTGAAGATTATATTATTGAAAATGTTATAGACAAGCTGAATTCAGGGGATAAGCTTACATATGTTATAAATGTGGACGGTTGTACATTTTTACTGAAAGACGGAGAGATAACATCGGTTCTTCAAAAACCTTACATAAAGACCCTGAGCGGATTTGATACTATAAGAATGATGAATCAATTTTTGCTCACGCAATCAACCATGTCCGATATATCAACTTCATACGCCAATACATGTCTAATAAATATACTTGATAAGCGTTTGAAGAGAATTAAAATAGAACAATACATTGATGATATTCACGGAAAATTTCATAAAACATTTTCAACCGATAAATTTGCATATTCGACGGAATGGATAGGAAAAAATGCTTTAAACGGGTGGGTATTTGTAACCTATACAAAAGAATAACTTGATACTTGTCAAGATACTTGTTTATGCGAAAATTAGAATAGATAAAAATTACCAAATTAGAAAAGGAAAAAATAAAATGCCAAGAAAAACATCTTTGGAAAAAATACGTAATATTGGTATTGCAGCTCACATTGATGCAGGTAAAACCACTACTACCGAACGTATTTTATTCTATACGGGAAAAACCCACAAAATTGGTGAGGTACACGACGGTGCAGCAGTTACCGATTTTATGGATCAGGAAAGAGAAAGAGGAATTACAATCCAATCAGCAGCAGTTACTGCAGAATGGAAAGGACACCAGATAAACGTAATCGACACCCCCGGACACGTTGACTTTACAATTGAAGTAGAACGTTCACTTCGTGTACTTGACGGAGTGGTTGCGGTATTTTGCGCAGTAGGCGGTGTACAATCTCAATCCGAAACGGTTTGGCGTCAAGCAAACCGCTACGAAGTACCGAGAATGGTATTTGTAAATAAAATGGACAGAACAGGCGCAGACTTCTATCGTGTAGTTGACCAAATTAAAAACAGATTAGGCGCAAATGCAGTACCTATCCAACTTCCGATAGGTGCAGAAGATAATTTTACTGGTCTTGTTGACCTTATGACAATGAAAGCCGAAATCTATACAAACGATTTAGGTACGGATATCAGAGAAGAAGAAATCCCTGCGGATTTAAAAGACAAGGCTAAAGAATACCATGATGCAATGGTTGAAGCAATTGCAGGCGAAGACGATGAATTAATGGAAAAATTCTTTGAAAATCCTGACAGCATAACCGTTGATGAATTAAAGAGAGTTTTAAGAAAAGCGGTTTGCGAAAATAAAATTGTTCCGGTATGCTGCGGAACTGCATTTAAAAACAAAGGTGTACAATTATTATTAAACAATGTTGTAGATTATATGCCTTCACCTGTCGATGTTAAAGCAATCGAAGGTGAGCTTGAAGACGGAACAAAAACAGAACGTCATTCATCAGATGACGAACCGTTCAGCGCACTTGCATTTAAAGTTATGACTGACCCGTTCGTAGGACGTTTAACATTCTTAAGGGTTTATTCAGGTGTAATCACATCAGGTTCATACGTTCTAAATTCTACAAACGGCAAAAAAGAACGTATTTCAAGATTGGTTAGAATGTATGCCGACCAAAGACTTGAAGAACAAGAAGTTTATGCTGGCGACATCTGTGCAGCCGTTGGTTTGAAAGAAACTACAACAGGTGATACATTATGCGACGAAAACGCACCTATTATCCTAGAAAAAATGTCATTCCCCGAACCTGTTATTTCTGTTGCAATCGAACCTAAAACAAAAGCCGATCAGGATAAAATGGGTATAGCTCTTCAAAAATTAGCCGAAGAAGATCCGTCATTCCGTGTTAAATCAGACACAGAAACAGGACAAACAATCATCTCCGGTATGGGCGAACTTCACCTTGATATTATTGTTGACAGAATGTTAAGAGAATTTAAAGTTGAAGCAAATATCGGTAAACCGCAGGTTGCATACAGAGAAACAATCAGAGGAACTGCCGATCAAGACTCTAAATTCATTCGTCAATCAGGCGGTAAAGGTCAATACGGTCACGTTAAAGTTAAAATCTCTCCTGCGGGTGAAAATGAAGGATTTGTATTTGAAAACAAAATCGTCGGCGGTGCTATTCCTAAAGAATACATTGAACCTGCAAGAAAAGGTATGGAAGAAGCTCTTGAAGGCGGAATTCTTGCCGGATATCCTTTAATTGACGTTAAAGTTGAACTTTATGACGGAAGTTTCCACGAAGTTGACTCTTCGGAAATGGCATTCAAAATCGCAGGCTCTATGGCAATGAAAGAGGGTTGTAAAAAAGCAAGTCCTTGCATATTAGAACCTATGATGAAAGTTGAAATTGAAATCCCCGATGAATTTACGGGAACAATTATCGGCGACATTTCAAGAAGAAGAGGAAGAATTGAAGGACAAGAACCTCAAGGAAACACAGGCAACGTAATCGTAAGAGCAATTGTTCCTCTCGCAAATATGTTTGGTTACGCAACTGATTTGCGTTCAAATACCCAAGGCAGAGGCACATTCTCAATGGAATTTTGTAAATACGAACAAGTTCCTGCAAATGTTGAAAAAGAAATTATTTCTAAATCAGCAACTCATGCCGAATAATTAAAATTCTTTTCATAAAAAACTGCAAGCAATGACTGCTTGCAGTTTTTATATATTATGTTCAGTAGTTATTTACACAATCTTGAAATAAAAATAACTAAATCAGAAAAACTTTCTTGTATAAAGTCTTTGGTTAAAGTAGATAAAGATGTTTCTTCTATTGAATTAAATACAAGATTAATTGGATCTTCAGTATTTTTATAACGAAATCTTATACTTCTTTTATCAATTTCATTAAGCGATGTTCTTAATAGTTTTGAGTTATCCTTTACCACAAAAGGGTTGTAATCATCGTTATCATAATTGCTAAAGTTTTTCATGCAGTTTCTCTCATTTTCTTCTATATATTAATAAAGTAATTTGATATATAAAAATTGCTTAAATAATATATACTTGTTATATAATAATTTTGATTATTGCCCAAAACGCAGTAAAGATAGGAAAAAAATTAATTATGATATATTAAGTTATGTTAACAAAAAAATTTTAACAAATTATTTTTGAACTTTTTTAAATAAAAACAGTTATAATAATAAAAGGAATTAACTATGGATAAATTATCAGAACTGTTAAAAGAAGCAAAGCCTTTATACAAAAGGCGGAAACGCATAAAAATGTGCATAATGTCGCTTTTAATACTAATTATTCCGACATTTACATTTTGCGCTTATGATGTATATAATAAAGGAAACGACATCTATATTTCATTAAACAACAATGTCTTGCAGGATGAATTGATGTTCGACAGTATGAATTTATTAAGGTAAAAATTTGATTAAGCTTATATCCGAAAACGCAAACAAAATAAAAAAAATTATTAAAGATTACATAGGCTTTTATGATGAGGATATAGAACAGGAAGTTCATATACGTGTCTGGAAAAACAGAGATAAGTATAAAGAACAAAATAAATTTTCAAGCTGGATATGTACAATAACAGCAAATATTTGCAAAGATTATCTTAAAAGTAAACAGTGTAAACAAAAAAACATAACCGACGGCGATGAAGATGCACTTCGAAACATCAAAACAACAAATACGCCGGAAAAAATCCTTTCTCAAAAAGAAAGACAAAAAATAATCCTAAAAGCGGTAAATTCACTTCCCGCAAAAATGAAAACAGTAGTTATACTTTTTGAATTTGAAGACTATTCTTATGAAGACATTGCAAAAAAACTAAAAATACCGATAGGCACGGTTAAATCAAGGATGAATAATGCCAGAAAATTGTTATCGGACAAGCTTTCCTGTTTATTGGAGGAATAAATGAAAAATAAAATTTTTATATTGATTTTAATTTTTATATTCACCCCTGTTTTTGCTTTGGCACATTACCCCAAAGAACCGCCAAAAATAAAAGACTTAAAGCAATTTGATAAAGAATTGGCTATAAGACTGAATTTAACCGACGAACAACTTAAAATCCTCAGAAAAAACAAAGCAAAAAACATTAAAGCAATGGAAGATACCATTGATAAAATGGAATCCGTAAGAAAAAAAATCAGAAATATTTACATCATAGGTATCCCAAAATATCAAGCTGACATCAGAACTGCACCAATGAAGATGGAGCTTGTGCTTTTAAAACAAAATGCCGATAAAATAAGAGAAGAAAACAGGAAAAATTTTGAAAGCATATTAACTCCCGAGCAGAAAAAAGAATTTGAACAGTTCAAAAAAGAGTTAGCCGTTCAAAGAAAACCGCACGCTCCGAGATAATTAGCGCATTTTAATGAAAATTATTTTCATGTATTTTTATCGGAACCAAAATTGGAGAATACATTTTTAAGCTTTCCGATAATGCCAGCCTTAGCAACCGAACCACCGTCCGGATTAATTTTACCTGGTTTTTTAACATTTCCTAACACCTTATTAAATAACTTTTTAAATAATGAAACTTTTTCTTCTGAATTTGCTTTGCGTTTTTTTAGTAAACTTGCAAGAACAATAGCCCCAGACACAATAACCCCGCCTTTGAGCATATCAAAGTATCGATTTTTATTTTGCAAATCGGATTTCGCATATCTTCTTCTTGAAAATCTGTCACCGGAATTTCCCGTTTCAATATAGTATCGCAATGCTCTCGGAAGACCTAACACTCTGCGACGTTCGTAATCTGCAAATGGATACATATCACGTTTATAATCTAAGTACATACTATAATAAACAATTTTTCTGTAAAAAAATTGCCTAAATAATTTATATTTGTTATAAAAAGTAAATGAAATTTAAAAATAAAGATATTTTATTTATTCTCGGCATATTTACAATTTTCTATATAATATACGGCTTTAATATAGGCAGTATGCTGATTGATTTTTCAAGGGAAAGCTATATTCCTTATAAAATGCTAAATGGCGGAGTGTTATTCAAGGATATCTTTGTTATATATGGAATTTTCGGCTATATTATAAATTCTCTGATTTATAAAATTAATGAGAATTTTAATCTTTTAATTGCATTATCAAGTACAATATCGCTTATTATTGTATTTTTATATTACTTTATACTTAAAAAATTCACAGACAACAAATATATAATTTATTTACTTATTACGGGATTTATTTCCCTTAGTATATTCTCAAATTCTACTTTTTCTTTTATATTACCTTATTCTTATTCTACCCTCTGGGCAGTTTTTGGTTTATATATTTTATTGACATCAATTTTATACAACAAAAAACCCATTGCGTTTCTGTCGCTGGGGCTTATTCTTGCCAACAGAATCGAATTTTTTATTCCTGCATTTATTATTACAATTGCATACTATCTGTTTAGAAAAGAAAAAATATTAAAATATTCTCCTCTTGTATTTTTATTTTCGACAGTTAATATATTTTACCTTATACAAAATAAAGTAACATTTCAGGATATAAAAACAAATTTTTATTACATAAAAGAAATGACTTCAAGCCCTGCTCTTGTATATCTTTATAAGTCGCTCGGAAGCTTCTTTACGTTAAATAATTTTTTAATATATTTTTTAATTATTATTTTACTTTCAGGATTAGTGTTATTCTTTAAAAAAGAAAAATATAATATATTAAAATATTTTATTCTGACAACGACACTTATAATAATAAATCCCCTGGAAGCCTTAAACCTTGTTACACTTCCGATAACTGCAATGTATGTAATTAAAAGAAAACTGTTAAACGCAAACCACTGGATGGTTTTATCGATAGCCGTCATACTGTCGCTTAAATCAATATTTAAAACAAGTACATTGTCTTATGCAAACTTCGGTTTTTTTATACTTATTTTATGTCTGTATTTTGTGCTTGATAAAGTATTAGACAATAAAAAAACAATATTTATTATTTTCTGCATTTATATTATGTGTTCCAACATATTTAATTTAAGCTACTTTATCTTGAACCCCAAATACAAGATAAATACAAACAGAGGAACATTATATCTTAGAGATTATGAAAAAGAATTATTTTTACAACTGAATGACTACATCAAAACAACAATAAAAGATAAGAGTTTTGTTACGGTTCCCGAAGGCGAAATACTAAATTTCATATTTAACAAACCGCACAATTTTTACAACTCGACTTTTACACCTCTTGATTTTGAAACCTTTAATGAAGAAAAAATAATAGAAAATTTCAAAAACATCAAACCCGAATACGTTATATTTTTCCCGAGAAACACAAAAGATTACGGCAAACCCGCAATTTGTTATAATTATGCAATTGATTTTTGCACATATATTATGGATAATTATCAAAGAAAAAAGATACTTAACAGTAAATATAAAGCTTTGATATTTGAAAGATTAAAAAATGAAAAATAAAGAAAAAATAGGTATATTACAATTCGGATGTGCAAAAAATCTTGTTGACTTGGAGCTAATGCTCGGATTACTTGTTAAAAAAGGCTACTCTTATACCCTTGACCCGTATCAAAATGACGTCAAAACAGTTATAGTAAACACTTGTTCATTCATACTTGATGCGGAAAAAGAAAGCGTTAAAGCAATTATGGATATGATTGCTCTAAAAAAGCGTGTTATTTTAACGGGATGTCTAGTTCAAAAATATAAGGAAAAATTGCAAGAGCTTCTTCCCGAAGTTAAAAGCTACATTGGTACTAGCAACTATGATAAAATTCTTGAAGCTGTTGAGGAAAAGGAATACGTTAATATCTCCGATAATCCGGTTTGCTCATACAGGGAAGATATAAAAAGAGAACAAATAACAGTAGGGTCTTCAAGCTATGTTAAAATAGCCGAGGGGTGTTATTATAATTGCGGATATTGTGTTATTCCGCAGTTAAGAGGTACATATAAATCAAGAAAAATAGAAGATATTGTACTTGAAGCAAAAGGGCTGGCAAAAAAAGGAGTATCCGAGATTATTCTTATTGCACAAGATACGACAAGCTACGGACTTGATTTGTATAATAAGCCAATGCTTGCAAATTTACTTGAAGAACTTAATAAAATTGAGGAACTGAATTGGATAAGGCTGATGTATGCATACCCTACTAATTTTGACAAAAAACTTATGAAAGCAATAAACGACCTTGATAAAGTCGTAAAATATATTGATATACCGCTTCAGCATTCAAATATTGAAGTACTCAAAAGAATGAAACGCCCCGCAATCGATTACAGAAAATTCATTAATGAAATAAGAAAAAATATTAAAAATGTTTCAATAAGAACTACATTTATTGTAGGCTATCCGGGCGAAACAGATGAAGAATTTAATAATTTACTTGAATTTGTAAAAGATATGAAGTTTGATAAGGCAGGAGTATTTACATATTCAAGAGAAAAAAATACTTATGCATACGGGTTAAAACCTCAAATCAAACAGTCCGTAAAAAACAAAAGAAAAAAAATATTAATGGAAACTCAAAAGGATATTTCTCTTGAAATAAATAAAAAATATATAGGAAAGAAAATTCCCTGCATTATCGAAGAACTTCATAATAACGGAACGGTTGTTGCAAGAAGCTATAAAGATGCTCCCGAGGTGGACGGATTGGTATATATAAAAACAGACGAGTATCTGACCCCCGGTGATATAGTAAATGTAAAAATTACGGGTTGCACATGCTACGACATGCAAGGTGTGATATAATATTTAAAAATTGTATTTTTTCTGGGATTAAGATTATGAATAAATCGGATAATAAAATAGATACAAGCACGCTTTCATTTCCTATCGGAACGTTTGCGGTTGCACTCAAAGTTCATCAAAGAACGCTCAGGATTTGGGATAAAGAAGGAATTTTAGTTTCAAAAAGAACTCAAAAAAACAGAAGATATTATACTGTTGACGATTTAAAAAGAGGCGAACTTGTACTTTTTTTAACCAGAAATTTAGCGCTCAATCTTTCGGGAATAAAGATTATTTTTGCACTTCTGGATGAAAAGAAATTATCTGAGAGTGAAAAACTTGAATATGTTAAATCAATGGCAAAAAAAGCAAACATTTCCAAAGAAGAGCAAGAAAAAAACATACTTAAAATTTCAAAAAAGGGAAGAAAACCCGCTAACGATTAATTATTTTCATATAAGTTTCAAAAGCCTTATAGGAGCTTCTTGCAAGAGGTGCAACAACAGGGTAAATTGAAGTATTTTTAAGAATATATTCTTCAATATTCTTAAATTCTTCCTCGCTATAATATTTAACGACATTCAAATGTTTTTTTGACGGCTGAATATATTGTCCAACCGTAACGATATCAAGTTTTATATCATTTAAAATATCTATCAGTTCGTATATTTCATTAATATCCTCGCCAAGACCAAGCATAAAACCTGATTTTATGATAAAACCGTTTTGTTTCATGTACTTTAAAACATCAAGAGATTGATTAAAATTTGCCATCTGTCGTGCAACAGGGTAAAGTCTTTTGATTGTTTCAATGTTATGGTTAAAAACATCAGGTTTTGCCTTAACAATCCTGTCAAGCGCAACAGTGTTTCCGCAAAAATCGGGAGTAAGAACTTCAACTTTAACATCCTGACAATTTGATTTAAGTTCGTTTATAACATTAAAATAATGAATTGAACCATAATCATCATTGGCGCATAAATCGTCACGGGTAACCGATGTTATAACACAATATTTTAAACCGAGCTGTTTAGCGGCTGATGCTATATGTTTTGGTTCATCACTGTCAACTTGCGATGGTTTTTCGTCCGAAATGTTGCAAAAAGCACAATTTCTTGTACATGTCTTTCCGAGTATCATAAATGTTGCCGTTAGGCTGGAATAACATTTGCACTTATTGGGACATCTGGCTTCATTGCAAACTGTATTCAGATTATTTTCAAGTAAAATATTTTTAACTTTTTTATATTCTTTATTATCAAGGCTTGCAATTGAAGTTTTAAGATAGTCAGGAAGTCTTAAACGGTCACTCAAGGTTTATAATACCTCCGCAATAATTTCAGAATAAGTAGGATGTGGATATATCATATTTTTTGCTTCATCAACAGGTATGTTGTATTGAATAATAAATGAAAGTAATGTTATTAAGCTTGAAGCTTCGGGAGAAACAATATGCGCACCCTTTACGAGATTATCCTTGATAATAAGTTTTATCATACCTGTTATTTGGTTATCACACCAAGCTTTTTGGCTTGTAGTTAAACTTATTTTTTTAATAGTATATGAATCATCAGTTTCCTGTTCTTTTAAACCGACCGAAGCAACTTCAGGATTTAAGTATACAACACTCGGTACAGGGTAATATTCTTCATTTTTTCCAAGTATTAAATTAACGGCATTTCTTGCTTGGAAGACAGCGTAATGAGCAAGCATGGTACCGGATGAAGCATCTCCCGTAATAAACACATTTTCAAAATCTGTAGTACAAGAATTTTGCCCCGCTCTTAAAGTAAAAGAACCGCCGTAACCTTGATAATGAACAACGGGCAAAACAGCCTGTCTTCCGACACATGATAAAACAATATCCGGGGCTATTTCTTTTCCGGAATTTAAAGTCAGTTTGTTTACGGAATAATTTAAGACATAATCATCTTTGTAGATTTTTACATTGTTTGATTTAAGAATACGCTCGGCATATTTTTGAATATCATTGTCCATATTTGGAAGTATGGCAGGAGCTTTTTCGATTAAATGAACTTCAACACCAAAAGAAGAGAATATATACGCCCATTCACAACCGATAGCACCCGAACCAACTATTGCAACGGATTTTGGAAGATTTTCAAGCTTGAAAATATCATCCGAAGATAGAATAAACTTGCCGTCAAATGGCAAATTTTCAAGCTCATACGGCTTAGAACCCGTTGCTATAATAATATTTTTAGCTTCATAAATATTATAATCAGCTTCAATCAATATATTGTCATTGTCAATAGTGATTTCTGCAGGAGAATTAATGTATTTTAAATTATCAATACTGCCTAAAAACTTGTCAAGCGCCGAAGAAAATTTTTCAACAATTGAGTTTTCTCGTGCAATTACTTTTTTCCAGTCAATTTCAAGAGATAAATCTCCGGCTAAACCTATTTTATCAAATGTTTTAGATAAATTGTAAGATATTGCACTGTGGAGAATAGATTTTGTAGGTATACAGCCGACATTTAAACAAGTACCGCCGGGTTTATCTTTTTCAAAAGCAATAACCGATAACCCGTTATTTAATGCATATTTAACTGCTTCAATGCCTGCAGGCCCCATTCCTACTACTGCTAAATCATACATAAATATTTCCTTAATAATTAGTACATGATTGATTCTACAACATTTTTTGCAACAATGTAAGCGGTTGACCAGCAATTTTGCAAATTAAAACCTCCGCAATAGCCGTCAATGTTTAAAATCTCACCGCAAAACCAGAGGTTTTGATTTAATTTTGATTTACAATTCTTATCAATTTCATCAAGATTAACCCCTCCGGCATTAACAATTTCACCGCAATTTCTTATACCAGTTACCGTTAAATTCAAAACAGAATATTTTCTTAACACTTTTTCGGATATCTCGCAAATGTTTTTATCATATGTTTTCACTAAAACTTTAGCCAGAGATTTCGGAATAAATTTTGAAACAATAGAACCTGCTGATTTTTTCGGATTCAAGTGCGCAAGTTCAATCAATTTGTTTTCATCAAAAAGTTTAATTGAAATTTCATAAGGAAAATCCAAAAAAGCATTCAAAGAAGAAATTTTAAATGCTAAAGGCCCTGTTATGCCGTCTTCGGTAAATAAAAAATCCCCGTCAATCGATTTAACACTTACGCCTTTTGGATAAATAAAATTATCAATCTTTAAGGCGCAGAGGGATTTTTTAAAAGGAACAGGGTTGTGTTTGAATGATTTTATTAAAGATTCGGTGCTTCTTGAACCGGCCGAAATAATTTTAAAATTATAATCATTGATAGTTGAAGAATTTAAAACCGCTTTTTTCTTAAAAAAAATATTTTTTCTAGATTTTAGAAATTTCAGCATTTTGTTTCTAACATCATCCGCACTGTTTGAAACAGGGAAAATTCTTCCGTCAGACTGCGTATAAGTTTCAATTCTTAAGCTTTTAAAAAATTCAAGAGTATCGAAATTTGAAAATCTTGAAAATATTGAATACAAAAATTTTTCACCTCTCGGGTAATTTGAAGCAAAATCCCTAATATCATTAATAGAGTTTGATAAGTTGCACCTGCCTCCGCCTGTTACAAGAAGTGTTTTTAAATGTTCCGACTTATCGAACAATGTAATTGAATAGTCTTTAAAATCAACATCATCAAACAATTTAACAATTGATATTGCACAAAATATGCCCGCAGGCCCGCATCCGGCTATTGCAATTTTATTCTTGTCTTGGCAGGATAGTTCCATATAAAAATACATCCTCCGGATTTTCAAGTTCATCGTATAATTCGGATATTGTTTTATTAAATACGGGGTGAACCAAGTCGGATTTAACTTCAAGCATGGGAACAAGGACGAAAGCCCTCAGGTGCATATAAGGATGAGGGATAATAAGGGTTTTGTCTATATTTATAATTTTATCTCCGTACATTAAAATATCTATATCAATAGCTCTTGCTTGCCATCGTTCTTTTTGGTTTCTTATTCTGCCAAGAGTATATTCAATATTTTGACAGTATTTCAATAACTCCATAGGCTCCATTATTGTATCAACGGCAACAGCGGCATTAACAAACCAGTTTTGATTTTTATTGCCCCAAGGTTCTGTTTCATAAAACGAAGAGGTTTTTATAATTTTAATTTTGTCGGACATACTAAGAGTACTGACAGCCTGTTGTATATTTGAGAGCCTGTCACCCAGATTAGAACCCAGTGATAAGAATACACGCGTCATATAAAATCCTGTTATTGTATATTTAACATTTTATTATTCTTTTGTTATAATATCAATATATTTATATTGTTTAGATGAGGAGACTATGAACAAAAATCAATCCACTTCAATGATTTTAATCGCCGTGCTTATTGCAATTATACTTGCAACAGTAAGCTTTAAAGATATAAGAACGTCAACATCGGAAATTTCATATACACAATTTCTAAATAAAGTACAAACAGGAAAAATTGAAAGCGTACTGGTTTCAAAGGAAAGTTTAATTGCTATTCCGAAAGAGGAAAAGAAACAAGACACAAAGAAGCCGGATGCAAAAGATAATTCACTACAACAAAGTCTGATCTTAACAGGACAGCAATTACCAAAAACACAATATAAAGTTCAAATCCCCGAAAACGACAAAGAAATGTACGAACTTTTAAAGGATAACAGTGTTGAAATAACCATGGCTAAAACACAGGACGGCTCGTGGATGGGGTTACTCGGAACTGTTATTATTCCTATAATATTTATTATAATTATGATAGCCCTGATTGTTAAAGGAATACAATCAACAGGTTCGTCTGCTCTTAATTTTGGAAAATCAAGAGCAAAGATGCTTGTAGACGATAAAATTAAAATAACCTTTAAAGATGTGGCAGGAATTGACGAAGAAAGACAAGAGCTTGAAGAAATTGTAGATTTTCTTAAAAACAGCGATAAATATACAAAATTAGGAGCAAAAATACCAAAAGGAGTATTATTGGTAGGTGCTCCCGGTACAGGTAAAACATTAATGGCAAAAGCTGTTGCAGGCGAAGCCGGAGTCCCGTTTTTTTCTATCTCCGGTTCGGATTTTGTTGAAATGTTTGTAGGTGTCGGAGCCAGCAGGGTAAGAGATTTATTTGAGCAGGCAAAAAAACATCAACCCTGTATGATATTTATAGATGAAATAGATGCGGTCGGAAGACAAAGGGGCGCCGGAATGGGCGGAGGACATGATGAAAGAGAGCAAACTCTTAATCAACTGCTTGTAGAAATGGACGGGTTTGACGAAAACACCAATATTATTGTGCTAGCAGCAACAAACAGACCCGATATATTGGATAGCGCATTGCTTCGTCCCGGCAGGTTTGACAGACAAATTTATGTTAATGAACCTGATGTAAAAGGAAGAGAAGAAATATTAAAAGTTCATGCCAAAAATAAAAAATTGTCACCTGATGTTGATTTAAAAGCACTGGCCAAAAGAGTTCCGGGGTTTACGGGAGCGGATTTAAAAAATCTTTTAAACGAAGCGGCACTGCTTGCCGCCCGCAATAATGGCGAAAATATCACAATGGCAGATATTGACAAATCAATCGATAGAGTTATTGCAGGTATTGAAAAGAAAAGCACGGTGCTGACTCAGGAAGATAAAGAAAGAACAAGCTACCATGAAGCAGGACATGCTATCATATTAAAAATGCTTGAGGACTGCGAAGAAGTTCAAAAAATTTCAATCATACCAAGAGGAAGAGCATTGGGACTAACTTGGTATACACCGAAAGATGACAGCAAGCATCAAACAAAAAGAAAACTCCTAGCCCATATTACAGATCTTCTCGGCGGAAGAGTAGCAGAAGAAATTATATACGGGGACAATATATCAACAGGAGCATCCAACGATATGCAAAGAGCAACTAAACTTGCCCGTAACATGGTAATGCAGTGGGGAATGAGCGAAAAAATGGGGAATATGACCTATGGCGAGCCTCATGAGCATGTATTTATGGGCAGGGATTTCGGACAAACAAAGGATTACTCCGAACAAGTTGCATATGAACTTGATAAAGAAGTAAAAAGAATAATTGATGAAAAATATGAACTTGCAAAAGAAATTCTAAACAATAATAGAGATATTTTAAACGAATTAGCTCTATCGTTACTTGAAAACGAAAGCATCAATGCAGAAGAATTTGACGAACTTGTTGAAAAAGTAAAAGCAAGAAGAGAAAATTCTTAAAAAAGTTATTCAGGTGAAATACTTATTAGAAGTGTATCGGTTTTACCTAAAAACGAGAGTATTTTTTCATAGATAAAATTTATAAATTTATTATTTAATTTGGGATATATTTTGTCTCCTTTTGGCTTGCCCTTAATTAACCAATAAATGTGATTAATCAGTCCGTAACGCTGAATTTGTTTAAAGCTGTTGATTTTATAGCCTGCTTGCGTTACAACTTCTTTTAATGTTTTAGGGTTATAAGAAAAAAGATGACAGCTCCACCATGTGAAATTTAAAAAGTCATTTGATTTATATAGAGAAATCAGTGCATCATTAACATTTGGAACTTCGATGATAATTTGAGAGCCGCTGTCTTTTAAATGACTTCTTAAATCGGAAAGAAAAGTTATCGGGTCTTTAATATGTTCTAATGTATGAAATAAAGTTATAACATCTGCTTTTGGACAACTGTCAATTGTATCAAAAGCTCTTATATTCTGTTCTGTCATATATTTTCTTAATCTTGTATCTAATTCAACACCGTAACATTCTTTAGCTATATTTCGTGCAAGTTTTAAAAAACCGCCCGAGCCTGCACCAAAGTCAATAATTATTTTATTTGAAATTATTTTTTTAAGTAGTTTAAATCTCCTAAAATCATCATTATAACAATACTTTTCCCGTTCGGCGGGCTTGGAATTTTCAGGAAGCATTTTGCCATCTTCATAAAAAGTATTTGAAATATGGTCAAAACTGCTTAAAAACGCAAGCGAGCAGTTATTGCACACAAGCATATTTAAATTATTATTATCACGCACTTTTCCATCCAGTACGGATATTTTATCTGAATGACATAGATAACAGTTCTTGCTCATAAAATAACTATATTCAAATCAGATAAAATTGTAAATATAAATTTTACACAATGCTATACCTCTATAGCAATTTTTTTGATATTTTCCGCAATTTCGTAACAATATCGGCAATTAATACCGCAAGAAGACAAGCATCTTGAACCGTTTTTAATGAAATAATTAATATCAGGCATCTGCTTTATAAGATCAGACAGTTTTAAGGAATCATCAAACTTAAGATAATGCCTCCTTGAAAGACAACGAGTGTTCATAAATTCATTTGCAAGATAACTGTCAACTCCGGTTTCTTTTAGTTTAGCCCATTCTTTTACTATCTTAACATTTTTAATTATATGTCTCGGACCACCGGAAAATTTAAAATTATTTATGCCTATTGCGCTATAATATTCCCACTCCCAAGGGAAAACAAGAGTATTTCTTGCAAAATGTAAAAATTGATTTTTTTTAATATACTCAACACAAGGAAAACCATATTCGGTTGTTGCAGGATGATAACATCTTGAAATACAGAATTTAAGACAACCGTGTTCGTTTACAAGTAATTCAAGCTTAACCTTAGGAAAAGATTTTCTCAAATTATACAATAGTTGAAAATTCTTGTTTTCATCTGTTGTCATATTTATGGATTTAATTTCAGGATATTCTTTTAATAAGTATTCATAATTTTGAAAACTGTGATATTCGCTGCTTGTAGAAAGGTGCAGATTCATATCCGGGAACTTCCTGCTAAAAAGCTTTAAGAGCGCTGGATTTGCTATTTTTACATCATTAATTCCTACATTATTGAGGTTTTTAAACAATTCTATTATTTTTGGATACAGCCCAGACTTTTCATATTCAGTTATAGGCAATGTAGAATTTAGTGCATAAACGCATTTAAAATCTTTTTTAATAGCATATCTTACATATGAAATATAGTCGTTCAAGATTTTAATATCTTTATTTACGCCACGAGCATTAGCGGTAAAGTACGGGTGAATAGTATCCGCAGCAGGAGAAGGAATTGAAGAATAAAGCGTTGTAACTTTTCCTTTTTTTAATGTTTTATTAAATTCATAGAGTTCATCTATTCCTTCTTTACTAAACGGCATTGGGCAGGAATATTCATACATTGCCGTTTGTTTTGGAGTAATTTGTAAATTATTATCAACAATGGTTACATACTTATTAACGGATTCTCTTGTAGTGGTATCTTCATTGGGTACACAGCCCGAAAGAGAAGCCAAACACGCTCCGCCAAGAAGAGTTGAACCAAGTTTAATTACATCACGTCTTTTCATACTAAAATTAATCCCTAAAAATAAACATTCTAATTAAAAACTAACATCAGCGTCAAACAATGTCAATGTTTAAAATAATTTACATCCGCACAAGAAAAATTGACGATAGTATTATGCGGTATATAATTATATTAAACAAATGTTTAGAGTTTTTAAATACAGAAATTTCAGATTATTTTTCCCGGGGTTAATTATCTCGCAAATTGGTATATGGGTACAAAATGTTGCCATAAGCTGGCTTGTTTATGAAGTAACAAAATCTGCGTTTATAACAGGTTTTACAACATTTATAAGTACTCTTCCGCTTTTTTTCTTTACTCCGGTTGCAGGGGTGCTTATTGATAAATTTAATAAGCATAAATTTTTATTAACACTCCAGATATTATTTTTATTGCAAGCACTTATGATTTCGCTGTTATTTTACACGGATACAATCAGACTGCCGAATATAATTCTTTCGGGCTTGTTTCTTAATACGCTTGTTTCAATAGACGGTCCTCTAAGGCAATCATTGTTCATCAACCTTGTTGATAATAAAAAAGACTTAACTAACGCTATATCAATTAATTCTTCCTGCTTTAATGTTGTAAAGCTCATAGGTCCTGCTATGTCAGGACTTATAATTGCAAATTTCGGTGTCGGGATATGCTTTATAATAAATTTTATATTTATACTGCCCAATATAATTCTGGTTTCATTAATGAAAATTGAAGACAATATTGATAAAATCAAAAAACCTTTCTTAAAAGATTTTAAGGACGGAATAAAATATGTTGTCAATACGCCAAAAATCTATTATCTACAGCTTTTTTTGGCATTATTTTGTTTCATTATAATGATATATCCGATGCTAATGCCGATTTTTACAAAAGACGTATATAATGCCAATGCCGATATACTTGGATATCTTATGGCATCAATAGGCTTTGGAGCGCTGGTATCATCTCTTTTAATAGCATCAAAAAAAGATAACAAAAACCTTAAAATCATTATGATTGGAGCATGTCTTGCATTGGGGATTAATTTGATACTGTTTGGTGTAATAAAAAATGTATATTTTTCACTATTTATAGCGTTTTTAATTGGTTTATGCATAACAGGATTTATTACACCGCAAATTTCACTTCTTCAAAGTGTTATTAATGACAGCTTAAGAGGAAGGGTTATGAGCTATAATACAATGGCAATACTCGGTATGGCATCTTTGGGTACCGTTTTTTCGGGAACCGTTACCCAATATATAGGCATATTAAATACATTTATCTTATACGGCATTATTTTAATTACTCTTGCAATACTGTTTTACAATAAATTGAAAAATGTAAATTATTAATTTTAAATTAAACTCTCTTTTAAGTGCAAGGTGTTTTATCTATAATTAATAAAAAGGAGTACACAAATGAAAAACACAAGAAATATAACTAAAGACTTAATATATATCGGCACAAACGACAGAAAGCTATCTCTTTTTGAAAGTGTATACCCTGTTCCAAACGGAATAAGCTATAATTCTTATCTTTTACTTGATGAAAAAACGGTATTGTTTGATACGGTTGATAAATCTACAGAAGAACATTTTTTTGAAAATCTTGAATATGCACTAGGCGGGAGAAAACTTGACTATCTTATTGTAAATCATATGGAACCCGACCATAGCGCAATGATAAGCCGTGTTTTAAATTTATATCCTGAATTAAAAATTGTCTGCAATCAAAAAGCAAAACAAATGGCAAATCAATTTTTTAATACCGAAAATTTATCCGAAGAAAATTTTTATTTAATAAAAGAAGGCGACACTTTGAATACAGGTAATCACGAGCTGACCTTTATGATGGCACCAATGGTGCATTGGCCTGAAGTTATGACAACATATGATAAAACGGATAAAATATTATTCTCAGCAGATGCATTCGGCTCGTTCGGTGCAATTAACGGCAATCTATTTGATAATGAAGTAGATTTCAAAAACTTAATTCCCGAATATGCAAGATACTATACAAATATAGTAGGAAAATACGGAATGCAGGTAAATATGCTTTTAAATAAAGCAAAAAATATTGAAATCAAAACAATTTGCCCGCTTCACGGACTTATTTTGAAAGAGAATATTGAAACAGTCATTGAAAAATATCATAATTGGGCAAATTATATTTCCTCGGTAAATTCGGCGTTGATTATCTATACATCCGTATACGGCGCAACACAAAATACTGCAGAAATTCTAGCAAACAATCTTGCAAAACTCGGATTGAAGAATATAAAACTTTATGACGCTTCATTAACGCATCATTCATACATAATTTCAGATATTTTTGACTATTCAAATATAATTATTGCAACAACAACGTACAATAACGGCATTTTTGTTAATATGGAAAATTTAATTAACGAAATTATAAGCCACAACATTCAAAATAAAGTTTGGTCAGTTATTGAAAACGGAAGCTGGGCTCCTGTTTGCGGTAATTTGGTAAGAGAAAAAATATCACAAATAAAAAACAGTACAGTACTTGATAAAAAAGTGACCATAAAATCAGCGCCAAATTCGACAACATATGACGAACTTAAAGAATTGGCAGAAGAAATTTTTAAAACGATAAATCAATAACAGCAAGCAAGTTATTATTCTATACACATTTTGTAAACATCATTTTTGTTTACATCATATAAAGCTGAAATAATTTTTGAAATTTCTTTATCTTTTAAGCCGAGAGTCTTTAATTTGCCGATTTTATCCGAAATATCGACAGTTTCAGATAAGGTATCAGCATACAGCATAATAACTATTTCACCTTTTAAAGTATTAGCTTTATAGTATTCAATAATTTCAAGAATATTTCCTGTTTTGATTTCTTCAAATTTTTTTGTCAGTTCTCTTCCGATGGCAACTTTTTTATTCGGAAAAATTTCGGCAACTGTTTCAAGAGTAGAAAGCAACCTTAACGGACTTTCGTAAAAAATCAAGTTTTCATATTTGTTATTTTTAACGATATCAACAATTTGATTTTTATTTCTTGAAATAAAGCCGATGAATTTAAAATCTTCACTTCTTCTTGGAATAGAAGAAAGTAATGTCGTAACAGCGCATGCTCCGCAAATAGGAACAACCCTGAAACCTGAATTTAAAACTCTCTCTACAAGAACTTCACCTGGGTCAGATATTAAAGGAGTTCCGGCATCAGAAACAAGCGCAACAGAATTACCCTTGCCTAAATATTCTAAAAACAAGTCGGCTTTCTTGCTTTCCGAGAATTTATGATAACTGATAAGTTTTGTATCAATACCGTATTTATCAAGCAAAATACAGGTGTTTCTTGTATCTTCGCATGCTATAACATCAACACTTTTTAATACATTAATAGCACGCAGTGTTATATCATCCAAATTCCCGATAGGAGTAGCGACAACATATAAAGCAGTTTCAAGGCTGTAATTTTTTATAAAATCTGCCAAGTTGTACCCTCTTTAGAATCTTTTAATTGGATTTTATTTTCTAAAAGTTTGTCCCTGATTTCGTCTGATTTTACCCAATCCTTTACATCTCTTGCCTGTTTTCTGAGTTTAATGATTTCATCAATCGCTTGTGCGGGAGATAAATCCAAAGATAAATCAAAAATCCTGTATAAAGGTTCTGTAATTATTTGTAATTCATCATCAGAAATTTCTTTTTTTGCAAGACTAAAATCAAATCCCAGAGTTGAACCTAAATAAGATAAGGTATTAGCATATATTTGAGGTTTATCTTCTTTTTTTACTTTGTCAACAAGTTTAAATAAAACGGCAAGAGCCTTTGAAGTATTCAGGTCTTCATCCATTGCTAATTTAAATTCTTCAATAAATTCATTATCATATTCAGTCGATATTTCAAAACCGGCTATTGAATTAATGAGTCGTTTTGCACCGTTAGATGCCGATGTTAACGCTTCATCGTTAAATTCAACGGGCATCCTGTAATGATTTGTCAAAATGAACAATCTTATAGCATTACTGTCATATTTTTCAAGTAAATCATCAATGGTCAGGAAGTTATTGAGAGATTTTGACATCTTTTCTTTATTAATTGTAACAAAACCGTTATGCATCCAATATTTACTGAATTGACAACCGTTAGCGCATTCCGATTGGGCTCTTTCATTTTCATGATGAGGAAAAGCTAAATCCGCACCGCCTGCATGGATATCTATTGTTTCCCCGAGATGTTTTTTATTCATGGCAGAACATTCTATATGCCATCCGGGTCTGCCCTTTCCCCATGGTGAATTATAGCCGTGAAGTTCATCTTTTTTCCAGAGAGCAAAATCAAGCGGATTTTCTTTTTTATCACTTGCTTCAACTCTTGCACCTTTTAATAAGTCTTTAATAGGCTGAGAAGAAAGTTCGCCATATTTAGAATATTTGTTTACCCTAAAATATACATCACCGTCAACAGCGTATGCATATCCCGTTTGTTCAAGCTTTTTAACCATTGCAATCATTTCACCGATTGTCTTTGTTGCTCTCGGCTCAATATCAGGTTTCAAGCAGTTTAAATTTTTCATTGATTCCGAAAAAGATTTATAATACTTATCCGTAATCACTTCAGGTGCAACACCTTGTTCATCGGCTTTTTTTAATATTTTATCATCAACATCCGTGACATTTCTGCAATAGGTAACATCATACCCTGAAAATTTAAGGTATCTGTATAATGTATCCCAAGTAATGTAGCATCTTGCATGTCCTAAATGCGCTTTATCATACACTGTCGGACCGCAAACATACATTTTTACTTTATTTTCGACCGTCGGAATAAATTCTTCAATTTTATTTGATAGTGTGTTATATATTTTCAGCATGGAATTATTTTACAATAAAATATATGAGAATTAAATAGTTTTAAAAATTTAGAAATTCAGACAAAGTCAGATTAAATGCTTTTGATATTTTATATAATTTTGTAAATGTTATATCATTTTTAGCAATTTCTATATTACCTAAAGTTGAGCGTTCAACACCTGAAATAAACGACAAGTCGTCTTGCGTTAACCCTTGTAGTTTTCTAAGTTCCTTTATTCTTTTAGCCAATTTTTTAATCAATATCTTGTCCACATACAAATTGTCCGCTATAATGACAAAGTAACAAACTGTCACACAGACAAGAATTGGGATAATAAATATACAAAGTACACTGACGAAATACCTGAAATAAAAGACGGTGCAAAAGATTTTATAATAAATCTTGCCAAAGACAATGAATTAATACTTTATACCAACAGAAGCCCGAAGCTGGCTACAAAATGGCTTATAGAATATAATCTTGACAAATATTTTACGGAAGTTACAAACATAAAACCTGTTGCATATGTGTATATAGATGACAGGGCAATTAAATTTAACGGCGACTACAATAAAACTCTTGAAGAAATACAAAACTTTAAAGTTTATTGGAATGAATAATTTTTTGTTGTACAATTCCTCTGTAATTAATAATTTACGAGGTCAGGTATGGAAAATATATGCGTAGTCGGAGCACAGTTTGGCGATGAAGGAAAAGCAAAAATAACGGATTTGTTGGCTCAAAAAGCTGATTTTATAACAAGATTTCAAGGAGGCTCAAATGCGGGTCATACGGTTGTTACAAACGGAAAAAAATACGCTTTTCACTTAATTCCGTCAGGTATTTTATATGAAAATAAAACCTGTATGATAGGGGCAGGATGTGTAATAAAACCAGATGACCTTAAAAAAGAAATTGAAAATATAGTATCACAGGGAATATCACCCGAACATTTTAAAAAATATCTTAAAATTTCTCCTCTTGCTCATATAACAATGAAATATCATACGGATATTGACGGATACAGCGAAAATGCACTCGGGCAAAATAAAATCGGAACAACAAAAAAAGGAATAGGGCCTACTTATGCAGACAAATACAACCGTTCTGGAATAAGAGTTGAAGATTTATTTGATAAAGAAACGCTCAATAAAAAAGTGGATATTATCTTAAATATGATAAATAAGGAGCTCAAATTTGTTTATGATTTAAAGCCTTATACAAAAGAAGAAATACTCAAAGAACTGGCAGGATACAAAGAAATACTTGCTCCATACGTTGATTTCAACTGGCAAAAAAATCTTACCGATATAAAAGATAATAAAACAATCTTATTTGAAGGTGCACAGGGTGTAATGCTTGATATAGATTACGGCACATACCCTTATGTAACAAGTTCAAATCCAATATCAGGAGGGGCAGCAACGGGTGCTTCAATGGGAGCTAATTCCATTCAACGAGTAATAGGTGTGTTTAAAGCATACATGACCCGTGTAGGAGAAGGTGCTTTTGTAACCGAATTAACAGACAGCACAGGGGAAACATTAAGAACAATCGGCGGAGAGTTCGGAGTAACGACAGGCAGACCAAGACGTTGCGGATGGTTTGATATGGTAAGCGCCAAATATTCAATACTCGTCGGCGGAATAACCGAAATTGCTCTAACTAAGCTTGATGTACTTGATAAATTTGATGAAATAAAAGTTGCAACGGCATACAAAAATAAATTAACGGGTGAAATTACGGAATACTACCCGACAAACGTGTTTACGCATCAAAACTATGAACCTGTTTATAAAACATTTAAGGGCTGGAAACAGGATATATCAAAATGCAAGCATTATTCGGAATTACCCGAAAATGCTAAAATCTATTTAAAATCTCTTGAAGAAAATTTAAAAACAAAAATCTCGATTATCAGTGTCGGACCTGATAGAGAACAGACTATTTTTGTATAAACTATTCGTTTTTATTATATACTTAGAAAATAACAGAACATGGAGAAAAAATATGTTAGCAAAATGCAAAAAATGGACCGAAGAATTTAAAACATTTGCAATAAAAGGTAATGTCATTGATATGGCAGTCGGCATTATTATCGGCGCATCGTTCAGTAAAGTTGTTGATTCAATGGTAAATGACATTATTATGCCTCCTCTCGGATGGCTGCTGGGAAAAGTTGATTTTTCAAATCTTTATTTTCCAATTCCGACATCATTGGATAATATTCAATCCTATCCGTCACTTGAAGCCGCCAAAGCAGCAGGTGCGGTTACAATAAACTACGGCTTATTTATTAATACGATTATAAGTTTCACCATGGTCGCTTTTGCGGTATTTATTCTTATCAAAGGAATAAATAAACTGAAAGCAAATGCCGAAAAAGAAGCAGAAGCCGAAGTTGCCGCAACCACCAAAACGTGTCCCAAATGCTTTAGCGAAATAAATATAAATGCAACGAGATGCCCTCATTGCACAAGCGATTTAAAACAATAGTGCCGCAGGGAGGTGTGGCAACACCGACCGAGGTACACATAAACTGCGACGTAGGATAATTGAGCAAAATTTGCGGC